>JBCBLF010000033.1:0-28649 GCA_038520475.1 Cyanobacteria bacterium J06627_8
CGATACTCGATCCATTACGATTGCAGTCGAGAGTGGATCCGAGCAGGTGCGCCGTATCATTAATAAGAAACTGGAGACGGCTGACATTGCTCAAGCTGCCATAAATGCTAAATCGGGTGGGCTCAGCAATATGAAGCTCTACGGCATGGTTGGCATTCCTGGTGAAACGCCAGATGACGTCGAGCAGACGGTAACTATGATGAAAACCATCAAACAGGCAGCGCCGGGTCTGCGACTCACCCTTGGATGCAGCACGTTCGTTCCAAAAGCTCATACGCCGTTTCAGTGGCATGGCGTCAACCCAGACTCCGATAAACGACTCAAGCGACTGCAAAAACAGCTCCGTTCACAAGGCATCGATTTTCGACCTGAAAGCTACAAATGGTCTGTCATTCAAGCCCTCATCTCGCGGGGCGATCGCCGTTTGTCGACCTTGCTTGAAACGGTCCGACACTATGGGGATTCACTTGGAAGTTATCGTCGAGCGTTTAAAGAACTCAAAGGAACTTTACCCGAACTCGACTATTACGTTCATCACCACTGGTCGTTGGATGCCGTGCTGCCATGGAGCCACTTACAAGGACCCTTACCTCAAGCCACGCTGCTTAAACATCGAACTGATGCGATGCAACATGTTTCATCACCCTAGAAGCACAACTCACCATTCGTTACAAAAATGCCGGTTTGACTTGATCACATAGCGCTATGTTGAGCCTGATACAAGTTACAAAAATTCCCTCGTCCTACGCTGCAGAATCATCCACAGTGAGAAACAAGGGACACTTGGTATAGGTGAGGATCTTCAGGAACTCAACGGGAAACAAACGGAAAAAATCTAGGCAGCTTGGATAACCTGTTGATTGGAGGATGCTTTGAAAACAGGCTCTACAAGAAGGGTAATATTGCGAATACCAACAACTTGAACCTCATCTCCAGGATTCAACGTAACAGAAGCAGCGCATTGAGCAGGCCACCATGTTGCTTGATATCGAACCCGCCCAGGGCAACCCGGACAAATAGGTTTGGTGACGGTTGCTCGATCGGCTCCAGCCGAAAACGCTTTGACCTCAGTCGTTCCTTTGTGACGAACGGAAGATTTTAAGCTCTTACTCAAAAAACTGTTGGAACGAAGCCCTAAGCTGAACATTGCACAGACCCCTTTGGTATTGATGCCACGCTATGACATTAATATCGGGGTTTTGAGCGTTTTTTTCCAGATCACATTGAGATCACCATTGCTCTTATGTTTGACGGTTGCTTAGGATACAAAAATTACAACACGAGCTGTTGACTCAGTACAGCTCGATGTGATTATTTTGTGATTTTGGGCACACGTTCATTGCTATGATTAACACGCTTGAGAAGAGGCCAATAGACGATTGATAGTCTCTTCGACGGTTCTAGTGTGCATTGTATGCAGCCCTCTTCAATGCCTCGAAATCATGATTGGTGGGCGTTTTTAGCCCCGAACTTAAACCTGACCAACCAACGCCACTCCTACTGTTTCGCTTCTCGATGAAGAAACAAGTTCATTCGTGATGGTCTTATTCCTCCATGAAACCGTTGTAAACACAGGCGAAACATTTAGTAATATCTAACTCTTGCTGGGATTGGTCTATATTGAGGAAGAGCTGATACAAATCTGATCTTGACATGATTTACAGCACCACCAAGCTTTAGGTCTGGAGTGCATCTATGCCAACACTAATTGCTTCTCCAAAAGGGCTAGAGCGGATTCATCAAGCTCGCCGTGAACAAGACTGGGGATGGAGTACTGACGATGACGATCGATGCTTACTCACTGCTAGTCAGTTCGTGGATAATACCCGTTCTTACGAAGCCGGGGGACCTTATGCCAATGGAATCTCGGGAGGAACCTGGAAACGGTTTTTAGGCGGACGTCATCCGATCCGAGCAACTGCATTTAAAGCCTATTGTCAGGCTCTCGGGCTGCAATGGCATGAGGTCATTACTCGTGACAATGCTGCAACTGATTCACGCTATCAAAATTGGGGAGAAGCCCCTGAGATATCGAGCTTTTGCGGGCGATCGCCCGAGCTCGCGACGCTTAATGCCTGGATGACCACCGAGCAATGTCGCTTGATTGGCATATCTGGCATGGCTGGCATCGGCAAGACATCACTGGTTGTCAAAGCGGCTGAAGCAGTCCAAGACACCTTTGATGTATTGGTATATCGGTCGCTACAGAGTGCTCCGCCTCCAAGTGAACTGCTGAGCGAACTCGCAGATGAACTCGTGAACTCCACCAATGATAATGATGCGGAGAGCGATACCACTACTGCATCGCCTTTAGGAACAATCGATAATGATGGCTCTGCGATTGTCGATAGTCTGCGCGATCGCCGCTGTCTGCTGATCTTGGATGATGTAGAAGCTGCCTTGCAGAGTGGAGAGTTGGTCGGACAATATCGTACTGGCTATGAAGCCTATGGGGTTTTCCTCCGGCGCATTGGCACTGAGCGTCATCAGAGCTGTGTGGTCGTCATCAGTCGAGAGCTCCCCCGTGAGGTGTCGGCCTTGGCAGGGGCTGAACATGCGGTGCGAGAGATCAATCTCTCTGGTATGTCGATGACGGATGGGAAAAAATTCCTTGAATCAACGGGACTGGTCAAACGAGGCAGTACGTTTGATGCCTTGATTCAACGATATCGGGGAAACCCTTCTGCCTTGCGAGTCGTGTCAAAACTTGTTCAGGAGTTTTTTGGTGGCGACGTCATTCAATTCATGAGCCAAAGTACCGTGTTTGTCACTGATGTTGTGACCGAATTGCTGTCTCAACAAATTGAACGGCTATCTGATCTAGAAATCGAAGTGATGTACTGGCTAGCGATCGCCTGTCAACCGATTTCACTCAGTGAGCTCAAGACGAAATTGTGGCGTTCAGTATCCACAACGGAGTTACTAAGTGCGTTGCAATCTCTGCAACGGCGATCGCTCATTGAGAAAGATTCCACCAATGACGGCAACGAAGCCATCTTCACGTTGCAGCCAGTCGTGATGAAGTTTGTCACGACTCAGTTTATTCGGCGGGTCTGTTCCGACATTCGTCAGCTCACCCAGACCCGCCAACTTCAGTATCTCGGGCTATTGCGTAGTCACACGTTGGTCAGTGATCGAGGCGACCCAGATGATTTGCAAGAGATTCAGGTGAGAACGATTTTGAATCGAGTGTGCGATCGCCTATACGAACTCACCCATCCTGACCAACTCCGCGACTGCTTCCTCGACATCATGGCCTCTGCTCAAGGGCAGCCACCAAAGGTGATTGGATATGCGACACACAACATGAAAACACTGCTCAAAACGTAACGTCCAATAATGAAGGATTTGGGCCGCCAAGCGTGCCCAAATCCTTCATTCCACGATGAATTTTATTTACCCAGTCATGGATTAAACAGTCGGTGGTGAAGCACGATACGCCTCACCACCCATCATCTGTAACGAATACAGTTGAATGCGACAATCCCCTATTTCCAGCCTGCCCGATCAGAGATCTCTAGGACCTCAGAGTTGTTTCCGCCGTAGGCTGAAACATTAATTGTGTCGACCTTGAAGTCACCCAGCCCAGATACAACTTCGTCCGTCTGAACTCCATCGACCACTGGGTATTCATTGTTAGCCTCAGCAAAAATGGCTTGAACCTCAGGCGTAGCAAGATACTCTAAAAACATCACTGCATTTTCATAGTTGGGCGCATTAGCCACAACGCCTGCACCGCTGATATTGACGTGAGTACCGCGATCGCCCTGATTGGGGAAGAAGATACCAACCTGATCGGCAACCTGTTGATCCGCGGCATCGTCAGATTTTGCAAGTCGTGCCCAGTAATAGTGATTCGCAACGGCCACATCACACTGACCTGCTGCAACAGCTTTAATTTGGTCTGTGTCACCGCCCTCAGGTTCCCGAGCCAGATTGTTAACCAGCCCTTCAGCCCAAGTTTCCGTCGCCTCAACACCCACAGACTCCACCATCGATCCCATGAGAGATTGGTTGTAGATATTGCTCGAACTGCGAATACAAACCCGTCCTTCCCACTTTGGATCAGCTAAATCCTCATAGGTAGAAAGTTCAGCCGGATCAACGGTGTCTTCGTTGTAAACAATCACCCTAGCCCGCTGCGTTAACCCAAACCACAATCCATCAGGATGGCGCAGGTTTTCAGAGATTGCTTCATTCAACAGGGTTGAGTCCACAGGTTGAAATAGCCCCATTTCTTCTGCGCGCCATAGACGACCAGCATCGACAGTCATCAAGACGTCAGCAGGGCTATTAGCTCCCTCGCTCTCAAGACGGCTCAGCAGCTCGTCTGCATCTGCCTCAATCAAATTAACGGTGATGCCTGTCTGTTCAGTGAATCCTTGATATACCGCATCATCGGAGTCGTAGTGTCGAGATGAATAAAGATTGACCTCCCCAGACTCCTGGACAACATCCGCTGATGGCTCTGCCGACTCATTTGTTGGGATATCGGCAGTCGTGCAGCCTGCAACAGCGATCGCCGTCAAACCGGCAAAAGTAGCTAAAAATCCTCGTTTTGTTAATTTCATGATGAACAGTCTCCTATCAATAGGTGAATAACGGTTTGCTCCGCGACATCCAAACGATGCGCTAATCTCCATGTAGCTTAAAGAGGAGCAAGAGCCACCATCAGCGATGACTTCAGTTCATGCTGATGAGAATTATTCTGATGTAATCCCCATACCGTACCATATTTTAATTGAAAGTTTTTCTCAGTAAATTGATCGTGTTTCTTCCCAATGGGATGAATAAATTGAACGTTGCCTTCAGAGCAGCAGAAAATCATCAATACTGTAATCGGTCTGAAGCACACGATTATTCAAGCTACTATCGAGAAATAAATGCGTTTACTCACTGACATCCAGTGCTCATCATTCATCCCCATCAGAACTTACGCCTATCATGCAAGGTCCTGATTTTTGAGACCATTTTTTCGCGGGTGCAGCCTGCGAAAAAATGGTCAATTGCTTATTAGGGCCTATCGGTTTAGGACATTCCAAATTGTGAGCGCGCGCGCATCACTTAGGTCAATGCGAATTTGCGGTACATTGAGCGGTACATTGAAAAGCTGGCGTCCATCTTTAATTTCTGGTGTTTTCGCGTGTCCAATCCTCCAAAGTCGTCTCGTTCTCTCGTCAACATCGCCGGCATTGTGGCGATCGCCACCCTCATTAGTAAAGTCTTTGGTCTGGTTCGACAACAGTCGATTGCCGCTGCGTTTGGGGTAGGGCCAGCCGTCGATGCCTTCAGCTACGCCTACGTGATTCCTGGGTTTCTGCTGATTCTTCTTGGCGGCATTAACGGACCGTTTCACAGTGCCATGGTCAGCGTGCTGTCGAAACGCGATCGCAACGATGCGGCTATTCTCGTCGAGACGATTACGACCATCATTGGTGGGGCGTTGCTGTTAGTCTCGGTGTTAGTGTTTTTGGGTGCAGATGTACTGATTCATCTGATTGGCCCTGGCCTAGAGGCAGATACCCGAGCGATCGCCGTTCAACAGCTTCGTATTATGTCGCCAATGGCGATGTTGGCGGGCCTAATTGGAATTGGATTCGGTACCCTCAATTCGGCTGATCACTATTGGCTACCCTCCATTAGTCCACTGTTGTCGAGCAGCACGGTCTTGGTTGGACTGGGCATTCTCGTGCTGGTACTTGGAGACAACATCACTGATCCCCGTTATGCCATGATTGGCGGAATTGTCTTAGCTGCAAGCACGCTAGGCGGTGCAGTGGTGCAGTGGTTGGCACAACTGCCGGTGCAATGGAAAGCCGGACTCGGCCGACTAAGGCTCCGGTTCAACATTCATGAGCCAGGAGTGATGGACGTCCTCAAAGTCATGGGACCTGCAACCTTTGCCTCCGGCATGATGCAAATCAATGTCTACACAGACTTGTTCTTTGCATCGAGCATGCCTCAAGCAGCTGCGGCTTTGAACTATGCCAATTTATTGGTGCAGACTCCATTAGGCATCATTTCTAGTGTGCTATTGGTTCCGCTGCTGCCGGTGTTTTCGAGACTCGCAGATCCCCGCGACTGGCCTGAGCTCAAAGAGCGCGTCCGTCAGGGATTATTTCTAACCGCACTAACCATGCTGCCGCTGGGAGCCTTGATGATGGCCTTGGCATTTCCAATCGTGCGAGTTGTGTATGAACGGTTTGCATTTGACGCAGAAGCATCTCGTCTCGTCTCGTCTGTTCTCATCGCCTATGGAATTGGGATGTTTGTGTATCTGGGGCGTGACGTGTTGGTCCGTGTCTTTTATGGTCTGGGCGATGCAGACACCCCCTTCAAAATTAGTGTTGTCAATATTTTCCTGAATGCACTGCTAGACTTCATTCTCATCCAGCTATTTGGTGTGCCGGGGCTGGTGCTCGCAACAGTTGGCGTCAATCTGATTTCAATGGTCGCATTATTGTGGTTTCTCGATCGAAGGCTCCAGGGATTGCCGTGGGAAACGTGGGCTAAGCCAATTGTCTTGATGATCGGGGGAAGTGCGATCGCCGGGGCTGCCTGTTGGGCCACTCGATTGGGAATCGAGTCTGTTTTAGGAACGGAAGGATTCTTTATTCAGCTGGTGAACATCACTCTTGCTGGTGCAGTTGGGCTAGGTGTGTTTGGGGCGATCGCCGCTCAGCTTCGAGTTCCTGAAGTTGCGTTACTCGTGAATCTCATCAAGCAACGATTCGTCCGCCGATAGGCAGACCTATAGATTCTTCTCTCAACCCTCTATTCTCGAATCTTTCATCTCGCTTAATCACTTCCCAGTTCTGAGTGTTGAGCGCCCGATGCGTACTCAAACAACGAGATGAAAAATATGAGTATTTCTATTGAACTGCATTCATTCGCCCTGTATTCGTTCACGTTCACTCGTTCACAAGGGCGATCGCTATACCGTCATACCCTTTCACGCCAACCGATGGAAGAATCAGTGACGTGACGTCAGGGCAATTGGCAAGCATCGTCGTGAACCGCTGCACGCCTTTTACTTTTGAGTCAGTACTTTCTGAATCTAATAGCTTTCCATCACGCACCACGTTGTCTAGAACGATTAAGCCTCCAGATCGAGTCATTAAGGCGTATTGAAAATATTCAACGTAAGGTGGCTTGTCTGCGTCGATGAAAACCATATCAAATGAAGTATCAATATTTGTTTTGAGTTGAGGCAACAGCTCCAAGGCGTTGCCCACGCGAATCTCAACCCTGGATGTTAGCCCTGCCTGGTCAATATTGTGTTGGGCGACTTGAGCGTAGCGCGGCTCAAGTTCAATGGTCACAAGACGTCCGTCGATTGGAAGCGATCGCGCCAGCCAAATGGTACTGTATCCACCCAGCGTTCCAATTTCAAGAATTCGCTGGGCCTGACACAGCCGAGCAAGCATCATCAGCAATTTGCCCTGACTCGGTGACACACTAATGGGAGGAAGGTTCTCTGCATCAAGGCACTGCTGAACCTGAATCAGTACGTCATCTTCTGGAGCAAACAATCGACTAATATATTGGTCAACTGCTTCAAATCGGCTTGTGTCCATCTATGGCTCTTGATTCAATTCAGCATTAGCCTATGCTTGCCACTACCCACAACGTGAAGATGCTCAATCTCTTAGCGAATCGTCTTAACTAGCCGTTTTGAACGTCCGTGATTCACGGTGTTGATCCTGCAATCGCTGCATATGATGAAACAACTTCCAACAATACTGTTCAGGTAATCGACATGTCACTGCTCCACGCATCACCACGGTGAAGTACCAATCGTTGGGTGCATGTTCCTGAGATGCCTTATCAATGACGGTGTAAGTCCGCACGTTTGAAATAACATGCGTTCCGTATTCAACGGAAATCGTTTCGTGACAATAGCCTTCTTCCCGAGCATCAAGGCGATCGCTTAGTCTCATGGGCAAGCGATATAAAACACCATGAACGGAGGCACTGGTATCTCGGACGATATCAAGAACTCCACAATTTCGGAGGCGCGATCGCCGGAAAAAGCCTAATCGATAGCCTCGAAGAACAGCTCCTCCTATGACATAGGGATGCATGTGTTCACCTAAGGAGCGCTTGAGGTCAACTGGACACATGCAAGATCCATAGGCAAAGTAGTGGAATACGTCATGCTCCATCCCAGAGCCTTGATCAATATCTCGATGATGACGACAGGCTGGTTGAGCAACGGTGTATTGCTTCGACATTCTTCCAATGTTGCCTGTTGTGCCCCAGCCCAATTCAGATTCCATTGCGTTTCTAACCCATATGCTTCAGTGAAACAGCCCTTACCATTTCCCGACATCGATACCTAATAGATTAGTGGAGCCTGCCCAGTTGGCGGACTCCACAAAAAATCAAAGTCATACGCTAATCAGGGTTTGATAGGACCCTAGCATCGTAAACGTGTCACTCAGTAAGCGATCGCCCACCACGCAGATTCAACTATCATAAACGGTTAGAGTGCCCCTATCGAGTAGGTCGACGTCGCTGAAGAAACTCAGGAATATCTAAACCTGGCGTCTTAGGCTCGGCGTTAACTGGGCTATCAGAACGCTTAGAGGTCTTGAATGGCTTATGGTCTCCTGAAGCGACTCGCTTCACGGCCGAAGACATCGCGTTATTAGCAGCCTCAGGCGTAAAACCGGTGGCAATAACAGTGATATTGACTTCTCCCTGCAAGCGCTCGTCAATAACGGCTCCAAAGATAATATTTGCGTTTGGATCAACCGCTTCATAAATAATCTCAGCCGCAGCGTTGACTTCATGAAGAGTCAAGTCGCTGCTTCCAGTAATGTTGAAAACAACCCCTTGAGCTCCGTCAATCGATGATTCTAAAAGCGGAGAAGAGATTGCAGCGACAGCAGCTTCCCGTGCTCGAGACTTGCCAGATCCCACACCAATGCCCATCAACGCTGAGCCAGCATCTGCCATGACTGCGCGAACATCAGCAAAGTCAACGTTAACCAAACCCGGGATGGTAATGATGTCAGAAATGCCTTGTACACCTTGACGCAGAATGTCATCGGCAACGCGAAACGCTTCTTGAACCGGCGTCTGCTCAGAGATAACGGACAACAACTTGTCGTTAGGAATGACAATTAACGTATCAACACGACTTTGGAGGGCTTCAATTCCCTCGTCAGCCTGATTCATCCGGCGACGCCCCTCAAAGGTGAATGGCCGCGTCATGACACCAACCGTCAGAGCTCCGACTTCTTTAGCAACTTCTGCGACCACAGGTGCTCCGCCAGTACCCGTGCCTCCTCCCATTCCGGAGGTAATGAAAACTAGATCGGCTCCCTCTAACGCCGTTGCAATCTCGTCACGGGACTCCTCTGCGGCCTTTTGTCCAATCGCAGGGTTGCCACCCGCACCTAGTCCCCGAGTCAACTTTTGACCCACTTGTAAACAATTATCAGCAGCAGAATTATCTAGCGCCTGCGCATCCGTGTTGACAGCCCAAAATTCCACACCGGCAACTTGTCCAGCAATCATGCGGTTCACAGCATTACAGCCGCCACCACCAACGCCGATGACTTTTATCTTGGCTACGCTATCTGACACGATTCGTTCACCCTTCGCTTCTACTTGTATTGCGCCTTCATTGTTTGCTTGCCCCAAGTGTAGCCCAGAGTTCATAAAAGGATTTGACGTATTCGCAGTATTCATTAGAAGAGGATAAATTGATTAGTGAAATTAGGGGAAGAAGCCCTTTGTGCAGCGCTTCAAACCGTAGATGCTCGACTACGCCTCAGTTTTTGGGCTACTGGCACCCCCGACATTAAAGTATGGTTATAACTTTCGTTCACTATAGGGTAAGTTGCTTCAAAAACCAATTAATATGCTTAGCTGCTCAATAGAACCACGGTTTTGTATGGGATGTGTCGTTCTTAACGTTTGCTTTACGTTTAACAACAATCTAGCGGAACTTCAAGAAATGCATGGGTTTCAACGGACCATCAATACATATTGCGTCCGTAAAAATACACAGTTTTTTGGATTCGGCAGCGAAACCCTGGATCAGTAAGGAGGTCAGTTCGGCTAGGCCAGCGCTCTAGCGTAGCATGCCATTTAGGTTATATCCAACTCACCAACATCTGATAGATCAGAAATGTACCAAGTGATAGAGCCATGCACATTGCTGGAGCAATGCAGTGTCTATCTCGGCAAGCCGGAGCAACACGTTCCTAGTCTTAACGCAATTGCACGGTGCCATGAAAGCAATGCAATAGCACGGGTTTAGTTGGTTCCATCATTAGAAAAGTAAGTATTTTCAGAATGTTGAGGAACCGGAACGCGCAAAATCGTTTGTTCATACTGGGGAGCTGTTCGCTTAAACTCCAGCATTGGAGTCTCTATTTGAGTTAGATCAATGTGAGCGACATTATCTAAATCCACAACATCTGATAGGTATCGAAGCTTATCTAATAATGTTAATTGGTCTCGCAGATCAGCTTCCTGATAAGGACCGACGTGAACCGCGCCCAATGTGGTGTTTAGAATCAAGTTACTGGGATCTCGGAGGTTAACTTCATGGATCTCAACTGGGCTCGACCGAATGATGGGATAGAGCGATCGCCACAGCTGCCGGTACGATGCTTGCATACCAATGACATTCAATGAGGGAAGTTCAACTTCATCGCGAACGTGGTCGTAACTCGCTAAAGGCAACCAGTTACCGTTTTCGTCTAGCAATCCAGAAGGGGAAATCGCTGAAGGCGTCGCACGCTGTCCCCATGTTTGTTCGTGCTCAGTGGCAAATGGATTGGTATACGTATTTCCTAACAACACGGCTACTGGGCGGCGTTCAGTAATACGTATCGACAAACTGGGTGGAAACAACTGCCGCTCAACTTCAACAGTGTCAATCGGCCCCTGAATTTGAAGCTGTTGTCCGATGACTCCTGGGTCGATCGCAAAGATGAGTTCTGGATAGGTAATCGGGATCAAGGCTCGAACGGTTTCTTTTGACAGAAGATTCATCCCGTCCACTTCGATTTGCTCAGGACTCCGAATAATCCAATTAGAGTGAGCAACGCCGACAAGAATTCCTCCTGTCAAACTGCTCACGCAAATCGTTTGCCAAAGCAATTTAACAAGCTGCCATCGCTTTTGCCACCGTTTCTGACGGCGACGCCTTTCAAGCTCTACTCGGGAAAGGGCAGTGAGATCAGACACGATTCCACCGCTGTTTAACCATCATCATCACAATCAAACAGTGAACGATTAGTAGCAAGCATTAGTTAATGCGCTCTTACATGCGCATAATCCGGCTCGAAATGAATGAACGTTATCGGTTCAAGGTCAACGTTTCATTGAAAAGCCTATTTCAATTATCATCAACTTCTCTGTGGTACCGCAATCCTATCTAAAATTCACCAACTGTAAAGGCTATTGAAATAGAGAATCGTATCTATTTCGGTAACAGCGACACATGAGTTGAATCGTGAATGCCTCTCTCCAAGGCACACGATCTAAGTCGTAAAGCTCTCGTAACATGCAGAAACCGCTTGTTCAGGAACTAATTTGAGGACATTGGCGTTTCAAAAACGTAGCCCACTGAACGGCTAACTCGGCTTGTGTAAAAGGAATATTACAGATTACATCATTCTGTAAGGACAACCATAGAATTGCCTTTTTTCCACTTGGTAAAGGTTGATCTGTCTCAATCGGAGTGTCGTCAACTTTAACGTAAATATCTTGAACGTCGGTTAGATCGACGGTCTGTAGATTAATCGGGCCTTGACGAGTGGGGACCCCCCAGGTGAGTTGCTTGTCTTTTACTCCTAGAGCTGAATAGATATCGTACTTTGATTTATCAAAAGCGTCAGCCCAGGCATTGTAAGCCTCAAGCTTTTGATATTCGTTCCACCCTGCCCAAGCAAGTCCGATAAATACAGCCAGTAATGGAAGCCATAGTAGCCCTCGTTCCATGACGATCAATTTTCCAGAATGCGGTGTCTGCTTTACTGTATCAATTCACAGGCTCCACTAAACCGGTATTGATTGTCTCTTCGAGCGAGGGTTTAACGAAGATCGCGATGCACATTGCTTAAACATCGTGGTGTGGGATGCGTCACTCCACACTACCGTTTCTGTTAGAACTCACGCAGTTAAATGCTCTAGTTGAACGATCAATTGTCAACTCGCCAATGCCAACACACGACGAAGTTCATTTCGATGATTAGGAGACAAAATCTGTTCGACAATGGGTTGCCACGATGCCCATAGACTCATCTGCTCACTCTTGATATGTTGCGATAACGTCGGTAACTGGGTTGCCCAGCGATGACTTAAGGTTTGATCGAGGACATGGTTAAAAAACCAAAGATCCTGAAATTGTCCCAGCACTTCTTGAATCTGCTTGAACTGCTTTGCTAGGTGATCCCAAGCGTCAGCATGCTGGCTGGACAAGAATTCCACTTGATAGCGCAGTTGCTTGACCTGTTTTCGGAGGTCATGTAACGCTAGGCCATCTTCTTTAAGCCAATGGTCGAGACGAGTTGCTGTGACCTCTGTTCTCGAAAAATTCTGGCTGTAAAACCAGCCAGGATGAAGCAACACCTGACTCAACAGCGGTAACAACACGTCTGCGGACATAAGCTGAATCGGCGATGTTGCTAGTGGCGTGTAGTCAGGGGATGCGAGCCATTGACGATAGGCTGATTCAAATTGTCGATAAGGCTTTCCTTTTAACGTTTTCGATAGATTGACGAAACGACGTTTTCGAGCTTTTTTCTGGCGTTTTAGGATGATGTCTAATGCCGCTTGTTCAGTCTTGGGCAAGCGTGGACGATACTCTTGCTCTAATTTTTGGGTCAATACATCGATATCACGAACGCGTCCTAGGGTCTTCGCTAGCTTTTTAACGGAAGGCTCATCAGCATATTCTGGAAGACAGACGACGAATCCGTAGGTCGTGAGCGTTGTTCTCAGCTGCCGAAGTCCGACTCGCATTTGATGGAGCGGTTCAGGATCGGTATCTTTTAAGACGGCTTTTTTGTAACGAGTGGCGTGACGAAAATGCTTGCGCAAGGCTTTATGTGCTATCCACCCGACGCTGTTGTCAGATACTCCTGCCGCTGATTGTTGTGGCTGTTGATCCACAGGAACCATTAGGCTATCCTCCGATTCAAACAACGAATTTGAGAAAGAATAGGTGTACTGAGTTCTCTTCTCTTATGTTAAGGTGCGGCTAACGTGGCGTGGTGATTGATAACGCGTATTGAGAGAAAGGCTTCACTCCCATTGATGGCGATTGCCCAATGCACCATCGCACCAACACACCATTATCTAATACATCAAAACTCCAACTTACGACGATATTAGCGGAGCACGTTTGAATGCATCACTTTCTCTTGGAGCCCTGTCCGTCTTCTGCGGCGATTTGGGACGACACACTGAAAGTTCACCAGCTAACTTACGATTTTTACTCAGAAGTCAGCTACCGGCAAGAGTTCGACGCGTATTGTCAGTGGTACGAAGAAACTGCTGCAAAGCATCGGGCCGAGGCTGAATCCATGAAGAATGACATTAATATTTTGGGCTGGTTTTGCCATTCATAAATTTGCTTAAGGCGTCTTAAATCCATAAGCAAAAGAATGGGGTTTGGGCACACATATCGCACCTAAACCCCATTCTTTTGCGAATATTACAAAGTCGTGACCGAGGCACCGAGCATGCGTCTCAAGCCGTTAGTCAAGCAATGGTTTCTACTTCATCTTCACGGAGGTGAGCTTTAAATCGCTTATCGAATTTGACGAGAACTGGAAAGTTCGCACTGATTGCCTTACCGTGCCACTCACTAGCAATGCCAACAACTTCGCCTTCTTGACCTTTGATATCATACGGCTCGTTTCGGCTTGAGGGGTGATGATAAACAACAACAGACTCAGAAACTCGTACGCGATCGCCAACTTTCATAACTCTTCCTTTCTCTTGATCAGCACCATCTCTGGGCCAAGACACTGCCAGATGGCTCTCCTTTTATACTTGCATACATTCTGTACCAATTATGAAGAAATGAAAGCAATGTAACGTGTATAGCAATACGCATATAGATCATGGCAATTGCTTTTTTGGAAAGCCGCGCGGCGCACGACTTTCCAAAAAAGCAATTGGTTTTACTTAAGCGCGTAGCGATATACAACTTGATTTGAGACATAAATGGTTGGTGTGGGGACAGGTTCCCACACCAACCATTTATACCGGACTTAAGCAAAATCTATTCCTGAGTGCCTTCGGAAGAGCCTGGGAGCTTCAAGACCTTTGATAGCGAATCGATGGTTTGTTCTAATGTCTCATTAAAGGTGGTGGGCGCATACCGTCGCCACGCAAACACACCACCAGCACCTAAGGTAAACATCACGATGGATAAGCAAACGGCAACTGCAAATACCCCCCAGCCTGACGGTTCCTGGTCTTCTTCCTCTTCCTCTAGAATCGTTTCTTGAGGAGCCGAGGCTTCTAACAAGGTACGAGCGAGCGCTTCGAATTCTTTGGAGTCACCGACAGATTGAAAAGCAGAGGAGTCCATGTACTCAACGCCCTCATTCTCCATTTGAAATGTGAGCGCCTCGTTAGCATCGTGAGTATCTATTAAATCGCTCGCGTCGAAATCGTTCACATCTAAATCTTGCGCTTCACCAAGAGATATCGATGAAGCATCCTGAGAGTAATCCGATTGGGGTTCTGCTTCTGACGGACTGGTAAGGTTTGAATCTGTTGTGTCAAGAGTAAGCGCATGGAACGGCATTGATGCTGCATCAGGCGGTGCATCCGAATCAATTGACTCTTGAGTTATTTGACAACGCATTAACACAACAGATGCGTTGTCGTGGCCATTATATTGATCGGCAAGCTTTAGCCAAATCCCAGCTGCCTTCTTAAGAGAGAGCTGATTGCGCAGCACTCGGTTGACCATTGAGTGCCAATAATGTTCGATGAGGCCTCCGTCACTCAATCCGTCTGAACACAACAGCAGCACGCCGTTATCATCGATGATGAATCGTTGGAGTCGGATGTGTAGGTATTCACCGCTGCGAGTTCCTAGGGCTTGAGTCAGGGCGATCGCATCAGTTCGACGTGCGGCTTCTACCGGAAGGCTACGACCTTCCAATACTTCGCGAGTCCTCACATCATCGTCAACAGTTAAACAGTGGCATCCATCGGGCGTCAGCCAATAAGCACGGCTGTCTCCAACATTAGCGATGTAGAGTTCGTGAGTATTTAACGGACCAGAGGGCGTCATCACCTGCTGGGGCACCTGAATCGCCATGACCAGCGTTGTCCCCATGCGCTGCCGAGCCTGACGACTCTGTTCATTGTTTTGAAACGCCACTAAATTATTAACCACGCGAATTGCAGCCTCTATCTGACGCATGATGACATCTGGTGACAGCGGCGTTGGCTCAGAGGCAAGATCAGAAAAGAGCGCGCGAAGCTGAAGCTTGAGCGCGCGGACGGTGAGCTGACTGGCGACTTCGCCCCCAGAATGACCACCGATGCCATCGCAAATGATGGCCACTCGCGGCTGGAGTTCGTCTGCTTCGTCAACGATGGTGCCGTTGACGGAAAATGTGATGGGATAGCAGGCGTCTTCATTCAGCGATCGCCCTTGCCCAGCGGTAGTGGCTCCAGCAATGTCGAGCGAGAGGGACGAAAGTGCCGCTTGCTGAACCAAAGCATCGTTCAAAGTTGGGGCGATCGCCTGCCAAGATGCACCAGGTTTCTGCAATGCGTCACTCATCTCGTGAATGGTTTGTTGGATCGAAGCATGGGCGGTCTCAGCCCACGCTGCCCACATCATTCCGAGTGTTTCCAGAGAAGAAGAATCCTGAGATTGAGTCGAATCACTCAGAAGCTCATGAAGTCGGACACGCCACCCATCCACATGAATATTATTGGGCTCAAGCAAACTGGCAGCAACACCCTGAGAATCTAATACTGTCCAAAGTTGTCCCATTTGCCACAGCCACGAGAGCTGACGCACTGGAGACGCCGTTTCCCATATCGTCTCTATCGTGGGCAACAGCATCCCATCTTTTGGATTCACGGGAATGTTGCTCAACAACACCAGAGGGTGAGCCGTCTCTTCCGCAGCATAAAGGCCATAGACCTCTGGAAGATGTAATCGGTTGGCATAAAGCTTGAGATATGGAATCACCGTGTCAGGCAATACCATCTCTCGTTCTAATGGCCGTTCGACTTGAGTATCAACCCAAAGATGACCCGAGATGACCTGAAAGCGATCGCCCACCATAGTTCCAGGCGCAAGTTGATCAATAGCTTGTCCGTTGACGTCATCACCGATGACCCAAAGGTAGGGATGAGTGGTTGTGATAGGGGCTGAAATTAACTTTGGAGAAACGCTCATGTGGGATGCCCTAGGAGATTCACGTGATTAGCTGCAACAAACGTGTCCGGAAGAAACTCATTTGTTCACAAAAGGATACTCGCGTTTCCTCAAATCCTGCGAATCTCATGTCACGGTTGATAGATTTCTTAGGGAAACCTCCGGACTAAAGAGCGACAAAACCACGAGCCAGCAGTGCTTAACCTTCTAGTCATTACCACTGTTCCAGGCGATCGCCCGAGCAGACTTTGGATTCGGCAGCTTGAGCGTGACTAATTCTGCTAGCAAGACGAAGATTGCCGACACCCACAAACATCCAACCAGTCCATATAGCTGAAAGATCAGTCCCGATAAGACAGTCCCAGCAAGTCGTCCTCCAGAGTTTGCCATATAGTAGAACCCGACGTTCAACGCCACTTTGTCATCTTCAGTGAACGCAAGTACGAGGTAAGAATGTACGGCTGAATTGAAGGCAAACACAATACCGAAGGCCATCAGTCCAATAATGATGGTTTGTCCAGGAGGACGCCCCGTTTGCAAGGCGAGGGCGATCGCCACAGGCATAGCAGTTAAAAATCCGGTCCAAAAGCGAATCGTTTTTGCTGTTGGGGGCTGACCCGATCCCCACTGCTTCAATATTGAAGGTGCCAGCGACTGAACAATTCCGTATCCAATCACCCAGATGGCTAAAAAGCCACCGACCTGCTGAAACGTCCAATTGAGTTCGCCATAAAGAAACACGGGTAAGCCAACGACAAACCACACATCTCGCGCGCCAAACAAGAAAAATCGTGCCGCAGAGAGAATGTTGATTTCTCGACTTTTGGAAAAGAGCTGTTGAAACTTTACCTTTGCCTTGATCTTGCCCATGGCTGACGGTAACCACCGACTCGACACCAAAATCGCCGCTAGGGCACCAGCCATAATCAATAGCGCACTGACATAGCCAAATGCAGCCAGCAAAACACTTCCGATGAAAAAACCAATCCCTTTGAGTGCGTTCTTCGACCCAGTAAGAATGGCAACCCATTTAAATAGAGACGACTGTGCCTCTTGGGGAATCACCAGTCGAATGGCACTCTTCGAACTCATCTTAGTGAGGTCTTTAGCAATACCCGATATAGCTTGAGCCGCCATAACATAGGGAATGGCCATGGCAAGAGACCAGGACTCATTGACGGGCGTCATCATCAGCAACGCCACAATTTGCAGAGCAATACCGCCGTAGAGTGTGAGCTTCACACCAAACTGAGAGCCAATCCATCCACCAAATAGATTCGTAACGATGCCAAAAATTTCATAGAACAGAAACAACATGGCAACTTCAAATGGTGTGTAGCCCAGGGTGTGAAAATAGAGCAACACCAACATCCGCAAAGCTCCATCTGTGAGGGTAAAGCCCCAGTAAGCCGCGGTCACAAGAGCGTAGTTGCGAATCCCAGTTTTATCGAACGTCGTTGAAGATGCCATAGCGTGTGAAAGTGATTGGGAAAAAACAAATCATTAAATAGAGAGAATTTATGTTGAGAGCACCAATGAACATCCTTGAATCAACGGCTGAACGAAGCAGTACAGCTCGCCACGCCACGCCTCTCAACGGTTAGTTTTTACTTAAACCTCGTTCCAAAATGCCCTAAGTCAATGAGGTCGCAACTTTCCGAGTCAGCTCAGCCATGCGATTGGAATAGCCCCATTCGTTGTCGTACCAAGCAAGAATCTTGACCTGAGTGCCATCCACCACCATGGTCGAAAGCGCATCGATGATGGATGAACGGGGATCATCTTTGTAGTCAATAGATACGAGTGGACGTTCCTCATAACCTAAGATGCCGTTTAGCTCACCGTCTGAGGCAGCTTTGAACAGTCGGTTGACCTCCTCAACGGTAGTCGGGCGATCGACTTCAAATACGCAATCGGTCAGCGATGCATTGAGCAAGGGAACGCGAACCGCGAGGCCATTCAACTTGCCATTCAGTTCGGGATAGATCATGCCGATCGCCGTTGCCGATCCTGTTGTAGTGGGAATCAGAGATAAGCTTGTAGCCCGCGCCCGACGCAAGTCTTTATGAGGCGCATCCACAATCGTTTGAGTATTCGTGTTGTCGTGAATGGTGGTGATAACGCCATGCTTAATGCCGAGCCCTTCGTGGATCACTTTCACCACAGGCGCTAAACAGTTTGTTGTGCAGGATGCTGCTGTCAGCAGATGATGCTCCGATGGATTGTACCGATCATCGTTAATGCCGTAGACGATGTTGAGTGCGCCTTGCTTGACTGGGGCTGCAACAATCACTTTTTGAACACCACGCTTGAAATAGGGCTCCAGCAACTCAGGAGTCCGAAACTTACCAGAGCATTCCAACACAATGTCAATGCCAAGCTCATCCCATGGAACTTCACCCGGCGTTTTGTACTCACTAAAGCTCAGGGGATGTTCATCAATGAGCATGCGATCGCCACCTGCCGCGACGACATCGGGTGCCCATCGTCCGTGCACCGAGTCAAACTTGAGGAGGTGTGCCGCTGCCGCCGTTCCACCTTTCACCTCATTGATGTGAGTGAAGTCCAGCTCGGGCCAACCCCATGCAGCTCTGAGAACTAATCGCCCAATTCTGCCAAATCCGTTAATTGCAACTCTTGCCATATCTCCTCCAATTCATGACGTTGGTGCAGCGTCTCTGGAGAACCTCTCCAAATGCTCTAGCCCGAAAGACATCAATCCAAACCATCAATCTGAGTCGAATCGCTTAAAGCGATCGCCCTGATTTCAATTCATTTACTTACTATTATCAAATCAAGTTTAGTTGATTTGTCAATATACTTTTAGGATGAACCTGGAGATGTCGCACGATGACGCGTGTGATGACAGCTCCCAAGCCAAGGAATGATATTAGTTATCAATCAACACCTTCATGCGATCCGGGTTAGGAGGTGTCGACATATCAATCTTTTCCGTCGAAGCGTGAATGCTACAGGGTTCTCTTATCGCGATCGCCCAAAGAAACCGTAGTGTGATTCTCTTAGGATTTAGGCAGTGGAATGGGTTTTCGCGGGCGCACCCGCGAAAACCCATTCCACATGTTCAGCCATCGCATGAAATCGCCAGTCCTGTCTCTGAAAGAGATGCTGCGCGAACGCCCTAAACTTCAAGTTTTAGGCGGCTCAAAATCTAACGCCCAACAAAAAACCTGCCACTTAAGGGCAGGCAGAACTGTGCAGAATTTGTCGTGTCATGGAGGATGAACCCATGAATGAGATAATAGTACTATTGAACCAATAAAAAGACAAGCTCGGAAAAATCATCACGATACGCGAATGATCAGACAGAAGGACGCCTATTGATTGAGGGATAATTTTTAGGAAGGCGCGCGCTGTGTCGCTTTCCTAAAGAATTGAGTTTATTTGACCCCATAGTGCGACGAAAAAAGATGACCCATATTATTTTTTGGATTCTTGGATTTGGCACCCTATGGGCAGGACTAACACTTTTTAACGATGAAGCAATTCTCATCGTCAGTATCATTGTTGGCTCTGTATTCGTACTAGCAGGGCTGCTTTCCGCGCCGACTCTGCTCAAAATCGGTATTGAAATTACGCTGATGGTGGCTTTATTCCATGCTTGTATGGAGTGCATCAGACGCGGCGATCGCCCATGACGACTTCCGAGGTCTACTTTCTTTTGCGGATGCATCGGCTGAGAGAATAAGCCTTTCGCTACACTGCACTCATATGTCTGTCGAATGGCATCACTGATGACTAGCCTGCTGGTGAACTCTTCTCAAGCACCGATACCGATTGACTTGTCGTCTTTGATGACAGTGCAGATGACTGATCAACAGTTTTATGATTTTTGCCAAGCGAACCCCGAATTGCGAATTGAGCGAAATGCAACTGGAGATGTGATTGTGATGCCTCCGGCATTTGCTGATGCTGGAGGCATCACAATGGAAAAATCTTTGGACAACTTTATGTCTGGGCTGAAACGAATGGAACTGGAGAAGCATTTGACTCTAGCTCAGGTTTTACGTTGCCGAATGGTGCAATGCGATCGCCAGATGCATCGTGGATAGTGGGCGATCGCTGGCATGCTCTAACTCTAGAACAACAAGCATCCTTTGCTCCGATTGTGCCTGATTTTGTGGTGGAGTTACGTTCGAGCAGCGATGCCCTAGTTCAACTGGAAGGCAAGATGGAGGAATATATTGCCAATGGGGTGCAGTTGGGGTCGTTGGTCGATCGTCAAAAGCGCCAGGTTCAGGTTTATCACCCTGAGCAACGACGAATCGTTTTAGATCAGCCCGATGCAGTTGACTGTAGTCCTGAGTTGCCGCTGTTTAAGCTCAAAATGGCTAAGATTTGGTAGTCACTGTACTCTATCTTCCTGTTCTCTCCTGGCTTAAGAGCGCGAGAAGAACACCTGCTCTAAATTTTTTCCTAGCCCAAACTTTTTTTCCTTTGTTCACTTATCGACCGCTAACGCTCAATGATTGATTGGATCGTAAGAGTTGGCAATAAGGAATATCGCGAAGGAGAATGGTACTTCGACTCATTTTTGGCCCAACATTACATTCTCCCAATCATCAACGTTGGCAAAAGTTTTATCGACGATTATGGTGCTACAACCTTTGACAAAGAAGACTGTATTCGCATCAAAGGTAATATCGAGTACTGGAAATTGAACCATCCCAAGGATGAGTCGATACAAACTTCGGATAACAACCCTGAATCTTTTGATATCACTCGATTTGAGAAAGTCCAAACGTGTCGAGAGTTGATTCGGTTTAGCGTCCAAGCCAATAAACTGGAACGACTAACGATTGAGAACATTCATGTGAATCTTACGCGACTCTATCAGGCTGCCGACTACGCTGTAAAAAATGGCGGTATGTTAGTTTTTCGAGGTGACTAAAAGAATCGTGATGCAGGTTCGTTCTTAGAAAAAATCGACTTAGAAAACTTAACGCCCAGCTTTTGTGAAGATGCGATAACTTTTGTGGAAAAACAGCAGGTCAGCTTGAATCTTTCTATAGAGTGGCGGTGCTCTGAGTTAGATTGAGGCTGTCACAAAAATGATGAAGAGCCGTTTCTAGCTTCCAGCGATTGAAGATCGGGTTCCCATTGGTCACTCCGCTGGACATCGTATACACACAGACCCTGACTCGGTTGGATAGATTGAACGCAGCGCACTGAAAGCCGCTCTGTTCTCTAGGGAAATCAAGTTCGAAGGGTGTGCACACAACGCCATATTTTTGCGTTTTCTACTGTGATGATTCGTTTATCAATTCAATAATCATGCCTGTCAGCACAACGGTTCTTACTTGGCTCGTGGCAGGGATTGTTCTCTGCATTCTTGAATTCACGGTGCCAACGGCATTTGTCGAGTTCACCATGGGGATCAGTGCCATGATTGTGGCATTTGCATCCTTGGCAATACCCAACGTTGGGCTTCAAATTGCGTTATGGATGCTTCTCTCGGTGGTGTTCACCGTCTTGTCTCGTCGATTTGTTCCCAAGACCGACTCCTCATCAATTGAATATGCGAAAGAAGCCAAAACCCTTACAGAAATTGTCCCGGGTGAAGCAGGGCGAGTGTTGTATGAAGGGGGGTCATGGCGGGCTCGCTGTGGGGACAAAGAAATTGCGATCGCCCCTGAAGAGACGGTTTTGGTGATTGCTCGAAAAGGGAATACTCTCATCGTGATGCCCGATCCGGTTGAGTGACCCATTACTCGGGATTTTTATATTGGTATGGAGGTTTGAAATGGGTGGCATAATCCCTTTTCTCTTTTTTGTTGTTTTTGGTGGATCGGTCTTGTTTGGCTCGGTTCGCATTGTTCGAGAAGGTAACCAAGCACTTGTGGAGCGACTGGGTAAATATTCGGGACGAAAACTCGATCCGGGGCTTAACTTCACCGTGCCGTTTTTCGATAGCGTCGTCTATGAAAAAACGATTCGTGAACAGGTTCTCGATATTCCAGCGCAGAAATGCATTACCCGCGACAACGTGGCGATTTCTGTAGATGCGGTGGTGTATTGGCGAATTATGGACTTGGAGAGAGCAAGCTATAAAGTCGCTGATCTCCGTGACGCCATGGTGAACTTGGTGCTGACTCAAATTCGTGCAGAGATGGGTCAGCTTGAACTCGATGAAACGTTCACTGCTCGCTCAGAAGTGAATGAAGTGCTGCTCAAAGAACTTGATATCTCCACTGACCCATGGGGGGTGAAAGTAACGCGAGTGGAATTGCGCGACATTATTCCATCTAAAGAAGTTCAGGATTCGATGGAACTTCAGATGGCAGCCGAAAGACGCCGCCGTGCTGCAATTCTCACCTCTGAAGGTGAACGGGAAGCAGCAATCAACACCGCAAAAGGAAAAGCTGAGTCGCAAGTTCTCGAAGCAGAGGCCCAGAAAACTGCTGTCGTCCTTGAGGCAGAGGCAGAGCGTGAAGCCATCGTGCTTCGGGCACAGGCTGAGCGTCAAGAAGAGGTGCTCAAAGCCCAAGCTACGTCTGAATCACTGCGGATTATTGCTGAGACCCTTCGAAATGATCCGCAGGCTCACGAAGCCCTACAGTTTCTGATTGCGCAACACTACATTGATATGGGCATTGATATTGGTGCTAGCCCAAGCAGCAAGGTCATGTTTATGGACCCTCGCAGCATTCCTGGAACGGTTGAAGGGCTAAAGTCAATAATCGACGGCGATCGCCCATAACGCTGGTGTGCAATCCTTCCATAGCAATTGCAGGGGCGCACAATGTTCGCCCCTGTGTCTTATTCACTCAAATCTCGATGGGTAAATGCTTTCGCTTGTGCCCCTGAATAATCAGAGGCAACATGTCCGTTCCCAACCACTCGATATTTGTAGGTGACCAGTCCCTCTAATCCAACCGGACCACGAGGCGGCATCTTTTGGGTGCTGATGCCGACTTCCGCCCCAAAGCCATAGCGGAATCCATCGGCAAAGCGTGTCGAACAGTTGTGAAACACCCCAGCGGCATCAACTTGGTCAATAAAGGTTTGAGCGGCGATCGCATCTTCCGTGACAATTGCATCCGTGTGGCGCGATCCGTAGGTATTGATATGGGCGATCGCCGCTTCCAACGACTTCACCACCTTAATCGACACAATCAAATCACTGTATTCAGTGCTCCAGTCTGCATCGGTGGCCTCTGCCATCTCAACGATTTGCTGAGCTTGGGCATCACCACGCACGTCCACCTGATGAGCCTTCAACTGCTGTACCAGTTGCGGCAAAAGCTTTACAGCACAGTCTTCATGGATTAATAGCGTTTCGATGGTGTTGCACGCAGACGGATAGTCTGTTTTCGCATCCACGGCGATCGCCACTGCCTTCTCTGCATCCGCTGTCTTATCAATATATAGATGGCAAATTCCATCTGCATGACCTAAGACCGGAATTCGCGTATTGTCTTGCACGAACCGCACAAAGGAATTCGAGCCCCGTGGAATAATCAAGTCCACGTCTCCCTCTAGGTCTAACAGTGCTCGTGTTTCTTCCCGAGTCGTCAATAGCTGCACCACATCGGGGCTAACAGTAGTTTGAGCGAGTCCACTGCAAATCGCCTTCACGATCGCACTACAGGATCGAACGGCTTCACGCCCACCTTTCAAAATCACTCCATTCCCAGATTTAATTGCAAGGGATGCAATCTGCATCACCGCATCGGGACGAGATTCAAAAATGACGCCCAATACCCCCAACGGGCAGCTGATTCGCTTCAGCACCAATCCGTCATCCAACTCTCGATGAATTTGCACATGCCCCACCGGGTCCGACAAATGACCCACGCTGCGAACCCCGGCGATCGCCCCCTTGAGTTTAGATTCATTCAGCTTCAACCGTCCGTACAGCGGTTTTGCCAAACCTTCCTCTAACGCCGCCTGACAATCCGCCTCATTCGCCGCCACAATCTCCGCCGCATGGGTTTCAAGGGACTGGGCGATCGCCTCAATTGCCGTATTTTTTTCTTCCGTGGACAACACCGCCAACTGCCGAGCCGCTTGCCGCGTCTGTTGAGCGATGGATTTGAGAGAAGGAGCAGAAACAGAAGAAGCCGTCATCGTTCAGTACCCCGGTGAATCCGTTATCCAGAACATTAGTGGATCTCTATTATGCCGGAGAATATTTCCATTTTTGATTTTTGATTTGCGATTTCAGATCTACTCCAGCTTTGCAGTGAAGTAGCGGTATCAGAGTGAAGTAACGATATCCAAGAGTATTACGATGACACTTGCTTAATGTCCAGCGTGTTCGAAAAGCACAGAATATTCATTTTTACGAAAACTGTTATCCATCAGCCGCTGACACCGTAAGCCAGCAACACCTTCGGAGGGGGTCTGGGGGAAGCGGGTCGTCCCCCAGCGGGGGGTTGGGGGCGCTTGCCCCCAAGAAAACGCCTTGGATTTATCCAATCATTTCACCGTTCACAGCAAAACCATCGATTCACTCAAATATGACTAAACCCACGACATTGTGAGTTAATCTGGTGTCTGGAAATGTAGAGCAGTTCAGGAGTAAATCGTTGGAACGTACATTTATTGCGATTAAACCCGATGGAGTCCAGCGTGGACTGGTTGGAGAAATTATCCAGCGCTTCGAGAAAAAAGGCTTCACGCTCGTCGGCCTCAAAGCCATGAAAGTTAGTCGAGAGCTAGCCGAAACCCACTACGGTGAGCACAAAGAAAGACCTTTCTTCCCTGGCCTAGTCGATTTCATTACCTCCGGCCCCGTCGTGGCCATGGTTTGGGAAGGCGAAGGTGTAATTGCTTCTGCCCGTAAGATGATCGGCGCAACCAAGCCTCTCGAATCTAATCCTGGAACCATTCGTGGCGACTACGGCGTCACCGTCGGACGCAACATCATCCACGGTTCTGATGCTCCTGACACCGCCGAGCGTGAAATTAAACTCTGGTTCAGAGATGACGAATTGACCAGTTGGGACCCTACCCTCACCACCTGGATCTACGAATAATAAGAACTTCACTTCATGCAGTGATGCTGATATTAAACCCTGGAGCGTTCGTTAGCGAACGCTCCAGGGTTTGCTCTTTTTTGATCAATCCTAAAATTTTGCTTTTCTAGGGAATCTCACGTGAGAACTGGTTCTACGGTGTAAAGCATTGACTTGATTGAACGGATAAGGCGCAGATTCCAATGGCAGACGACTACATTTTGATTGTGACCGATGACCATACCGACTCCGATATCGATGAGCCCGTCCGAGGACAGCGAGGATGGAGAGAGGAAATTAGCCAAAAAGTAAGTAATGTAGCGCGTGTACCTGCAACGTTGCTCGAAGAGAATATGAATCGTTTTTTGCAATTTGTGGGGCGGCTATTTAAGCAGGTCGATCAGCAGATTGGCACCGATTCAGACATGAAGCTGGATGAGGTGGAGCTGTCTATTGAAATTAGTGCTCACGGTGAAATTAAGTTAGTCGCTGGCGCAGAAGGGAAGAGTGCCATTACCCTAAAATTTAAGCGGGTCGAAAAATAAGCTTTCTCATGGCCAAGAACTGGGCGATCGCCATCGGCATAAACCAATATGAATTGCTTCCAACATCCGCACACTTGCGCTACGCCGTGAGGGATGCAGAACTCATGCGCGAGTTTTTGCATCAAACGGCAGGATTCCCGGAAGACAATATCTTGCTGTGTTCTGATACTTCTCCTGCTATTGGACGAGTCGCGACTCGCCCATCTCGCTCAATCCTACGGCGGATTTTGAGAGAAGAACTCCAGCGAGCACAGGGAGCGGATAACCTGTGGTTTTTCTTTGCAGGCCATGGGATGGCAGGGCGCAATGGCGACTACTTTCTGCCCATTGACGGCAACCCTAATGATCTTGAAGATACCGCAGTCTCAGTCCATTTTGTGACGGAGTGTTTGCGACAGTGTCAGGCGAAGAATGTAGTGCTGGTGCTAGACATGTGTCGCAACGAAGGCAGAACCGACAGCCGCGACATCAGCGTCAATGTGGGTGAGCAAACCATTGAGCTGGCACGGCAGCAGGGCATGATTACCATGTTTTCCTGTAGTCGAGGAGAACGGTCCTATGAAATTCCTGAATTGCAACAGGGTGCGTTTACCTATTGCTTGGTCAATGGATTGAAGCAGCACACGATTTTGCGGCAGCTCGAACAATATTTGATTCAAGAAATCCCAAAGCTGCGGCAACGCTATCCTTACAACATTCCGATTCCACGAATCATTCCAGAGCCTGGATGGAAATATGACGCGCCGTTGTTGCCGGGATACGCGACTCAATCAGATGTGGGCCTGTTGATACAACAGGCGACTAATGCTGAGCTGAATGAAGAGTTTGACCAGGCACGACAGCTCTGGTGGCAAGTGGTGGATGCCGGGACACGCGCTGAACGAGCAACGGCGCGAAGTGCTCTGGATCGGATCCGTGGAAAAGAAATCCGGCGAGTGCAGATAACATCCCCATCGCCTCCTGTGCCGTTAACCTCTGACTCTGAGGCACGAGACGTTAACCTTACTCAAACATCATCAACATCACCTCAAATACCTCTGTCTTCCCCAGAGGAGTCATCTTTCTTAAAGCCTTTTTCTTTCAAAACAGTACGTATTGTCGGTACTCGGAAAACTGGCGGGCTCTTAGGAATTGGAGGTGAAATCGTCTGTGACACAACGCAAGAAACCCTGACTGCAAAGGGCTTTCCTGAAAAATTAGGCCGTGGCGTCACGTTGGAGATGGTGCAGATTCCCAAAGGGCGATTTTGGATGGGGCAGACAGAGGCAGAAAAACAGGAGTTGATTAGTCAGGTCGGAGAAAAAAACTATCAGAATTGGTTTGCGAACGAGCTACCTCGCCATCAAGTGACTGTCCCATCATTT
Source organism: Cyanobacteria bacterium J06627_8 (assembly GCA_038520475.1). Classification (GTDB taxonomy): domain Bacteria; phylum Cyanobacteriota; class Cyanobacteriia; order CAKZMO01; family CAKZMO01; genus JBCCWF01. Next base: position 27,272 of record JBCBLF010000033.1, read on the forward strand.
TTCATGAGCAAGTATCCAGTGACTCAGGCTCAATATGAGGCAGTCATAGGAAACAACCCAGCAACCAAGTATGCAAATAAGTTCATTGCACCAGATAAACCTGTGTTGGGGGTGAGTTGGGAGGATGCCGTTGCTTTTTTCCAAAAACTCTCAGAACAAACAGGACGTGAATATCGACTCCCTAGTGAAGCGGAATGGGAATATGCCTGTCGCGCGAACACGGTAAGTCGGTTCCATGTTGGAGAAACCCTCACCACTGAGTTGGCAAATTATCGAGGCACAGATTGGGAATTTAAAGGAACAACGTTTCTAGGAAACTATGGAGATGGCCCAAAGGGTGTGTTCCGAGAAGAGACAACTCCAGTCGGCAGTTTTCCAGCGAATGCCTTTGGTTTATTTGATATGCACGGCAATGTCTGGGAATGGGTGCAAGATGTGTATCATTCAAGCTACCAAGGGGCACCGACGGATGGAAGTGCTTGGAATGAAGATGGAGTAAGCGATTATAGAGTTTTCCGCGGCGGTTCCTGGATCTATCCTCCGTTGTATTGCCGTTCGGCGCTACGGACTTGGGACTCCCCCGACTACCGTGACCTCAATCTCGGTTTTCGGGTGGTGTCTGTGTTGGCGCAGGGCTCCTAGACCTTTGCTCTTTTGCCCTCTTGCCCTCTGCAGCGAGCGAAGCGAGCGATCAAATTTTTCATAGTACGTTTGAATTTATTTAATGAAGGAATGGCGTAGAAGCGTATGGCATACGCCCTCAAATCAATGTGCGAGTCTTATTGGCAAATTTGATTAAGGATTGACACAACATTCGTGCCATGGGTTCAATTCATTGCTACTTTGTCCCTGGGACAGGCATTCAAAAACGCGGCGGTTCCTGGATCAATCCTCCGTTGAATTGCCGTTCGGCGCAACGGAATAGGAACTCCCCCGACAACCGTAACAACAATCTCGGTTTTCGGGTGGTGTCTGTGTTGGCGCAGCACTCCCAGCCGTCAGAATTGGTAGAAGGGATTCTATCGAGCGTACATGTGGGAGTCCAGACCTGTTCCAGTGAGGGCGCAAGCCTTCCGAAAATCACCCAGAGTCCAGTCAGCTTGGTAGGTTCGCCGAAGAGTTGACTGACTCTACCCATTTTGGATTTGCGACGTTGAATTAGAGATTTCCTACCCAATTTTCTCGGTATCACAGAGACATGGTGTTTTATTCGCCCGACATGACAAAGACTACTCTGGAAAACCATGTTCTAGACTCTCTATCCAACTACCTGAATCATCTTTATGGTCAACAGTTGGAAGAACTGATCCTATTCGGATCTCATGCACGAGGAGAAGCAACTCCCGAGTCGGATATTGATGTATTAGTCGTCTTAAAA
>JBCBLF010000340.1:0-4186 GCA_038520475.1 Cyanobacteria bacterium J06627_8
ATGAGGCCTTGCGTGGCGGTGTTCAGGGACATCGAGCCGAATTATTTGCCGTTCGTGTAGCGAAAGCCCACGCAGCCCTAGACGGTCGAAATCAGGTGTCTGCCGAGGATCTCCGACGAGCCGTTGAGCTGGTGATCGTTCCACGGGCAACGATCATTCAAACACCACCCGACGAGGAACAACCGCCACCGCCGCCACCGCCGCCCCAGAATCAAGATCAAGACGAATCAAATCAGGAACAAGACCAGTCTGACGAATCAGAGGACGATAATACTGAACCGGATGAGCCACCCGAAGATGCGCCGCAAATTCCAGAGGAGTTTGTCTTTGATCCGGAGGGCGCGATTCTCGACGACTCCATCCTGTATTTTGCTCAAATGGCTCAGCAGCGGCAGGGACGGTCCGGCTCTCGCGGCGTCATTCTTTCAGAAGATCGTGGCCGATATATTCGCCCGATTTTTCCTCGAGGACAAGTCCGACGGATTGCGGTAGATGCCACATTGAGAGCAGCCGCTCCTTATCAAAAATCACGGCGATCGCGCTATCCGAATCGCCGCGTCGTCGTCGAAAGTCCCGATATTCGAGCAAAACAGATGGCTCGTAAATCAGGGGCATTAGTCATTTTTGTGGTTGATGCATCTGGGTCGATGGCTCTGAATCGAATGCAGGCTGCGAAAGGGGCTGTCCTCCGATTATTGACTGAAGCCTATCAAAATCGAGACCAGATCGCGCTGATTCCATTTCGCGGAGAACAGGCAGAAGTCTTACTCCCACCAACCCGATCCATCTCTGCCGCCAGTCGTCGACTCGAACGCATGCCCTGCGGCGGTGGTTCTCCGCTCGCTCATGGATTGACGCAAGCCGTACGAGTCGGCATGAATGCTCAAAAGTCCGGTGATGTCGGGCAGGTGGTGATTGTAGCGATTACCGACGGGCGGGGCAACATTCCTCTAGCGCGATCGCTTGGAGAGCCGATGCCTGAAGACGAAAAGCCAGATATTAAAGGTGAGTTGATTGATATTGCAGGCAAACTCCGAATGACGGGATTTGACTTTCTCATCATCGATACCGAGCGCAAGTTTGTCTCAACCGGCTTTGCAAAAGAACTCGCCAAAAATGCAGGCGGCAAGTATTATCACCTTCCCAAAGCAACCGATCAGGCGATCGCCACCATGGCGAAAGGGGCGATCGCAGATATTAAAACCTAGATTTTGCTTAAGTCCGAGATAAATTCCAGCTAGAGTAGCTAGTTCATACGTCGGTAAAAATTCAGGATTCCTGGGTTGTAAACCGGCAAGCCTCGGATCTCATTGTGTTTCGAGACATTGATAACGGTGATGACCAATTTCGGCAAGACGATAGCTCTGGAGAGAACCAATTCCTCTTAGTTCCAGATCTATAGCAGTGTGCGCGTTGGTTAAGTACAGTTATGTGCTTGACTATCTTGAACACCGCTATATCGATTTCAATCGCTCGTCTACTCAGTTCTTAGAATTCATATCAATATTGAGAATTGAGAGTTCGAATCGGGAAATAGATTTCACATCAACGGCCAAATGAGCCTCTTCTATGGCAATCTGTATGTGGGTTAACATTTTTTCGCATCAATTTAGTTTTCACCTCAATTCCATATGCAAACTTTGCCCACTCCAATTGCATCTGATGATCAATTAACATCTGCCGACTCTCCGTTAATTGACACCACAATTCATCGACGTAAAACGCGCCCTGTTCATGTTGGCAATGTCATTATCGGTGGCGGTCATCCCGTTGTTGTCCAATCCATGATTAATGAAGACACCATGGACCTGGAAGGAGCCGTGGCTGCTATTCGCCGTCTCCATGAGATTGGCTGTGAGATTGTTCGCGTTACGGTGCCGAGTGTGGGGCATGCGAAGGCAGTTGGCGACATCAAAGCCAAGCTGAAAGCAACTTACCAAGATGTGCCACTCGTCGCTGACGTTCATCACAATGGCATGAAAATTGCGCTAGAAGTAGCCAAACATGTGGATAAAGTCCGGATTAATCCAGGTCTTTATGTTTTCGAAAAGCCATCGAGCGATCGCACCGAATATACCGCCGATGAATTCCAAGAAATCGGAGAAAAAATTCGTGACACGCTCAAGCCATTGGTTCTGTCCTTGAAAGAACAAAACAAGGCCATGCGGATTGGAGTCAATCACGGTTCATTAGCCGAACGCATGCTCTTCACCTATGGAGACACACCAGAGGGCATGGTCCAGTCTGCTCTCGAATTCATCCACATTTGTGAGTCGTTAGATTATCGAAACATTGTCCTTTCTCTAAAGGCATCCCGAGTACCCGTCATGCTGGCTGCCTATCGCCTCATGGTGAGAGAAATGGATGCTCGCGGAATGGATTATCCGCTCCATCTTGGGGTCACTGAAGCTGGCGATGGAGAGTATGGTCGAATTAAGTCAACTGCTGGTATCGGTACGCTCTTAGCTGAAGGCATTGGCGATACGATTCGAGTCTCGTTGACCGAAGCTCCAGAAAAGGAAATTCCAGTTTGCTATAGCATTCTGCAAGCCCTGGGACTGCGTAAAACAATGGTTGAATATGTCGCATGTCCATCCTGTGGACGAACACTATTCAATTTAGAAGATGTTCTTCATGAGGTTCGCGAAGCAACCAAGCATCTAACCGGACTCGATATTGCTGTTATGGGCTGTATTGTTAATGGGCCAGGAGAAATGGCTGACGCAGACTATGGATATGTGGGTAAGCAACCGGGTTATATTTCCCTGTATCGAGGGCGAGATGAAATCAAGAAAGTTCCCGAAGATCAAGGCGTTGATGAACTGATCGCACTCATCAAATCGGATGGACGATGGGTTGAACCCTAGAAATGTTTCGTTGCATCGGGAAGTGTAAACTGCACTGAACGCTTGGATAGTTCTTCACCACTCATCCATCATCACCGTTCACAATCTGACAATGTTCAAGAGGAATCAGGGATTTGAGCGCGTCATGCACATTCAAATCCCTGATTTCTTTGATATGAATTTGAAACGCTTACCAAGTTGCTACATCAACTCTTCAAAAATCATTGCCGTATGAAGCAAACGCTAGTTTTCAAAACGCAGAATTCCTATCACTCAGCTTAGGGACTCTAAGGAAGCTTTAAAGATGCCATTGAGATGAAGCGTCATAATCTTAAGAGTATCCCCCGCCTTCGGAACGGGTATGCTAGATTAGGCGTACCTTGGTCTATCGTTGTCATATAGGTTTTCAAGAGCATGACAGTTGTTAAGCGTTTCCTCGTTTTGAGCGCAACGGCGTTTGTCGTTACGGTAGTTGGAACAGTCGTTGGCGGTTTACACTTATCTCGAAGCCAAGCCTTTTTTCAAGATAGTCCTAAAGACTTGGTTGATGAAGTATGGCAACTCGTCGATCGCACATATGTTGACGCAACGTTTAACCAAGTCGACTGGCAGGCTGTTCGAGGAGATTACCTAGAGCGAGAGTATAGCGATCGCGAAGATGCTTACACCGCTATCCGAGAGATGCTTGAACAACTTGAGGATCCATACACACGGTTTATGGATCCTCAAGAATTCCGAAATATGCAAATTGACACCTCTGGTGAATTGACTGGAGTTGGCATCCAACTCGCTCAAGACGAGGAAACCAACGAGCTTGTCGTCGTCTCACCCATCGAGGATACTCCGGCCTTTTCTGCTGGAATTTTGTCTGGCGACATCATTGTTCAAATCGATGACCATTCAACAAATGGAATGGATATCAATGAAGCGGTGAACCTAATACGGGGTCCTGTTAACTCCGATGTGACATTGACCGTTCGGCGAGGTGAGCGGGAACTTGAATTTGATATCGTTCGAGCTCGCATTGAAATTCATCCGGTCCGCTATGAATATCGCAGCGAGACAGGGCTAGGCAATGTTGGCTACATTCGACTCACTCAGTTCAGCGCAAATGCTTCTGAAGAAATGGAAGAAGCGATCAACGACCTTGAGAAGCAAGGCGTTGATGGATATATTCTCGACTTGCGTTCAAACCCAGGAGGTCTGTTGCAATCGAGTATTGAGATTGCTGAAATGTGGCTTGATGAAGGTCGAATCGTTTCAACGGTTAATCGACAAGGTATCTCTGACGAACAATTTGCTGACGGTGATTCTTTCCTAACGGATAAACCGTTGGTTGT
>JBCBLF010000341.1:0-4181 GCA_038520475.1 Cyanobacteria bacterium J06627_8
ACCCGATGCAAATAAATCATTGCGATCGCGCCATGCCCAATCTAAACAGCTAATCAGCAAGAGCATTTGGCGGAGATGCAAGTCAGTTTCCATCGTCGGCTCATCACTATAGAGATCACCGGGTGGAATGCTGATTCCATGAGGCGATGTGTCTTCCTGTGCAGCAGATTGGACAGTAACCATAATTCACACGAAGAAAAGAAGGCGATCGTTACTATTGTAAACTAGTACTTATCAACTAATTCTTAATTGAATAGGACTTACTCAGTTGAACGGTTTTTCGTAGCTTTGCCGGCGAAAAAATGTTTCCAAAGCCCAGAGCCTTGGATGAAATGCATAAGTCCTGTTGAAGCAAACACACGTGGAATCTTTGACGTGTATCGGATTCCTGCAGAAGGTTGAAACCCTTGTACTAAATCGAATACAGTGAGAGCGAATTTTAAGTGTGCATATGGAGCAGTGTGACCTGCATGACTGTTCAATCCCGAACTGCCACTGTGCCAGAACTGTGCCAGCGCATTCTCGATATGGCTCAGACGGGTGTCTATCGAGAGTCAATTTTTGAAGCGCTACAGCCGTTAGCCACAAAAAAATCCATTCGACTCGCCATTGCCCGAGCGAAGAAATTTGGACTCCATTCGGTTGCCAGCCTCCGAGATGAAACCCTAGGCACGTACTATCAGCTGGACACAAATAAGTATTCGTCGCTTCGCCATGTGGTAGATACTCCAATGCCACATGATGATGAAGGGTTAATGGAACAGGCGATCGCCGCAAAGTTGGCATCAAAGCGAATGCTACTCATCGCAAAAGGAATTGCGTTTGCTTTGTTTACGAGTGGACTCGGGTGTTGGGTCATCGGACAGCGAGATGCGTGTGCTGGCTTGATGATTGGTGCAGCAAGCGCCGCAGGCACTTGGGCACTTCAGAAGCGAGTGTCGAATGGAGCATGATGCCTTGGTTCTGAAGGTTGGACTATTTAACCGGGGACGTTTGGCGTTACAGTAAAAGTCTAGTGAGAAATAATATGTGTCATTGCTCTGACGATAGATGATCCGTTGCTTCAATTGAAGATTCGGTTCTTTCAGCAGCAAAGGTGCAACGTATCGCTTTAGTTCGGTTACTGATTGTTTGAGCTTATGCAACGACCTTCCGATTCACTCCCAAAAGTTGTATCGCCTTCAAATGGATCAGTATCGAATGGCTCAGTATCAAACGGCTCAATGCCCATGTCTCGGTTTCGTGCAGCAGTTCAGCGTAGCGACTTTTTGATAACGGCTGAGGTGATGCCTCCAAAGGGAAGCAATCCGGCCCACATGATTGAGATGGCACAACGTTTGGGCGATCGCGTCCATGCGGTCAACGTGACGGATGGAAGTCGGGCTGTACTCCGGATGTCATCGTTAGCTGCATCTGTGATTTTGCTTCAGCATGGTGTCGAGCCGGTGTTTCAAATCGCCTGTCGCGATCGCAACCGCATTGGTCTTCAAGCTGACTTAATGGGAGCTCATGCCCTTGGCATCCGAAATGTGCTCGCGCTGACGGGTGATCCGGTCAAGGCAGGCGACTATCCCGATGCAAAGGCAGTGTATGACTTTGAGTCCGTTCGGCTGCTCCAGCTCATTCGAAAGCTGAATAGCGGCATCGACTGGAACGACAAGCCCATGCCCGATGAAGCAACGGATTTATTGGTGGGAGCGGCTGTCGACCCTCAATGTCGGAGTCTATCCGGCCTTCAACGCCGCTTTGAGCGGAAGGTAGAGGCTGGGGCCAAGTTTTTCCAAAGCCAGCTCATTTCAGACTTTGGGTTGCTTGAGAAATTTATGACGCAAATTGCGTCACAGTACAATCGCCCCATTTTGGCAGGCATCTTCTTATTGAAGTCTGCGAAAAATGCACGGTTCATCAATCGATGCGTGCCGGGTGTGCAAATTCCTGATGAGATTATCAATCGACTTGAACGAGCGTCAGATCCACTCAAAGAAGGTGTGGCGATCGCCGCTGAACAGGTTGTCCTAGCCCGAGAACTGTGTCAGGGCGTTCATATGATGGCGGTTCGTCGAGAAGACCTCATTCCCGAAATCCTTGATCGAGCGGGGATTACCGCCCTTCAGTCTGCTCCATTGCTGGCAAATGCGTCGTCGGCCAGCTAAGTTAGACGCCTTTAAGTCAAAAACTCCCTAATATTCGATTTGCGTGTTTCTCTGAGTGCGTTTCTTCAAGACCTCACCCTTTTTCCTGACAGGAATAACGCAGCCACAGATAACGTCAGCTTTCTCCGTCTCTTGAAGAGACGGAGAACATATGTAGCTCGTTTTCGAAGAATTGATATTAGAGTAGAGGCTTCACACGCTGGATGAGTGCATCGGCAACCATCACCCCTTCAATGCGATCGACAGGCTCACCGTTCTTAAACAAGACCAGCGTCGGTAGTGCATGAATCTGGTATTGGCTGGCTAAGTTTGGGTATTTCTCTGTGTCGATTTTGACGACGTTGAGCTGGTCTTTGAGCTGCTTTCCGACATCTTGAAGAATAGAAGCCATCATCCGACAGGGACCACACCAATCGGCGTAAAAATCAACGAGCACTGGACGATCCGACTGTGCAAGCATGTCTTGAAAACTTGTGAATGTTTTCTTTACAGCCATAAATTGATTCCTTCGTAATGAGAAGACTGACGCAAATTGTGTGTATTGAGTGCATGTTGGAAGGCGGCATCTGCCACTACTCACAACCATGCAGACGTCTTAACTAGATGTTGGTGATTGGGTAATTTCTAGCGATACTCAATGATTCAAACATCCAACGAGTTGGATGTTTGACAATCAATTCTGATTTTAATTCACGTTAGTTTGCAAACTGCTACGATTGCAGAATCCCTTAATTTGAAAGCTTTCTCGAGGTTCAGCCACGGAAAAGAAGGCCATTCACCCCACGATTTTAAGAAAAACACATTAGGATAACATTGAAGGCTGTGCAACGCTCACCCTTTTTTGGACGATTCCATGTCGGGCGATATCCGTTCTTCAGCAGCACGGCTGCATTGGTTTACCTCAATAGATAGCTTGTGTTTTGTGCGGATATTGTCTCATTGTCCCTGCAAAGGTGGACTGTGCCTTGATACCTTTCCTCATTCTAAATTTTCATGATCCAACGTTTTCAGTCGGCGCTTGTCCTTCTTGCAGTTCTTAGCTGTGGTCAACTTTTAGTTATTCCTTTGGCTAGTGCGAACATTCTTCGACCTGCTGAAGCGCTTCAAAGCTCTGAATTAGTTGAGTTTCAGAAGCAAGCGACCGAAAATGCGCCATTGTCAGATGACACATTGGACAATACGCCGACTGAAGAGACTGAAATCGAAGGCTCTGATGTTCCTTTGACGCAAGTGGAAGGTGAGGCTGAGTCAGTTGATGGTGATGAGACTGAACAAACTGATGAGGCTGAGTCGACGGTCACTGAACCCACTGATGAGACGGTTGTCACCAGTGACACCATCACTGATGAAGAATTAAACCAGTTCGCGAATGTGCTGCTAACGCTGGAATCACTACAAGACAGCTACCGATCACAAAGCATTACAATCGTGCAGTCGTCTGGATTATCGCTTGAGCGATTTGATCAGCTTTTGATGATGGTGCGATCGCCCAATGCAGAGGGAGTGGAAGACATTCCTGAAGCAACGACGGAGGAAACTGAGCAGTTTCAGCTTGCATTGATTCAGATCGGAGCAGTTCAGACTGAGATTCAGGAGCAAGCTCAACAGGCCATCTTAGACGAAGGATTTGAAATTGAGCGTTTTCAGGCCATTTCAGACGCGGTTACCATAGACCCTGCGCTAGAAAGTCAAGTGCGTCAATTCATGGAAACCAACCGCTCAGACCCAAGTTAATGTCGTTTCCCTTAAAATCGCTTCTCTTAAGCCTAAAGACACCTAAAGCTCAGCCATGCTAGCGTGGCTGAGCTTTAGGTGTCTTTGGGTTCTAAAACCATGCTGGGAAATGATGTTATGCGACTTGATCGCGCACTTGTTCAACCGTGCCAGCGGGAATGGCAGCAATTAACTGTCGAGTATATTCCTGCTGCGGATGTCGATAAATATCGTTCGCTGGACCGATTTCTTCAATTTTCCCTTTGTTCATCACCATAATGCGATCGCTCATAAATTTAACGACGCTAAGGTCAT
>JBCBLF010000342.1:0-4056 GCA_038520475.1 Cyanobacteria bacterium J06627_8
TTATGGTGCAAATCGGACGATGCCCTTTTCGGTTCACCATAACGTTGATCATCCAGTGAGCCTATATGCAGCGACTAAGAAGTCTAATGAGTTGATGGCTCACACCTACAGTCACCTATACGGTATTCCTGCAACAGGACTGCGGTTTTTCACGGTCTATGGGCCTTGGGGTCGACCTGACATGGCGACGTTTAAATTCACAAAGGCGATTCTTGAGGGCCGCCCTATCGATGTATATAACTACGGAAAAATGAGTCGAGATTTCACCTATGTCGATGACATCGTTGAGGGTATTGTTCGAACGCTTGATAAGCCAGCTCAAGGGAATGAAGAGTGGTCAGGGTTAAATCCAGACCCGAGCAGTAGTTATGCGCCCTATCGTCTATATAACATTGGCAATAATCAACCTGTTGAATTGCTGCATTTTATCGAAGTGTTAGAAAGCTGCATTGGTAAAACAGCTGAGAAAAATCTACTTCCGCTTCAACCAGGGGATGTCTTGGCCACCTATGCCGATGTTGAGGATTTGATGACAGCGACTGGATTTGAACCAAAAACATCTATCGAACAAGGATTGCAGAAATTTGTAGACTGGTATTGTGCTTACTACAACGTTCCACAAGAGAAACCCTTGGTGCCCCACCTTGAGCGATAGAGACTCAATCACTGTCAATGAAAGATTGCTCCGCTTATTAGACGTTTAATGCTATTTCTCGAAATGGATGTACTAAATATGTTTATAGACGTGCCCTCTGGTCGAGCGTCATAGTAAGCAAGTCATACACCAATTCTTCAACTTGACATAACGGTTAATGATTTCGTCAGTAGGGCTTTTATGACTCTTCAAACGCCGCGACAACCAAAAGACCGTTCGTCTAAACAGACGGGTGTGCTTGAACAGCTCTCAAAACAGCTGCGATCCTCTCCAACTGTTGTCACAGAAGAATCGATATTACTTCGGATCTTTGTGCAATGCCTTGTGACTGTTGGGATTATTGCAACTGACTTGTCTGCCTCTCATGTGAATGGCCTAGCGTTAACGAGTCTTTGGGCAGTGCCGGCTAGTGCTGTAGGAGCGACATGGAGCTGGTTTCGTCGCCGGAGCCGAAACATTCCGACGAAGTTTTGTATTGCGATCGCCATGCTCGTGGCGCTGGTGTTGTTTTTTGATCGCCTCCTGCGGCAACAGCAAGACACACGATTGGCATTGGCGTTTTTGCTCATTCAACTTCAAGTCTTCCATAGCTTTGATTTACCTCGGCGCAAAGACTTGGGCTATTCCATGATGATTGGCCTAATTCTTGTTGGGGTTGCTGCGACGCTGAGCCAAACTCTTGCTTTTGCTCCTTTCTTAATAGCATTTCTGGCGATCGCTCTACCAACACTAGTTTTAGACTATCGGTCGAAGCTAGGGCTGGCTCCTCAGTCGCTTCGGAACAGTGCGATGGCATTGCCATTGCGTCGCATCGGTATCGTTTTAGGTGTCACGCTTGCTCTTGGACTTGCGATTTTTACGGTGATGCCTCGTTTTCAGGGCTATCAGATTCGTAGCTTTCCGGTCAGTACGCCCATTGAGTTTGACGGTGAATTCAACACGAGCATCATCAACAATCCTGGCTACGGCAACGAAGAGGGCGGTGAAGCGTCCGGGTTTGGCACTAATGGTGAAGGTTCTGAGGCTGATGGCTCAAGCGCTGGCGAGATTGATGACGAATCCTATTACGGGTTTAGCAGCCAGATGAATCAAAACCTGCGGGGCGAACTCGTACCAAAGGTGTTGATGCGTGTGCGATCGCAGGCTGAAGGCTTTTGGAGAGTCCTAGCATTTGATCGATACACTGGTCAGGGATGGGAAATTTCGCGCAACGAAGAGGAAGATGTTGCAATTATTGAGCGTCCGACGTGGACATACGGGTTCAACCTACCCTGGGGAATTGGCGCAAATCGCACCCGTGAGGTGATTCAAACTTTTACGATTGTGGCAGAGATGCCAAACTTAATTCCAGCGTTGTATGAACCTCGAAGAATCTATTTTCCGACGGAGCAAATTGCGATTGACCCAGAAGGTGGTCTGCGAGCGCCGGTCAATCTTGTTGATGGAATCACCTATACCGTTTTGTCGGCTGTGCCTTATCGCGACCGGGCTCAGTTGAGAGAAACTAGCACCGTTTATCCTGACCGGATTCGATCGCATTACCTCCAGCTCCCTGATGATCAGGTTGAGATGCTCCGTCAGACAACGAACGATATTCTCCAAAATGCTGAACAATCGCTGACCCAACCGTACGAAATTGCCCTCTACCTAGCTCAATATCTGAAGCAAAATTACACTGTGCAGCCAGAACTGCCGTTTTTATCCCCCGATGAAGATTTAGCAGAAGCATTTTTACAACGCTATGAAGGAGGATACCCCGATCATTTTTCAACGGTCTTAACTTTGATGCTTCGCTCCATTGGCATTCCATCTCGGCTGGTTGCAGGATTTGCTCCGGGAGAGTTCAATCCATTTACTGGATTTTACGTCGTCAAGAATGTTGATGCTTACGCGATGGCTGAGGTATTCTTCCCCAACTATGGATGGTTTCCGTTTGACCCCATTCCAGGGCATGAGGTTATTCCTCCAACCGTTGAGGATTATGAGACATTTGGTGTGTTGAGGCAGTTTTGGAATTGGGTGGCAGGATGGTTGCCGTCTCCCGTTCGAGGGCTGTTTGCAGACGTTATGACTGTTATTGCACAAGCAGTAGGATGGGCGATCGCAACGGCTGTTGCATTGTTCACCGGCGGATGGACCGGCGTTTTGCTGGGTATCGTTGTGGCGATTGTTCTTGCGTTTGTTGGGTGGCTACTATGGGTGGGAGGGCGATCGCTCCTGCATCAGCTTTGGCTCAGAAAGCTACCGCCGATGGAGTCTCTTTATCAGCAGATGCTTGATTATTTTTCAGTGCAGGGTTTTCGAAAATCATCGGCACAAACTCCCTTAGAGTATGTTGATGCATTGAAGAGCCATCAGTCTACTGAGCGGCTGGCCGTTGCGGAAGAGATTGCACGCGCCTATGTTCAATGGCGATATGGCAACCTTCGCCCTGATGTGACTAAATTAGAGCAACAATGGAGACGCGTTAAATCGAGACCGTTTCGACTCTCACAATTACGGCAAAGCTTGTTGAGCAATTGGGCGCAGTCTGGATAGCTATATGCTCTCGCCTTCAGACATTTTGTGGGTAGGCCACACGCTTTCAAAAATGTCAGTATCTAACACTAAATCTGAAGGTGAAAACTAGGTTTGGTTTTAGTGAGATTCCCGCAACGTGGGAATTCTACTAGAAATCATTTCAGGATTTTCAAAGTGAGACTTAGTGCGACTCAAATAAAGCGACCTCTGGCTCTGCTAAAGGTCGCTTTATTTGTTTGTTGAAGAATTGATATTAGCTATGAGACGTAGTGTTTAGGGTTCACTCCGGGCTCACACTAAACACTGTCTTAATGCCAATGGCTATGGCGATATCGTTTCTACTTGTTAGGCTGAGGAGTCATGCGCAAATATGACTTCACTTCTGTATAGCCTTTGGGAAACTTCTCCTTCAACACGTCTGGATCTTTGATACTGGGCACAATGACGCAATCTTCTCCATCTTTCCAGTTCACAGGTGTTGCCACGCTGTAGTTGTCGGTTAGCTGAAGAGAATCGATGACGCGAAGAATTTCGTCGAAGTTACGTCCTGTCGCTGGTGGGTAAGTAATCGTTAGCCTTAGTTTCTTGTTGTTATCAATGACAAAAACAGTACGAACTGTTAAAGAAGGGTTAGAGTTTGGGTGAATCATGTCATATAGCTCAGCGACCTTCTTATCCTCATCGGCAATGATGGGGTAGTTAATGGTCGTGCCTTGAGTTTCGTTGATGTCTCCGATCCATCCATTATGGGAATCAACGCCATCAACGCTGAGTGCAATGACCTTGACGCCACGCTTGTCAAACTCAGGCTTGAGCTTTGCAACGGCGCCCAATTCAGTTGTGCATACAGGTGTGTAGTCTGCTGGATGAGAAAACAAAAC
>JBCBLF010000343.1:0-4041 GCA_038520475.1 Cyanobacteria bacterium J06627_8
GTTGCTCAAAATGTGACGGAGAGTGTCTTCACCCATTCACAGGAGTCTCCAACAGCATGGCAACCACCGCTTAGTTCGCCTCATGTGGCTGAGGAATCTGAGGAACAGCTCACCGGTGTTAGCAGCGATCCCCGTGAGCAAGATGGAAGCAGTATTCTAGAACCTCAAGATGCACCTGTGTTTGGTGAAAAACCTGAGCTGCCTGATGATTTCTTCTTGGAAGGTGATGATCTCCAGACCCTTGAGGAGGCATGGGAGCAAGATGCTGCCAACGATGAGCATGACGACGCTGAAAGCGTCCGCAACTTAGTTGAGCAACTTGAAGGAGGCTCAAATTCTAAGGCGATCGCTCCAGGAGATGTGAATGATGCCAGCTCCGAGCACTATCGTTACGACCAGACGCCTCAAAACGGATTCCATCCCATCGATGCCTCTGCGGATGAGGCTGAGCACGATATCAGCATGGTAACCACTGATTATTCATCCACTGACTCAGTGACCCCTGCCCTAGATGAATCTGATCGAGTCGATGCGCCCCAAAATCTTCTTCCATCGGCTGATGAGGTGGATTATGATTCTGGATCAAACCTCGGTACTGTATCGAATCCAGACAATCTTGAAATTGAAGAGGACGTCGATGTTTCAGTCGATCCGGTTTTGCTAAAACGGCGTCGATCATCACCCTGGAAGAAATTGATCTGGCTTCCGATTGCTAGCGTTGCTGGTGCTGCCATTGTATTTCTCGGCTATCGGGTGATTCCGGATCTTACGCTATCTACTGATCCTCAAGAGATTCCATCGCTTCCCGATGATGTCAATCGGGATAATTTAGCTGACAAATCAACCCAGCGCGTCGCTGAATTTGGGGTGGCCAGTTTTAGTCTCAACAACGCTGATGACGGCATTTTTTCAATTACTGAATTACTGGATCGGGGCGAACTCGATCAGGCCAATATTGTGCTCGACAGTATTTCCTCAGAACAGCTTAACGATCCTGCCGTTATCTTTTTGCAAGGGCGCTTGGCTTGGCAATACAGCGTGCAAAATAACCCAAAGTATTCTGTCACGGATGCCAGCGAGTTTTGGAATTATGCTGCACAGAAGGTTAGTGACCCGTCTAATCAGCCTCTTTACTATAATGCTCTTGGCTTTGCTCTCTACACGGAGGGCCGATTGCAGGAAGCCATCAATGCTTGGGAGCAAGCTCTTGTCTCAGTTGGAGAAGGCGGAGTTAACATTCTTCCTGATGACAATGGTCAGGCATTGCCATCAAACAATCCTGGTACCAGTCGAGTTGGCGTTCCGCAACGGGCACTAACCAGTGAAGACGCGCTCACGGCCTACTCTGGAATTGCCCTAGCCATGACCCAACTTTCGGCTAAACCTGCCGTGGAGCAGCCCTATGAACTTGTTCAGCAGGCCTTACAAATTCGACAAATCGTGTTGCAATCTCCAGCTGGTGTGGAGCCCCGTGAGTCTGAATATGCATGGCTGTGGACGGATGCGTTGACGCAAGAATGGAAATTCTTTAAGGAAATCGCACCCCAATAATTCAAGACTGACACAAGTCCACGACATCTCGTGCGGTTTTGTTGCATGCAGCGGTCTCCGTGTGGTCAATCTTGATGACTACCTGTCAGAGCAACGTATCCGCCTAGGGCAATCAGCCCTGTTCCAGTTAGATAGCGCTGGCGAGCTTGGAGCTTACGATTGGTTGACAGGTGATGTCCTAACGGGCCAGCTAAGAATGCAACCACCAAGTCGGCCATGGTATTTAAGGTGATTGATAGCGTCCCGAGGAATAGAAACTGTGCGAAGACAATTCCTTCTGGATTAATGAACTGAGGAATGAATGCTAAAAAGAACAGCGCGGTTTTAGGGTTGAGAACTTCGACAGTAATGCCCTGTAGAAACGCTTGTGTTCCACCCTTAGTTTGAATCGCAGAGGCGTCAATAACTGACGTGCGGCTTCGTAGGGTCTTGACTCCCAAATAAATTAAATATCCTGCACCGAGATATTTCAAAATGTTAAACGCGAGAGCAGACGTCGCCAGAATGACGGAAATGCCCAGAGCAGAAGCAAGGACGTGAAACAGTCCTCCGACTGCTGTCCCAAACGATGACAGGATACCGTCTTTTTTCCCGCCCTTGAGGCTACGCGTCATGACATATAAAATTCCTGGTCCTGGCGTAATTGCAAGAGCGATCGCCGCGCTAAGAAAAATACCAAAGCTTGCCGCATCAGGCATCATAAGCTCCTTGATTATTAGGTCATCACCGACGATTCTCGACGGATAGGAACTGGAAGCTTCCCTGGCTGTTTTGCCAGTGTCTGCTGGTTACACCATGTCGAGTATTGCCGATATAGAAAGGCATTTGAGGAACCATGACGAAAGTGACGGTTCCTCCAGCTTGAATTGAAATGCGTCCAGCATGTACGGCAGCAGAGCAAATTGACGAAGCATCTCGATAAATATCGCTGCCCCACACCCCTGACACTGTGCCAAATGCAGGGCAGTAGACTGCGAACGTTTGATCTGGCTGATTGGTGAAGGATTCAGCGGTCAGCTGCCAACTCCCGACTTGAATGGGGATTCCTACTTCATTCTGTTGCTGAACGATTCCAGCGATCGCATCCCGTAGCGTTGTGAATGTAAAGCTTCCAGGCCACTGTCCTAACGTAGAAGATGTGACGTCGTTTTGAGTGGTCCCTTCGTAAGCGTCTTGCCCCGGAAGGATGCGAATCGCGATCGCCCCTCCAACGTCAAACGTGATCAGTCCGGCATGAACCGCAGCCGTGCAAATTGACGACTGATCGCCATACATATCACTGCCCCAGACTCGATTTTCGACACCCTGTGGTGGACAAAATAGCGTGATGTCTTCTCCGACTCGATGACGAAAGCGATTGGCTGTAAACGCCCAAGAAATTGTTTGGATGTCTGTCGTCGGTGCTGTTGCTGAGGTGACTGGCGGTGATGGTAATAAGTCGAGGGCGATCGCTGGTGTCGGTTGCCCGATGACAAGGCTGACGACACTCACGATAACGACTGTCCAATGCATCGGGGTTAATTGACTCACGACCGAGTTGGCTTGCTGAACAGTGTGTTCTTTGCTAGTCGGCCATTGTTCTTTGCCAGGCCACAAATGCATGACTCGTAGACAAATCGTGATGGTTTGCCAGCTAATAGCGTGCTCCCAGACAGTCGTAAGCAAGTCGTCTCTCACCTGATGAATGATCATAGCCACTAAAACATTGGTAAACGCGCTGAAATAGGTCTCTAATTCAGCCAGCTCGTGCATAACGGTTATCATCAGACACTGGGCAAGCTTGATTAGGACAGGCGTGTAGGCCATTTCGCACAACCACAACATACTTGTGTCGCTCCGAAGCAGGCCACGGTTGATTATGCCATTGCATTCATTGGCATAATCCAGCCTCCCAATTCTACGGCTGATTTCTACGATGGTGACGGATGTAGCGGACAGATGGGCTGACCGCTACATCCGTCACCATCGGAGCATGACATGAGTACTCAAGATATTGGGAATACGACCCGTCAAGCAGAAGTCGTATCGCTAAACCAGCGCTATCAATCAATTTCTAATCGAATTGGAGGCCGTGATGCGCTTGATGTGATTGAAGTGCGCCTTAATGGACGAAGCCGCTTTGAGGCGGAGATGTCCCATGGAGGAACTCGCCCCTCCGTGACCCTGTTTCGTGACCGAAATGAGGATGGGCGCCTCAGCAACCGAGAAAAAGTCGCGATCGCTCGGTCATCTGATTCATCAAATCAGACACTCACTGCGACTCGGCTTGATTCGACAGCAACTTACTACATCACAGTAGCGCCGACTGATTCTGGAGAGAGTACTTATGCATTAACGCTTCGATCGCCGGAACTGTTCTCCACGTCCCAAGGCAATCGTCATTCAACCCCCATCATTTCTCGCAAACGGTGGAATGCGAGTTTTCTTAATCGCACCCGTCAAAATCTTACGGACTATCAGCGGTATGATTTCAGTCGGCCTGATGCCGTG
>JBCBLF010000344.1:0-4020 GCA_038520475.1 Cyanobacteria bacterium J06627_8
AGCCAGCACTATCTGAGCAAAATCAAGGGATTCCGAAAAACAAAAATAAAGGATTTCGAGCCTGTGACGGCAGCTTAATTACTTATCTTGATGGGGACGATTATTTCTTTCCTGAGAAGATTGAAAAAGAGCTTCAAATTTTCCACTCAAATCCTAATTTTGACATCGTCTATTCAAACTTCATGTTTGTAGATGAACATCACGCTCCCATCAAGACATGGCTTGACCAAGGAGTAAGTGCACCCCAAGGTGATGTGTTTGAGGCGATTTTCAGTAAACAGTTTCCTCACAAAACTCTGTATCGGAATGAGTTGATTAAATCTAAGGTTCTACATGAGATTGGCTATTACGATGAACACATTGCGGCTTATCATGATTGGGACTCAAGAATCAGGATGAGTAAGGGACGCTACATCGGCTATTCAGATTATGTAGGCTCAGCCTATGTTGAAGATCCGCGGGGCATCTCTAAAACCACGAAACGTAATCGCCTCATACGAGAGATGCGATTTGTCATTGAGAAAAATTCACCACTTCTAAATGACTTACCCTCCCGGAAAAAAGCTGAAATTATAAAATCTATTGAAACGATTATTTCTAAAAAAGAAGCAGATATTAATCCTCACCTATTCAACCCGACTTCAATCAAATACTTGATGCAAAGCGGAGATTTGACCTACTTGAAGAAAGTCATCAAAAAGTCGTTTGCGACTCATTGATACCATTTTCTGAACTAGATGCACTGTGAACTAGATGCATTGAATCGGTTTATGGAGCTGCGACCATGGGTAGCTTCACAATTATCACTCACGTGCCAATTCGAAACATGGGTACGAGGTGTTAAACAACATGCAAAGCAAGGATTCCGTCTGCTGACGAGATTGACTTGATTACAACGCTTTAGAATCGTCTAACTATGAGTATTGGATTAACTGGCCAGAACCTCATTTTTCTAATTTCGCAACCTCGATCTGGATCTACATTGCTTCAGCAAATGCTGGATAAGCAGCCTGACATTCATACCACGGCGGAACCGTGGACTATGCTTCATTCCGCTTATGGATTAAAAACGAATGGCTATGAAGCTGAATATAATGCTCAATCGGCGTGGCTTGCCGTCAATGATTTTATTCAACAACTGCCAAACCAGCGAGATTCTTACATTGAAGGGCTGCGCCTGATGCATACCCATCTCTACAATGAAGCGCTGAAAGGAACGGGCTGTTCTCGTTTTCTCGATAAGACACCCCGCTACTATCACATCATTCCAGAGCTCCACGAAATTTTTCCAGAGGCGACTTTCATTTTCTTACTTCGGAATCCACTGGCGATCGCCGGTTCTGTGATGGATACCTGGATTAAGGGAAAGTGGTTCAAACTCTATAAGTATCGGGCTGATTTAGTCGATGCTCCCCATCGACTTGTAGAAGGGATTGGGTTGCTAGGCGATCGCTGTTTAATCGTTAACTATGAGCAGCTGTTGCTAGAGCCCGACACTGTTGTTGATGACATTGTTCAGCATCTCAACGCAGAGTCTTCGGGTGCCAGTCCGCTCGTCTCAGCCAATGCTGAATCGGGCCATCAGAGCATTTTGTCGATGGATACGAATCAAACGGAGAAATCCGTACCTGTCATGGTTGAGACGTCTGTTCCTAGAAAAGGGTTTGGCTACAAAGACCAGAAGCTGTTGTTTCTTCGCGGAAAACCCGATAAGGAAAACATGAATCGATGGATGCGTCATTTAGAGCATCCTCAAAAATGGCGACTGCTAAACGATTATTATCGTGTCCTTGGAGATGAAACAATTCG
This sequence comes from Cyanobacteria bacterium J06627_8, assembly GCA_038520475.1. Taxonomy (GTDB): domain Bacteria; phylum Cyanobacteriota; class Cyanobacteriia; order CAKZMO01; family CAKZMO01; genus JBCCWF01. Next base: position 1,810 of record JBCBLF010000344.1, read on the forward strand.
CTCGTTGGGCACAAATCCAGAGGAACTCAAGACATTGTTAGACGCCTATCGCCCCTCTTTTCTCCGACGCATCTTTACAGTGTCATTCAATTGGGCAGCGAAGAAACCCTCAGAACGCAATGCAATTCGCTACGAGCACTACTGGATCAAGCTGATTCGCCTCTTTCAACGACAAGGGTTCATCGGTGGGCTATGGCGATCGCTGCAAAAAGCGTCTGGATTGAATGCATCGTCCTCGTAGTTCTTGATAGTTCTGCCCTTCGTATTTCTGACTTTTATCACTGACCTCTTCATCGTTAACGTTGATGTGTCCTATGGGAAACCCACGCTTCACTTTCTGTGTTCCGAACTTAAATAAGATTGATTTTCTGCCCGCTTGCATTGAGAGCATCCTGAATCAAACGTCTGATGACTGGTGCTGTGTGTTTGTCGATGGATATTCGACTGACGGCAGCTGGGAATATATGCAGCAATTCAGTTCTGACCCGCGATTTAAGCTTCTGCGAGGGCTGAAAAAGGGAATGTATGCTGACTGGAATGAATGCCTAACCCATGTGGAAACCGAGTATTTCTATTTTTTAACCAGTGATGATACGTGCTTCCCAAATCTCGTATCAGCGACGACGACTCAGCTGAATCACCATCCTGATATTGATGCCTGTCACTTTCAGTTTGCTTACATTGATGAGCACGGAGCAGTAACACGATCGCCCAAAGACATCATTCAGCATCAATTTCCGCTATATAAGGACGTCAATCAGATGCCCCATCGGCGGTCAGGATTGTGTGAATTTGTGATGCACTATGCCTATCGGTCTCCCTATGTCACCATCACTTCACTTGTCTTTCGACGTAGCATCATTGAGAAACTAGGCGGATTTCGCCTTGATTATGGATCGTCGGGTGACTATGACTGGACAATGCGGCTCTGTCTAGAAACTGACATTCTTTACTTACCTGAATTATTGGCAACGTGGCGAATCTATGAAGGGCAAGCGACTTCAGGGGGGCGATCGCCTAAAATCGCCAAACGAGGGTTAGATATTGCATCACAAAATCTGACTGAAGTGCTTGAACGAGGGGCAGACCATCCTATTGCGAAAGCCCTGAGTCATCGAGGGTTGACAACGCCTCAACTCCTCGCTCATTTGGCCTATGAGTATGATTTTAGGCGCTACAAAGACAGCATTAAGGCACGAGACATCAAAACGGCGATCGCCCTCTTTGTTCGGTTGATGTTGAACTACCCCGTCTTGTTTGGTGTGCATTTAACCTCACGGCTGACGCAGCCTGAGAACTTTAATATTCATCAATCGAGAACATCGTTTGCCCAACGATTAATCAGAACCTATGACTTAAGTTGGCCTCCTGTCGGGCTCTCACCTGACGCGCTTAATCCCAATCAGACCCCTAGCTAGTATGATCATTTCTCATCAATATCGATTCATCTTCATTAAAACTAAAAAGACCGCAGGGACAAGCCTTGAGGTTTTTTTATCCCAGCAGTGTGACGAAAACGATGTTTTCACGCCGATCTTTCCTCATGTTGAGCCTCATATCGCGCGGAACTATTCGAGCCTGTGGAACCCAATTCCTGAATGGATTCAAAGCCGAGGGCAAGGTGCGAAAGCTCTGATCAAAAGCGTGATGAATCGGAAGCGCTTCTATAACCACATGCCAGCTCAACTCGTTCGTAACCGTATCTCTAAGAAAATATGGGATAGCTATTACAAATTCGCCGTAGAGCGAAACCCCTGGGACAAAGTTATGTCGCACTATCACATGATCAATGGACGAGAAGATCATGCGTTGAGCTTAGATGACTATCTTCAAAGAGGCAGCTTGAACTATTGTTTGAACTATCCGCTCTACACGGATCAACAGGGGAAGCCGATGATTGACCGACTCGTTAAATATGAATCACTGAATGATGAATTGGGAGAAATATTTGATCAGCTTGATATTCCTTTTGATGGAACACTTTCCGTTAAAGCAAAATCAGGACATCGCAAAACTCGGAAAAACTATCGAGATGTTCTAACGCAACAGCAAAAAGAGCACATCGATGCGGCGTTTGCAAAAGAAATAGAAATGCATGGGTATATTTTTTGATCGGCGAACTCAATAACCACATCATTGTTGGTGTTGGGTTCTACTTCGTTCAAACTCACCTACAGCAGTGTTCAAGATAGTCAAGCACACAACTGTACT
>JBCBLF010000345.1:0-4007 GCA_038520475.1 Cyanobacteria bacterium J06627_8
AATATTGATATTGAATTGCGTTAGATCTGCATGATAGTGACTCAACACCCACATGGCACCCAATCTTTGAGTCTCACCAGCATTATCTTGTAGAACTTAAGCAGTGAAAGGATTTAGAAGAAGAAGTTAGTCCAAGAGCTGTTCTTTTCAGATAGAGACATCTTCTGTTAATCAAAGCCTAGTAGCCCTGACCAGCGAATATTCTCAAATCCTAGGTTAGTGATCAAACAAACGAACCTAAACATGTTGCTTCGTTGGGTATTCCGACAGTGTTAAAAAATGTTTCCAATTTGAGACTTATTTGCAATAGCAATTGCATAATGCAGTCAAATGAAATTAAATGTCATTTGTGGTTCGTCTAAGCGACCAGCAATTTTGAGAGTTAGCTCGGAATATTATTATTTGCCCTGCCATGTTGGGGCAATTGTTCTTATACCTTTCCTGCGTGCATTTTCTGGATGTGGAGCAGGCCATCGTGTGCTGCTCTCTAGATTTAAGTAAGCTTACTTCAAGATTGTTGATGGTCAAAGGTTCTGAACCATTCAAATTTGTTCTTATCGTTGGATTAGGAGATAGCCATGCAGGCATACGATAATCCAGGCGTGAAATATGACTGGTGGGCTGGTAATGCCAGGTTTGCCAATTATTCAGGTCTGTTTATTTCTGCTCATGTTGCTCAAGCTGCGCTTATTGTTTTCTGGGCTGGGGCATTTACGTTTTTTGAGTTGTCTCGATTTGACCCATCTCTTCCTATGGGACAGCAGGGATTAATTCTCTTACCGCACTTGGCCACATTAGGATTAGGTGTTGGCAGCGGTGGCGAAGTCATTGATACATATCCTTATTTCGTCGTTGGAGCTGTTCATCTTATTTCATCGGCAGTTCTGGGTGCAGGTGCATTATTTCATGCCTTTAAAGGTAAGCGAGACCTAAGCAATGCTGAGGGGCAAGCGAAAGAATTTCATTTTGAATGGGATGATCCGGATAAACTTGGACTCATCTTGGGGCATCATCTATTGTTCTTAGGGCTGGGTGCATTGGCACTCGTTGCGAAAGCAACATTATTTGGTGGACTGTATGATTCTGTCATTGGTGAGGTTCGGCTGGTTACTGCTCCTACCCTTGATCCGCTGACAATTTATAGCTATCAAACGCACTTTGCATCTGTTGATAACCTTGAAGATTTGGTTGGTGGGCATGTCTATGTGGGGGTTCTGCTCATTGGTGGAGGAATCTGGCATATTTTGACACCGCCTCTGGGTTGGGCAAAGAAAGTGTTAATTTTTTCTGGTGAGGCTTTACTGTCCTATGCTCTAGGTGGCATTGCACTGGCTGGATTTGTCGCCGCATATTTCTGCGCGGTCAATACACTTGCCTATCCCGTCGAGTTTTATGGTGAAACCCTATCGGTGCAGTTGGGTGTTGCACCCTACTTTGCAGATATCATTCCATTGCCAGATGGTGTTCATACCTCTCGGTGCTGGTTGGCCAATGCTCACTTCTTCCTTGCCTTCTTCTTTCTTCAAGGTCATCTTTGGCACGCGCTCCGTGCCTTAGGATTTGATTTCCGTCAGATCATGACATCGATGGATAACGTTAACGTTCCACAGGCAGGTAAGACTATGGCGAAACCATCTGTGGCAAAGGCAGCTGAATAAGTGTCTAAGGTGTCTGTAGCTTAATAGTAGATAAGGGACAACTGAAAATGACTGCATCGATTTTATCTACGGAGTCTCAAGACTATCCTTGGTGGGCGGGGAATGCGCGCCTGATTGATATGTCGGGCCGCTTACTAGGTGCGCATGTTGCCCATGCCGGGCTTATCATGTTTTGGGCAGGTTCAATTACATTGCTGGAACTGACTCGATTTGACATCGGCTTCTCCATGCCTGAGCAACATCTTCTGTTGTTGCCTAATCTTGCTCGGTTAGGTTGGGGCATTGGTGCCGGAGGTACAGTTCTTGATACATATCCTTTCTTTGTGATTGCAATGCTACATCTTGTGGCATCGGCAGTTTTGGGAGCAGGAGGATTGTTTCACGTTTTACGAGGGCCAGCCGTTCTTAAGCAAGGAGACGGGCGATCGCCGCTGTTTCACTATGACTGGAGTAACCCAAAGCAGTTGGGCTTCATTCTTGGGCAACACTTGATTATTCTTGGGTTTGCAGCGGCACTTTTTGTGCTCAAGGCCATGAAATTCGGGGGGCTATACGACCCCAGCATTGAAAATGTTCGGTTGATTACTGCACCAACCATCGATCCGTTGACAATCTTTGGTTACGTTTTTGGATTTAACCATGGTCAATGGACGCCGTTGGGGATGGCAAGCGTTAATACGCTGGAAGATGTTGTCGGCGGACATCTCTTAATCAGTGTTTTGCTGATTGTAGGTGGAACGTGGCATATTTTAACCGAACCATTCGATTGGGTAAAAAAACGAGTGACCTTTTCAGGTGATGCTGTACTCTCCTACAGCCTCGCAGGAGTTGCACTCGCAGCGTTTTGCTCGGCCTACTTTGTGGCCTTCAACACGACCGTTTACCCAACGGTGTTTTATGGAAGCGATCGCCTTTTGTTTGTGATTGTGCAGGTGCTTTTTGGGGTTTTGTTTCTAGGTGGACACACCTGGCACGCATTGCGTTCACGAGCGCGCAATGGTGAAATTCTTCCCTATGACCGCATGTCAGCCGCGTTAGCAGGATTTACCATGCTCATTGTGCTAGCGGCTTCGGTTGGATTGTTGACGATGGATGCGATCGCCTAGTCAGGTTTATCAGTTTTCCGTAGGGAACCCCGGAACTGTGCCTTTATCTCAGCCAGTTTCCATCAAGGAGAAGGCATTCCTCACTTTTCTTACGATCTCGTGTCTTCATTTTCCCTACTTTTCTAATCTTGTGTCTTACATCTTGTCTGAATCATTCAGGATTTCTGGGTATTGAAGGCGCGCAGAGCACGCCTTCAATACCCAGGTGAAAGATGTGAGTCATCTCGTTCATTGCTGTCAGAGCATCTTCGAAGCTAAGCCTTCTTCTGAGGTGCTCTGACAGTGGTGAGAGGAACGCAGTTTGGATTCTGTCGTTATTAAGTGACTTCAATCATCATGGCAACATTAATACAGCCAATACTGAATTCGATGGGTCTGACGATGGATGGTTCAGACTCCTCTCCAACTGATGTTCCCTGGCTAGCAGGAAATGCGCGATTCATCAATCTCTCTGGACGTTTGTTAGGTGCTCATGTTGCCCACGCAGGGCTAATTGTGCTTTGGGCTGGAGCGATGACCCTCTTTGAACTGTCTCGGTTCGATCCATCTTTGCCGATGTATGATCAAGGACTGATTTTGTTGCCTCATTTGGCGGCCCTCGGCATTGGGATCGGGGCAGATGGTCAGGTTGTGAATACTTATCCTTACTTTGTAGTTGGGATGGTGCATTTGGTGAGTGCTGCCGTGTTGGGAGCAGGAGGTCTCTATCACGCTGCGCTTGGTCCTGAGCAACTCAGTGAACAATCCTTTGGCTATCGATGGAGTGATGGCAATAAGATGACGACCATTTTGGGAACACATCTGTTGCTGCTTGGCATCGGTGCATTGCTTCTGGTGCTGAAAGCTACTCGCTTTGGAGGGTTATACGATCCGGCGATCGCTAATGTCCGCCTAGTTCCCAACCCGACTCTAGATCCATTGACGATTTTTGGTTATCTGTTCGGGTTCAATCATGGCACCTGGACAATGACAGGGATGGCTAGTGTCTCTAACTTGGAGGATCTAGTTGGAGGACATGTATGGGTCAGTCTGTTGTGTATTGCTGGTGGGCTCTGGCACATTACGACTCGTCCCTTTAAATGGGCGAAAGATCAGTTGATTTGGTCTGGAGAAGCTTATTTATCCTATAGTTTGGGAGCGTTAGCGCTGATGGGATGGAGCGCGGCATGCTTTGTCTCAGTGAATGAGCTTGCGTATCCTAGTGTGTTTTATGGGCCTGTGGGACTCGACACGGTCTCAGTTC
>JBCBLF010000346.1:0-3972 GCA_038520475.1 Cyanobacteria bacterium J06627_8
GCGATCGCTTCTCAACGCATATGAGTAGCCAAAATTCATCGAAAACATCCATGAATACACCTTCAACCCTCGCTCACGGCCCTTGGCGATCGCATCAGCCAACACGTCAGTTTGCTGATGGTTGGGATGTCGAATCACGCTCGGCCAAGGCGTTGTATTCTCCGCTGCAGGAAGTAGCACTTGCCCGTTATAAAAGGTCTCAACGTAGAGCGCGTTATATCCCCAATTCACAACTTGGTCGAGTAATTCCTCTAATGCACCAGGATTTACATCACACGGATAGAGGCGTATCCAAAGTGCTTGCTGCTGGGGCCATGTTTGTTGGCGACAGCGCTGCACGGCTTGTGCGTGTCGGCGAAGTATCGTTTTGTATCGGTTAACGGCCCGAGAGTTTCCCCCCTGTGCAGCTTGACGCAAAGAGTCTTTTTGAGCGATCGCTTCTGGCGTCATTCGACAAAAGACCGTGGTCTGGGCTTTGGCTGGAGAAATTAACAGTGATAGAAGCAACGTACTCGCGAGCCCAATACCTCCAACACTAAGTAGAATGAGCAATCTCATTGATTTCCGCATCACCAACTTCCCTTGAAAGATTCCGTCAACAGAAGCAACGAGCCGCCTCAATTGGAGCAGTTCCTACAAACAGAACCCTCCCTTTGCCACGGCACGCCTCAACATACCCACCGATTTCTAGAACCCAATCCACAACAGAAATGAATTGTTATTTTTCAGAATTTGCGCGAGCCCACTGCATCTCACAATTTTTGTACGCATTGGTCTGCAAGACAGCCACATGTACGGGTTAACCATCACGAAATGTTCTGGCCTCTAATCCTCGCAATCGTTTCTATGACTATTAACCTAGGTGCTCCAATATATCCGGCTGTATGTCTAAATCTTAAAAAGCTCTTCTATTCCCTCATCCGTTTCTTTCCCGAAATGGATGTTCCCAACATGAATGCACTAGATACTAAGCCTTGTTGGGAAGCCGGTTGTTGTGAAGTCGTAGTACTCCCATCGGCCATGACTCCAGCGCGTCAATCAGTCCGATAGACATTCCTGTCCAACACAGAACGTGAACCATAGAAAACACCTGCCCCTAGGTTCGCGTTCGTTCATGACATAACTTGGCAAACGTCCCAAACACTCATCTCTTCGTAACCGTTGCAACGTCGTGTCATGAGGAGAAAAGTTAAGAAAATGAGAACTCTGCTGACAGAATCTGAGACAAGCAATCTCTAAAAAGTTTTTGCATCAGAATGCAGTTTTGTGTGAATCGATGCAGTCAAACCATTGGTGAGCGGGTATTGTAAGAAATACCTCAAAACTTACCAACAGAATCCATACATCTTTTGGGGTATTTTCAAGTCCCTCTCATTAATGTTACATTTGTTCATACAGAGTAATGAGCAGTGTTGTCGGTCTTAGAAAAGCGTTTCCCGTATGAGAGGCGATCTCAATAGTAGTTGTGCCTAGGGGTCTACGAGATATACCTCTGTAACATGAATGATTTGGGTGACGCCTGGTCTGGATGCCGCTAAGCCTCGCTCCGAGATTTTGGTCTTGATGGGCGTTTTGCACGTTACTGAATTACCGAAGTCCTATTTGAGTTTCTCATTTTCGTTACAGTTACACCGTCCTAGTCAATCAACATGAAAACAGCCCAGACAGCATCCAAAGATTTAGTTCGGTCATATCTGAGAGAAATTGGCCGGGTTCCATTGCTGACCCATGAGCAAGAAATTGTCTATGGGAAGCAAGTTCAGCGATTGATGGCTCTTAATGAAAAGAAAAGCGAGCTTGAAGATAGGCTTGAGCGATCACCCACGCTATATGAGTGGGCTGATTACGCTGAGCTATCGGCTGATGACCTCAACAAAGCGATCACCGAGGGTGATGCGGCAAAGAGGAAGATGGTCGAAGCAAATCTTCGGCTTGTTGTTTCAGTAGCAAAGAAATACATTAAGCGAAATGTTGATTTGCTGGATCTGATTCAAGAGGGCACGATTGGCATGCAGCGCGGCGTTGAGAAGTTCGACCCATCGAAGGGCTATCGCTTCTCAACCTATGCATACTGGTGGATTCGCCAGGCAATTACGCGAGCGATCGCTGAAAAAGGGCGCACCATTCGTCTACCGATTCACATCACCGAAAAGCTCAACAAAATTAAGAAAGTGCAGCGACAGCTTGCCCAAAAGCTAGGGCGCTCAGCAACAGTTGGCGAAATTGCTGAAGAGCTGAGCTTAACACCGAAGCAGGTGCGAGAGTACCTAGAGCGATCTCGCATTCCTCTGTCTCTTGATTTGCGGGTTGGCGATAATCAAGACACTGAGTTGGGCGACCTGCTAGAAGATACCGGCCCATCCCCTGAAGATTATGCGGCTCAATCTGCTCTCCGTACCGAGCTTGAGCGGGTTCTGGGTGACCTGACCCCTCAGCAGCAAGAAGTGCTATCACTTCGATTTGGGCTCAGTGATGGTCAGACCATGACCCTCGCGAAGATTGGTGCTCGGCTTAATATTAGTCGCGAGCGAGTCCGGCAAATTGAACGCGAAGCCTTAACAAAGCTTAGAAAACGTCGTTCAGACATGCGCGAATATATTGCGAGTTAGTCAAAGCATCATCTGGATGCTCTTTGTAAAGTCCTTCAAAAGTCATGCATAAGAGAGGAGCGGGGGTATATATGAATGCCCTCGCTTCTCTCCTATTTATACGTTTATACGCTTTCTCAGTAATCTCTGTAATGAGCGGCAATCAAATTCCCCGACAAACGACTAATGGGTTGCACTACCCCGATAGATACGCTCGGACTGCTCAGGTGACAACCAGCGAGCACCAGGAAAATTGAATGGCGGTGCATCACTTTCCTCTGGCTCGTAGTTAGAAACAAGATTTTGGGGTGGCAAGTACGAATGGCTGATGGGGTCATAGGCGTGTACGTCGCCAGTCTCAATGTGATACACCCAGGCATGAAGCGTCAACGTTCCAGCAAACAAGCGTGAGTGGATGATTGGATAAGTTTTGAGATTTTCCAACTGGGTTAAGACGTTTTCAGCCACAGTTGTCTCAATTAAGTCGTCACCCGTGCGATCGCCATAATTCTCTACGATCAAGCGCCGAGTAGCTTCTGCATGCTGAAGCCATTCATGCACAAGCGGCATATCACTCTCAAGTTTCTCAAGTTTCAGGAGTCCTTTCATTGCTCCACAGTTAGAGTGGCCACAAACCACAATATGCTCAATGTTCAGAGCATGAAGCGCATACTCAACAGCTGCACCTTCCCCACCATTCGCAGCACCAAACGGAGGAATAATATTTCCCGCATTGCGAATCACAAAAATGTCGCCAACTTGAGATTGAGTGATTAGATTTGGGTCAACTCGTGAATCAGAGCAGGCAATGAAGAGAACCCGTGGATTTTGGTCATGGGCTAGCTGTTCAAATATCTCTTGGTGGCGAGCAAAATAGTCAGCCTGAAACTGATGCAGGCCCTTGATGAGCTTTTTCATCGAAATAAAAACGTCAACGTACGGTTGGAAATAGCTTCAGGCACTAGTAATTTCGCCGCGAACATTCTGACAAATTGCACAGGTGGCCTAAACAAAATGAACCTCAGCGCAGGGATTGGCCAGATTGCATTAACGCTCTGATGCTGCCCTAGCGTCGGCCATATTCGAATAGGTCATTGCGGTTAAGCGATCGCCAACTATCAAAATTTGGGTAGTGGACTTACTAGAGTCTTAAGACTATGTCAAACATCTTACGTTAGTTCACAGCCAAATATGCTGTCGATTCATGATGAGATCAAAGGATTGCATTGGCCCTGATGCTTAAAATCCTGCTTCTAATAAAAAGAGACAAAATAAAAAAGCCGATCATGGTGACCGGCTTCAAAAGAAAATAACGTTGTTCTCTCAATCTTGGAAGAAACATTAACTGTGCGTTCCCAATGCGCAGTAAACAAAACCTTAATTT
>JBCBLF010000347.1:0-3968 GCA_038520475.1 Cyanobacteria bacterium J06627_8
AACACATCTAGTCCTTAGAAGCTGACGTGTTTAGCACGACTGATTCAACACATTCTTTCCTCTGGCGAATTCCTATTTCTGGTTGGGATTTCTCAAGCCTGGTTTGGGCTGCGCACACGTTTAATTTTTACATCGTGAAATGATCGTGGAGTTCATCACAACTCTGGCTTCGAGGTGATATAGTTTCATGGCCAAGTTACGTTCATACAGTGTTTAGACGCAGATAGTCGCTGAGAATACTGGGTGAATCAGGGAAACGCTTACATCTGGCACAAACGATTGAGCTGACATCCGGGTGAAACCATTCGGGTTTTCAGCATAGAGGCATGTAATGACTAAGTACTGACTGATGCTTGCTGATTGAATGAAGACTTATGGCCAGACAACGCAGCTCTTCTGATCGTTATCATTCTTCTTCTTCGCATTCACGCGATCAACAGCCATACGCTTCAGACTACAGGCAGAACTCCAACCTTGGATATTCTCATTCAGAGTCGTCGATGGGGTCTGCTGACGAAACTACGGGCCTAGGTGCCGTCAAAACTGAGACGTCACACAAGCCCCGATTCTATAAGCACTGGGCTTTTTGGATGGCGATGATCATCGCTGTGTCCGGCGGCGTGACCGGATTTTCACTTGCTTTGCTCTACAAGCTACCTAGTCTGCCAAATTGTCCGAACATCTTCTGGCCTACCGCATCGGCATCATTGCGGCTCTATTGTGCAGAATTAGCTGCGAAAAAGAATACGACTGAAGATTTATTAGTCGCGATTCAGCTTATGGATGGTTTACCTCAAGATCATCCGCTCCGCGTCGAAGCCGATCAGCTGATCGACGATTGGTCATTTAATATCCTTGATTTGGCTGATCGCGTGTTTCAAGAGGGCGATCTGGAAGGTGCAATGGCGATCGCCGAAAAAATTCCAAACAAGGGACCCGCTTATTCAGAGGTCAATCAGCGCATCGATAGCTGGCGCTCGGCGTGGGCACGGGCCGAACGCATTTATCAAGAGACAATCTCAGCGGTTGAGGCCGATGACCTGCGAAAAGCTTTCTCATCAGCGGTCAAGCTGCTGAACGTTGGCAATGAGTATTGGGCAACAACAAAATACGATGAGCTGAATGAAATTATCGAAACCACCCGTGTTGATAGCCAAACGTTAGCCGAGGCTCGTGGGTTAGCGAGGCAACAAAGCATAGCAGGTTTGCTGGATGCCATTGATTTGCTTGAGGGTATTGAAGAGGATAGTTTTCTCTACGACCAGGCTCGTCGACTCATTGTTAGTTTGTGGGACGATATGCTTTCACTCGGGCAAGCTGCCCTTGATAGTGGTGATGTTGACGATGTCATCAAGATTGCCAATCGACTTCCCCCCGGAACTGAGTATCAGGCTCAAGCCGATGATTTGCGGAGTTTAGCGGTTGCCGTAACCCAGGCTCAACGGGGAACCGTCGCTGATTTAGAATCAGCAATGCTACAGGTGTCAGATTTCCCTGCGACGCGACCACTCTACTACAAAGCTCAAGACTTGGCACTGCGGTGGCGACTGGAGATACAAGATGTCCAGCGGTTATCAACGGCGCGGCGATTAGCTGCTCCGGGCACGCCTGATGCCTATCGAGAGGCGATCGCTGAAGCTGAACGCATTCCAACGACTAATCCTCGGAGTGACGAGGCTCGTTCTGCGATTGACGGGTGGTGGAGTGAGATTTACGCCATCGAAGATCAGCCTTATCTTGATCGAGCTGAACAAATCGCACGTGGAGGCGATATTTTATCTCTCCAGGCGGCGATCGCTGAAGCGCGACGCATTGGTAACGGCCGTCCCTTATCCGCAGAAGCCAATCAGCGCATTCAGTCATGGACCCGACGGATTCAGCGCATTCAAGATCAGCCGATTTTGTCAGAAGCCAATCAGTTTGCCCAATCTGGAAACTTGCCGCAGGCGATCGCCACGGCTCAGCAAATCTCGTCAGGGCGTGCCCTATATGATGAAGCACAGACTAGCATTCAAGAGTGGCAATCGCTCATCGATCAGCGCGTTCAGCAACAACGGGGAACAAATCAGCTTCGTCGTGCGATTGATCAAGCCTCACTTGGAACCCCTTCATCATTAGTCTCTGCGATTCAGATTGCCAATCAGGTTGATGCCACGAGTCCAGTTCGGTCTCAGGCTGACCGCTTAACGAATCAGTGGAGCGAGACGCTATTACAAATTGCTCAGCGCGAAGCATCAGTCAGCATTGAACGGGCGATCGCCGTTGCTGAACTGGTTCCACCTCAAACCACAGCATTTGCCCCTGCCCAACTTCAACTCAGGGAATGGCGCTCTAGTTTGGGAACTTCTAACTAATCCTCGCAATTCACGGCCACGGTTAGGAGTGATTAGCGACTGAAGTTGTTGAATGAGGTAAAACTCTTATTCGGCAAAGGCTTCGACGGGTTGAGATTAAGCCGTTCTTCCAGTTCTTTCCTTGGGAATAATGGATTGAGCTGCACTTCTGGGATATCTGCATGCGGATATTGATGATTTCCTCGACGTTTCCCTATCCTCCGAGTCGGGGTGGAACAGAAATCCGAACGTTCAACTTGCTGAAATACCTAAACCATTCCCATGAGGTTACCCTCGTTACTCAGCGTCATGCCGACATCAGTAACGACGATATTGAGCAGCTTGGGCAGTATGTTGGACAGCTCAAACTATTTGATTTAGCCGCTGATACTCGCGTCAGTCACGGTCCCTGGACAATGCTCGGCAAAGCGAGACGATTTATTTCTGCCGCGGTTTCTGGAACACCACCGAATGTGCTCCACCGCTACTCCCCCTCCATACAGCGCTGGATTGATGCTCAAGTCGAGGCAGGTGCAGTAGACGTGATCACCTGTGAACATAGCGTGAATGCCGTCTACATTCGCCCGCAGTATCGGCAGTCTGTGCGTACGGTCCTGAACATTCACAGCCTGATCTATAACTGGATGCTGAATCATCTCCAGATGGATGCGTCAGACAATCCCATGCGCGATCGCCTTTATTTATCGACGGTCAAGCGATATGAAACGCGCTATCAGCAGCAGTTTGATCAGGTTGTGGTAACCACCTCGGATGACCAGGACGCTCTGGTTAAGCTCTGTCCGAATCTCGACAACAGCATCATTCCTAATGGCGTAGACCTAAACAGCTTTCCACTTCGAAGTCATGACCCAGCAGGACATGAGCTTATTTTTGTTGGGGCAATGAACAGCTCTCACAACATTGATGCAGTTAGATTTTTCGTCAATGCAGTGATGCCGCTGCTGCGCGATGCGTACCCATCGATTCAATTCACCATTGTTGGTGCTTACCCCACTCCAGCAGTTCAAGCATTGGCTGCTCATGAGGGCGTCACGGTAACCGGTAAAGTGTCATCTCTAACTGACTATTTGCATCGAGCCGTCATTGCGGTTGTTCCGCTAAGGGCAGGATTTGGCATCAAAAACAAGACCTTAGAGGCCATGGCAGCGGGCGTTCCAGTGGTGGGGAGCGATCGCGGATTAGAAGGACTTGAGGTCGATGGCAATGATGCTTCCCTCCGGGCCCTTCGTGCGAATGAACCGGAGGAGTATGTCGCCGCCATTAGTCGATTGCTCAATGAACCCGCTCTCCGCGCCCATTTGTCAGCAAATGGGCGATCGCTGGTCGAGCACGCCTTTAGCTGGAGCACAGCAGGTCAAGCCTATGAAGCTGCGCTCCAGCGAGAGCCAAGAGTTCAAACTGCATGAAGTCAGCTGTGGAACTGATGATTTACCCGAGAAGGGCGATCGCCCGTTCTTTAATGGCTTCAGATGTGATACCGTTCTGTTCCATCAGTAGTGCTGGGCTGTTCGTAGTTTCACCTCGTCTCCAAGCAAAGGTATCTCGGGCAATCGTACTCCGCAACATAATCGGCTCTAACATGCCGCTGGCTCCACCCGTTACGCCAATTAGAGC
>JBCBLF010000348.1:0-3956 GCA_038520475.1 Cyanobacteria bacterium J06627_8
GCTTAGCATTATTGAGCAGCTTCTGTTTGTGAATGGTTTGCAGAGAGACAATATATGAGATGGAAAGTTAGCCCTTGAAAAACTAGATGTTAGTCGAATCTAGTCTCGAAAATGATCTCGAAAATATTGGAAATTTCGACCAAGGTAGGATGATTTTATGTATATAGCTTTAGTTATTTAGGCTAGGACTCCGAGTATCATTCAGTTCCTTATCGCATCGCCAAATGGCTTGCCGTTTTGTCCTAACGCAACTGGCGATGGCTATAACTTGCATCTTCAAATCCTAATATCAATTCTTCAGAAGACAGCTATAGATGAACGCCCTTCATCTGTAGCTGTTTTTTAGAGACAGGACTTACGCATTTCATGTAATGCTCTGAGTTTTGGGAACGGTTTTTCGTGGGCGCAGCTCGCGAAAAACCGTTCAACTACGTCAGTCCTGAGGGAAACGATGTAAGCAATCAAGCACAGTGCAAGATGGGATCGATATTTATTCTTCGAACTGACGGATGTTTTTATTGTTGCGGAGCCCACCGATAGGGTAGGCTCAACAAAAAAATGTGATGATGTTCGAATGGAATTCACCACAGCACTACATAAATTAGGCATCACAAATGATCAGGAGCTCGCTGTCCCAGATATGCTGCGATGAAGTGCGATCGCACGTGGAAACTTAAACAGGCAGCAAAGAGTCAATCGGGGATAAATTCTTTGCTCCGGAGTAAACAAGACCTCGCTGTAGATCCAACGTTACAATTGCACCATCACGGATAATGCTCGTTGCATTCTTCACTCCAGTAATGACGGGTACGCCTAGCCTGACGCCGATAACCGCTGCATGACTGGTTGGGCTGTCGTCTTCTGTGATGATGCCGGATGCTTTTCGGATGGCTTCAACACAGTGAGCATCGGTACGTGTTGCAACCAATATGCCACCCGGAGCAAAATTGCCAGAGTTTACGCTATCTCTAATCACGTGGGCTGGACCGCTGACCGACCCTTGGCCAATGCCGACCCCCTGGCCCAAAACAGCGGTTACGAACTCAACCTTAATGAGATCCGTTGAACCAGAGACACCTTGCAGAGTGCCCGCAGTCATCACGACTAAATCTCCCTCGTTGACGAGCTGTTTCTCTTGTGCAACATTGAGAGCGGCCTGAAAAGTCTGACTTGTAGACGGCAAATCAAGCACTAGCAATGGGCGTACGCCCCAAACAAGCTGGAGTTGTCTTGCAACATCAGTGTGGGGTGTAACAGCGAGGATAGGGGTATTCGGTCGAAATTTTGATACGTTTCGAGCAGTGGATCCACTTTTGGTCAACGTCATGATAGCTGATGCATCTAGCTTTTGTGAGATGCGCTCTACGGCGTGACTGATGGCATTTGGAATGGAGCGACCAGGGGTTTCATCAAGGGTCTTTTGAAACAGGCGATCGCGCTCAATGCGGTTTGCAATTTGAGCCATCGTCTTAACGGCTTGAACTGGATACTTGCCAACAGCGGTCTCATTTGACAACATCACGGCATCAGTGCCGTCTAGGATGGCGTTTGCAACATCTGAAATTTCAGCTCGGGTTGGTCGTGGGCTGTGGGCCATACTGTCCAGCATTTGGGTTGCAGTAATGACCGGAATGCCCAAGCGATTTGAGGTTGCAATCAGTCTTTTCTGAAGAATGGGGACCTCTTCTGCTGGCAACTCGACGCCCAAATCTCCTCGTGCCACCATCACTCCATCACAAAGCGACAGGATAGCTTCCATCTGTTCGATGGCTTCGTGTTTTTCGATTTTTGCAATAACAGGAACATGTTTGCCACGTTCGGCAATGAGCTCTTTGATTTCGAGAATGTCTTGAGGATTTCTAACAAAACTGAGGGCAACCCAATCGACTCCCTGGCCCAACCCAAACATTAGATCTTCACGATCCTTATCAGTAAGGGCTTTGATCGATAAGTACACACCCGGAAAGTTGACCCCTTTATTGTTTGAGAGCGGCCCGCCGACAACAACTCGACAATGAAGATCGCGATTGACTTTATCAACCTTTTCAACTTGCATCTCAACGCGACCGTCATCTAATAAGATGGTCGAGCCTTCTGGAACCTCTTCTGCTAATGGCTTGTAGGTCACTGAGCTAGCGGTTTGAGTACCTGGAATTGTCCGACTCGTCAGTGTGAAGCGATCACCATTTTCTAATGTAATCGGACCATTTTCGAAGCGACCTAAACGAATTTTGGGTCCCTGTAAATCTTGCAGAATGCCGACCGGTTGGTTCAACTCAAAGGACAACTGTCGAATGAGTCGAATATTGCGCTGATGGTCATCATGGGTCCCATGGGAAAAGTTTAGCCGCAGCGTATTTGCGCCTGCCTCAATGAGTGCTCTTAGCACATCAGGTTGACTCGTCGCTGGCCCAATTGTGGCAACGATTTTCGTTCTGCGGAAAGGTGTAGGCATTTGCATGAGCGTCTCAGCGTATTCCCTTAGGTCAGAGTCGGAAAGCACCTGGGATATTAGCACGTTTCAGGTCCCGAGAGGAGGTTTCCCCATCGAGACCGTTATCTTCGTGATCAATCATCATGGAATGTGTTGTAGAAAAGATGGCGATGGAAAGCGTCTATACGCATCTAAACGCATCTGATGTGTGCTGCCTTGGGTCTCATCGCTCAGCTCAGTTATAGCAACAACGAGCAAGAAATGGGGTGGTTTAGCAAACTCATTGCTTTGATCGTTGGGAAGCTACATCAGTACTCACACGATTTGGCAAGCTTCTCAAGTCCATAAGTCAAGAGACAAGGCTACAGTGTAGACCTCGTCTCTTTAACATTTACTCAAGTGTTCACACAGTGGGCAAACATGAGAGACCTAGCGGAGCTGTGTGCCGGTTCCTCCATCTGCTGGATCGAGGAATGGCCGAAGGTTGATACTATCAGTCCTGTTTCGTTGAGAGCGGCCACCTAAGTTAGGCAACGATGGAAGGTTAATCCCCAACTCCTGACCGATTGTGTCTAGAAGTTGTGAACCATCCCCACCCGTAAAGGTGTTGACTGCACTCGTACTTTGTCCACTGTTCGCAACAGCCAGGTTCTCAAAAACGCGATCGCGTGTCACGAGGGGATCTTGACCTTCTGGAACTGTAAAGACAATACGGCACAATGAGTTTTGCTCTGTCGTTGCACAAACAATGTCGTAGCCATTCTCAACACTCGTGCGCAGTTCGAGCAACCCGTCAGGGCGATATTCTTCAAGTCGGCGGCTAATTTCACTGCAACGGCGCTCGGCTGACCACCCTCCACCCATGGTCTGAGGTGTTGCCCATGGATACGCCGTTCCGGGCTGACTTTCAGGCTGATACATCACGGTATATGCCCCATTCTGGAACTGGCATGAAAATCGTACATTGCTCTGGGACGGAAGCGTCGGTTCACTGGGAGCGTTCTGCTTTGTACCGGTTGCTGATGGCTGAGCCGCGTTGTCTTGAGAGAGACGAGTCGATGTCAGCTCGAGGGCAGATGCTGGAAGCTGCTGGGATACAACTCCAAGACTGAAGGCAGTCGTTAACAGTCCGAGTCGGTAAAAGAAGCGACCAAAATTTTTGCGTTCTTGATGAGAAACCTGCTCCGTCATTACCACAATTCCTTATGTGAAGAGTCGACCGAACGTCTGTCACGCCAGCTTGTGCGCAACGCATCCGCACTACAACTCTAAAAATATTTCAAAACTTTCTGCATGTCGCTAAACCAGTTTTTAAGGTGTCCACACTGATCAGGATGCTTATTGACAATTGCCTGTAACCTTAGTCCAAAGGAAACTAGAGTGCCGCCAAGCAGTCTGATTCGTGGAGGATTATCAAGGAATCTTATCGAAAATCCATTGTCCTTAAATAACGTTGTTCTCTCAATCTTGGAAGAAACATTAACTGTGCGTTCCCAATGCGCAGTAAACAAAACCTTAATTT
>JBCBLF010000349.1:0-3922 GCA_038520475.1 Cyanobacteria bacterium J06627_8
AGCACGTCAATTTATTGATGCACTCAAAGCCGAGCTGAATCTATTTCGCGAATCAAACCCCACGAGCTGAAACGTATAGAATCCTCATTCCTTCGCTACACTGAATGCAAACCCGAGAGACCGCTATTTCATTGACTCACTAAATCTACTCTCCATCCACTCATGCCCCCCTCCACACAAACAAGATCGGTCCATGAAACATCTGAAGATGCTATCTTTCCCCCTGGTAACCTCTGGAGCGATGCCCCCCCTTGGAAAGTTCACAACATCTCTATCAGATTCTTCTTTTGTTGTCGTGCCTGAATTGGTTTTGGAAAGATCGCACAGATTACTTTGCTGTGGGCAATCTCACCGTTTACTACAGCCCTAATCAACTCAAGTCAGAGGATTTTCGAGAGCCAGATTTCTTTGTGGTGTTGGGTACTGAGAAACGGCCTCGCAAGAGCTGGGTGGTGTGGGAAGAAAATGGAAAGTATCCAAATGTAATTATTGAATTGCTGTCCGATTCCACAGCAAAGACTGACCGGGGACTGAAAAAAGAGATTTATCAAGACACATTTCGCACCCCAGATTATTTTTGGTTTGACCCTGAGTCCTTAGAATTTGAAGGGTTTCATTTGGTTGACGGAGCC
Source organism: Cyanobacteria bacterium J06627_8 (assembly GCA_038520475.1). Classification (GTDB taxonomy): domain Bacteria; phylum Cyanobacteriota; class Cyanobacteriia; order CAKZMO01; family CAKZMO01; genus JBCCWF01. The sequence continues at coordinate 633 of JBCBLF010000349.1, forward strand.
TATCATCAACTGGAACCAAATGAACACGGATGGCGATGGAGCCAGCAATTGCAGCTCTACGTAGGTATCCATGAAAGCCAACTCCGTTTCTTCACTTCAGCCGGGGAGCTTGTACCAACGCCAGAAGAATCAGCAGAAGCATCCAATCAGCGGCAGGAGCAGTTAGCAGCTAAGTTACGTGAATTGGGTGTCGATCCAGATGCAATTCAGTAATATGGCCATAGTCATTGGCTTGATGACATTATTTGGTGCACACAAGACGCGCCGAATAATGTCGTGTCATAACCAAATTGGCTATAGCTATAGCCCCATACATTCACGTCAGCATATTAGTGATTCTTAGATAGAAAGATGCAGCGACTCTCAACAAAAAGCTATCGACTCTTTTTAATGCTGCTTGGCGTTACGCTTGCAGTTTGGATCATGAGGGGAATCGGAATCATCACATTTTTCCCTGGAGGAATCGTGTGGATCCTAATTCTCTGCACAATTGGGTCTGGAACGTTTGCTGCAATCCAAAAATCAAAACGCTGGTAAGAGCTGGATTGACGGCGGCGTATAAAAGTCAATTCAGCCCATCTAGACGCTTAGCCAAAGATGTTGCCGAAAAACTCAATCGCTTCTTTCAGTGACCCAATGAAGGTGTCAATCTCTTCGCGAGTGTTATAGAAATACAAACTTGCTCGTGCCGTCGATTGAGCCCCGAGGTAGCGATGCAACGGTTGAGTACAATGATGTCCCGCTCGAATGGCGATCGCCGACTGATCCAAAATGGTGGACAAATCGTGAGGATGAACCGCACCTGTCGTAAATGATGCGAGGGCCGCTCGACCGGTGCCATCGTCAGCGGGCTTTGGTCCATACACCCGAACCTCTGGCAGCGTCTCAAGCTGCTTGAAAAGATAAGCAGTTAGTTCGTGCTCATAGGCATCAATTTTCTCCATGCCGATGCTGGTTAGATAATCGACGGCTGCCCCCAGGGCGATCGCCTCTGCGATCGCTGGAGTCCCAGCTTCAAATCGATGAGGAACATCAGCATAGGTCGAGTGATCTAAAAAGACATCCGCAATCATCTCACCACCCCCCAGAAACGGAGGCATTGAGCGCATCAGATCACGCTTTCCATACAGAAACCCAATCCCCGTCGGCGCACACATCTTGTGACCCGAAGCAACGAGCCAGTCACATCCAATCGCCTGTACATCGACTGGCATATGAGGAACGCTCTGGCAGGCATCAATCAGAACCTTTGCACCAAATTCGTGCGCCATCGACGTAATTTCTCGGACGGGATTTACACAACCCAACGTATTGGAAATGTGAGCCACAGCCACTAACTTTGTTCGATCCGAAAGCAAATCGTTGAAATGCGCCAGATCAAACGTTTCGTTATCGGTGAGCTCGACAAATTTCAGCACTGCCCCTGTGCGCTGAGCCACAAGCTGCCAAGGAATCAGATTGCTGTGATGCTCCATCACCGTCAAAATGATCTCGTCTCCAGCCTGCAAATGATGCGTTCCCCAGGCGTGAGCAACAAGATTAATGGCTTCACTCGCATTACGGGTGTAGATAATCTCTTCGCGATGAGCCGCATTGACAAATCGGGCAACTTTGTCTCGTGCCCCTTCATAGGCATCGGTTGCCCGAGCACTCAAGGTGTGAACGCCCCGATGCACATTGGAGTTATCTGCCGTGTAGTAATGCTCCAGAGCTTCTAAAACAGCACGTGGCTTTTGAGACGTAGCCGCATTGTCTAAATAAACCAATGGCTTCCCATGGACGTCTTGATGAAGAATCGGAAAATCAGGACGAACTTGAGAGGCAAGCGTGCGTTCTTGGGTCAGAGTCATAGTAGTGAAGAACAAACAACTAAAGCGATCAAGCGAAACAGCTGAAGATGTGAAAGGTGAATCGTATACGTATCTAAGAGGATAACGATGTACCCGTTAACGTTTCAATCGATTGAAACAGTGCATGTTGCAATGAAGGAATTGAAATCTGCTGAATAATTTCTGCGGCAAACGCATAAATTAGAAGGTTTTGAGCACGCTCTGCGTCGATGCCCCGACTTTGAAGGTAAAACACTTCATCTGAGTCCAGCTGACTCACCGTTGCGCCATGCGTACACTTTACATTGTCCGCCACAATTTCAAGTTGAGGTTTCGTGTCGACGCGCCCTTTTGGTGAAAGCAGTAAGTTTTGATTGAGCTGAGCTGCATCAGTGAGCTGTGCAGTGGTCGGAACATACACCTTCCCGTTGAACACAGAATGAGCTTTTCCGTCAACAATCGCCTTGTAGATTTGACGGCTAGTGCCATGGGGCTTTGTATAGTTGATGAGGCTGTGTGTATCCACCAGTTGATCACCAGAAACAACCGACAGTCCGTTTAAGATAGTCTCTGTCGCTTCTCCAGTCTGGAAGACTTCTAAATTGTGCCGACCAATGCGAGCTCCAAGATTAATTGCATGGCTATCATAACTGGATGACCGCGCCTGATTGACAATCGTTTTCCCAATATGAGCAGCAGTAGAGCGATCGCGTTGAATCCGGGTGTGATGAAAGCGAGCATTATCGTGAACCCAGATTTCCGTAACAGCATTTGTAAAGTAGGTGCCGCTTCCAACTGCCACAAAATCCTCAATTATGCTGACGTCGCTATTTGCTTTTGCCACAATCAAGCATCGGGGGTGAGTGAGCGTCGGTTGTTCGCCTGCCGTTGACACAAACAAGACCTGAACCGGTGAACGCGATGTGACGTGCTTGTCAACTACTATCACCACCACATCAGTAAAGCTGGCTGTATTCAAAGCGGTGAACGTCTGCTCTAATCCTTTCTGCTGAGCAACGTAGGTGGCTAATTCGTCTGCAATATCTGGGCGATCGCCTAGACCTGAAAGATTGGTAACGGTGACGCCATCGGGCAAATCATCGAGTGTGGAAAGCGTTGAATTGAATTGTCCGTCAACAAACACACAGTGACGCCCCGATGCTTCTTCGAGCAAGAAGGACTGAATTGAACGCTGAGCATCAGCCGACAGTTGACCTGAGGCAGGCAGCTGAAAGTCAATCGATTGAATCGAGGTGAGGTCTGTAAATCGCCATTCCTCATCACGTCGGGATGGAAATGACAGCGATCGCACCTCATCGACAGCGCGATCGCGACTATCCTGAAGTCTAGAGATAATATCCGGCTGAATCGACTGATCGGGCAACGGCTGTCGAATGTTGAGCAGCTTAGAGAGCGTTGTCTCCTGAACAGGAGATGCTCCATCGTTATGCGCAGGACGAT
>JBCBLF010000034.1:0-5534 GCA_038520475.1 Cyanobacteria bacterium J06627_8
CAGCATGCAAACTTTTCACAGGCCACCTTAATTCGAGCCACGTTAGTGGAGTGCGACCTACAACATGCGAATCTTTCGAGCGCTAATTTGATCCGCGCGACACTCGCTTACGCCAATCTTCATAAAGTGAATGCAACGAAAACCGTGTTGCGTGGCGCAACGCTTGATGGCAGTGACATGTCCTTCGGGACGCTGCACCAGGCAGATTTGAGTGACGTGTCTGGTCGAGGTGCAACTTTTAAGCATGCCAGTTTAGTCAAAGCGAATTTCACGCAAGGGCGTGTCGATCACGCGAATTTCACTGCTGCTCAAGCGATTCAGTCCCGTTGGTCAAACGCTCACGCTGTTGGTGCATCCTTTGACAGCACAGATTTAGAACGCGCATCATTTGTTAACGCCGTACTGACAGGAGCAAACTTTACACAAGCCAATCTGTTGAATGCTTGCTTCCACCGAGCAATAATCAATGATGCTGTTTTCTTCGATGCTCAACTCGATTGGGCGTCTCTGTCAAACGCAGTCTTGCTGAACGCTAAGTTAACGGATGCATCCCTGTTTGGAAGCATCTTGGAACAGGCAAATTTACAAGGTGCGGATCTCCGAGGTGCGGATTTAAGGCAGGCAAACTTAGAAGAAACTCAGCTAGATAACGCCTGTTTTGATCATGCAACGGTGGAAGGGGCCCTCTTTACCGATGCGAGGGGGCTAAGCCACGAACAAAAACGCTATCTCATTGATCACGGTGCGTTGAATGTACCGATCTAAACCACTCAAGTCCAGGTACAACCCCATCATTGAACGGTCAGGTTCAGTGACAGTTGCTCAAGAATAGATAAAACATCTTTGAGCTGAGCGTGCAGCTGTTCTGTCGATACATGGGGATCATTCACAAGGTTCTGCACCTGGGTATGAGCTTGGTTGACCAAAGCCTCCTGCACCTCCACATTTGAAGTTGGGGTAGAGCGTGCAGGGTCCAGCTTAGGGGCGATCGCCAATTCTCGGGACGGAGGTGATGAAAGCGCTGGCGAGGCGGAAAGCGGGAGAGAGGGTTGCTGATCGTTAAGTTGCTGAATGGTTCTCTGCAATGTCTCAATGACCCCATACATTTCCATTGGGTCAAATACTTTTAGCAAACTCGTTTGAGTGATGATGCCCAATCCCTGTCCCCAATTCCACGAAACGACCAATCGCCCAACTCGACGGTTTTGCATTTCCTGGTGAGCAACCCATAGAGAATCTTCTGGATTGAGCAAAAACAGTGGCGTGCTCATGACAAGGTGAGCTTCTGTTTTTTCAAAATCAATCTGTAGGGCATGAAATTGAACGATATCGCGCTCAGTAATGATGCCAACTGGATGATCAATATCGTCTTCGTCCGGTTGTGTAATGACGATGCAGCTGACCCGATGTCGAGCCATTAATTGGACTAGAGTTAAGAGCCGTGCTGTTAACGGAGCCTGAATCACTTGAGTCGTCATGACATCGGAGACTCGACGAAATCGCAACAGGTTCGCAGGCCGCAAAACTTGCCGAATATTTTCGTTCGAAATCGTGCCAATCAGTTGTTGTTGGGTATTGACGATGGGCAGATGTCGTATGCGATATCGTCGGAATAGAAAGAGTGCTGCGAAAATATCATGGGCAGCGTGCTCCGGCAGCGTAATCACCGGAGAGACCATAACGTCGTTGACCGTCATCGCGTGCAAGTTGATGGTGCTTGCCGTCAACCGAACCACATCACGCTCGGTCAAAATACCTAAGAGAATATCATTCTGAACAATCAGAACACAGCTGGTTCGTAAGGTCGTACTTTCTAAAGCGATGTCTTCAGGTAGGCGGGGTGATGAAGCGTTGGGTAATGCACAAGTTTGTTGGCGAGATTGACTGAGGAGGGCGATCGCCTCTAAAACTGGCATTCCCGGTGGAACGGTGAGGGGGCACCGCTCAATTGCATCTGTCAAGTTCGGAACCCAGGAGAGGGAATTCTGTAAATTCATAAATTCATCTCGACAGATGATAATAAATTGCCACCCATTGCATCTCGACCGCCTTGAAACAAAATGCTTGAAACCAGGCTGTCGAATCGCTTTGCTTTTGCATGGAGCAGACACAACTTATCCTAAAGCGGTCTGCCAACAATTTATATGTTCTAGTCAAAAAATATCAGTACGTTATTGAAGTGTACGGTTTCTAATCCACAAGTGGCTTGAGAGGATGACGGCAGATTAAAAATTAAACTTCAGAAAACGAGATTAACATCATATCGCAAAGATTAAAAAGACAGTAAAAGAGATGTAACAACGAGATCACCTTAACGCTTTTCTTAAAAAGGCTTAAGGTGAGTTTTAGGTGTACAATTAGAAATGTTACAGAAAAAGTGACTTAAGCCTCTTCCTAGAAGGGTTAGGTTGATTCAAGGTTCTTGGGATTGTTGCTCAGTTTGATTCATGACTGAATTGATTGCTGTTTGCGTGTTCACGCCTTGTGTGCGTGGAGTTTTCCCGTAGAGGCGATCGAGAACGCGCTTAACTGAAATTCGTTGCCATGCATGTCCTCGTTTTGTGACGTAGCCGTGTTGGTTTAGCCAATCGGCTATTTTTTGCAATGACTTTCCAGACTTGTGGTGACGGCGAATGATCTCAATGATTTGACGTTCTTTGGGGTTATCTACCAATTCTCCATTAATGGACTGTTGACCAAATGCTGGAGAACCAAACCCTACATAGCCTCCCTGGCTTGCTTTGGTTTGTCTGCCCTTGTTCAATCTCTCTCGAATGTCGTTGTATTGGGACGGTTCAGCACTCATTGGAAGTAGCAACATTACTTTTTAATGGTGTACCCATAATGACATCCTATCGAAGAGCGTGCTTTTACCCGAAACGTTAGCGGTATTGGAACGAGCAATGGCTACATATAAAGTGACGCTAACAAATCCTCACGGACTGAACATTACCATTGATGTGCCGGATGACCAGTACATTTTTGAAGCCGCAGATGAACATGGAATTGACTTGCCGATTTCATGTCGAACAGGCGCGTGTTCAGCATGTGTTGGAAAGGTTGAAGCTGGACGGGTCGATCAATCTGACCAAACATTTTTAGATAATGCTCAGATGGAAGCTGGATTCGCTTTAACATGCGTGGCTTATCCCCTATCAGACTGCACGATCCGAACCCATCAGGAAGCAAATCTGTATGAATCAATCCGTTATTTATTCGATGGCTCGTATACGACCTCGTACCAGCTCTATCGGAATAACACTGAACCACATATGAAATCTTATTTATTTTGGAGAATCGAAGATGAGTAGTGCTGCATTTATTCAAGATGAATCTGAGTTTGATTCACTATTAACGGCTGAATCCCCGGTCGTAGTTGATTGCACAGCGACATGGTGTGGCCCGTGTAAGCTTGTTGCGCCCCTCATGGACAAACTATCTGAGGAGTATAGCGATCGCGCTAGGGTATTCAAATTAGATGTTGACTCAAACAGGTCAATTGCCAAACGATACAGTATCCGGAGCATTCCGGCAGTCCTTTTCTTCAAAAATGGAGAATTGGCAGAAACTGTGGTTGGTGCAAAGCCCTATGAGGACTTCAGTCGTGTTCTTGATGAACTGCTCTAGGTCTAACTGCGCAGTGTGCGTGCTGAATTGAGACGGAATTGGTGTCGCGATCTAAAGGCTTTTTTATGTTGACAGCCCAGACTGTCCGATGTCCAACCTGTGGTGGCTTGGCAGAACGTCACTTCATATCCAGTGACGTTGGACCTCACGATAATGATGTGATGCAAACCGAATGCCCTCACTGTGATTACTTATTGATCATGAGCGTACGGACGGGCAAAGTATTTGATTCATATCTGATGAGTCAATCAAAAACCCATCTGTCCAGGGCAGACAGGTCTAAAAAGTGCTCCCATCAGCCGTCTTCACCTGCCAATGATGTCTGCCCACATCCTTCATCGTGGTCGGCACAAGTAGAGTGGTATGTTTCTGAAAACACCCGACATGTATCGCTGCGATCGCACTAACCCTAAGCAACGCGATCGCAGTGGTCAGCGGCGGCTTCTTGGACGTCAGATTGACGAACCTGTCACGGTTAACCCATGGCAATTGGAGATGACGCTCGGGGAATTAAGCCTTAAAGACAAATCTAGTGGAGGTTAATTTTATGTTGAAAGCATCAGACATTATGACCAAAGAGGTTGTCACAATCCGAGGGTCTGCCACTGTTGCAGAAGCGGTGAAGACAATGAAGGATAAAGGGCTCCGCGCTTTAATCGTTGAACCTCGTCACGAAGCAGATCCGTACGGAATGGTGACAGAAACGGACATCATCTACAAAGTGGCTGCTTTTGGTCATGATCCGAAGCAATTGCGAGTCTATGAAATCATGACAAAGCCCTGCGTTGTCGTTAATCCAGAGCTGGGCGTGGAATATGTTGCACGACTTTTTTCTCAAACCCGGATTCGACGTGCTCCAGTTATTCAAGGTGGGTTGTTGGGCGTCATATCCATCAGCGATATTTTGCATAAGAGTGATTTTGTTGAAAAGCCCAAGCAACTCTTCATTGACGATCGGATTGAAGTGGCGAGAGAAGAGGCTCGAGCAATTTGTAAGGAAAAAGGAGATACATCTCCTGAATGTGCTGCAGCGTGGGATATTGTCGAGGAGCTTCAGGCTGTTGCATCCCATCAGCGCAGCACAAAGTAGCCAATAGTGGCCCCATATAACTACATCAATAAAATTCAGATTCATAACATAGGAGATGCCTTGCCATGATGAAAGCATCAGAAATTATGACAAGAAATGTGGTTACCATTCGTGGTTCCGCAACAGTGGCCGATGCAGTAGCACTGATGAAAGAAAAGGGAATCCGAGCACTTATTGTGGAGCCCCGCCATGAGATGGATCCGTATGGCATGGTGACTGAAACAGACGTCATCTACAAAGTTGCCGCCTTTGGTCATGATCCGAAGGAAATGCGAGTCTATGAGATCATGACGAAACCCTGCATCGTCGTGAATCCAGATTTGGGCGTCGAATACATTGCCCGATTATTTTCACAGTGCCGCATTCGCCGCGCACCTGTGATTCAAGGTGGCTTACTCGGCGTGATTTCGATTACTGATATTCTTCGCAAGAGTGACTTCGTTGAAAAACCGAAGAATAACTTTGAGCTCTATTGCGAGGAAAATCCAAATGCCTTAGAAGCTCGAATCTACGAAGATTGAGATCATATCTGGTTAACGATAGTCATCGCTCGTTCCATTAAGACAAGACGGCGAGTCGCGATGCGCTAAGGAACTGAATGATACTCGGCGTCCCAGCCTAAATGGCCAAAGCTATAAATTGAGAAAAGCGATCGCCCCCAGAGGGAGCGATCGCTTTTCTCAATTTGTGTGCATTGCAGTCAGGAAATGACAGGCCAGTTGCTGCTGGTCAGATGAATGCATGAACTATTCATGGTTTTGCATTATCGTCGCTTATCCAGAAGGAATCAGCGATCGCCCCCTCCCCCTCAGCCAAG
>JBCBLF010000034.1:5573-27435 GCA_038520475.1 Cyanobacteria bacterium J06627_8
AGCGTATCGCCCATGCGACGAGCCACTCGATCAGGAATACCGTAACCATAGATGACGTGTCCTTGCCCCGCCAAAACCACCACTTGACGATCGGGTTCGCGAGCCAAAAACTCCGAAATCTGCTCGGCCATCGTCTCATCCCAAACCACCTGAGCCGCAAAAAAGTTCTCGAAACTCATACCCGAGTGCCCGCTATGATGTGCTTGTCCAAAAACAGCACCGACATAGTTTCGATAGTCTTCATTATCCGTGCGGATCTCTGACCGAGGTGGAATCATCTGCTGTTCCGATTCAGATAAGCTGTCTAACCCTTCGCGCGCAACTTTTCGGACGATCTCTGATGGTGCGTTGAGCGCCAGTATGGGCAGTTGATGGGCTTGAGCAAATCGCAGAACGGGGGCATAAAATTCCCAAGGAAATCCCCATCGCTCGTCATATTCCGTTTGCATTCGTAGCGTTTCCTCATCAATGGTGCCATTGATGTACTCATCTAGGCTTTCTTGGAACGGATGCTGAAACATTTCGAACGCGATCGCCAGATTTTGATTTTCTTCGTAAAGAGCCTGAATAATATCGAGTTGAGCTTGGTGATCAGCAAGACTATCGTGTCGTTCGCCTAAATAGATGACATCTGCATCGACCAGTGGCTGAATGCGATCGCTGACGCTCAACGAGCCTGGTTCTTGAGCAATGACAGCTGGCAGTGAGGCCGTATCTGCTGCGTTGCTGCATCCATAGGGAATCAGCGTCATGAGGAGGACTCCAATGACGCGAACAAATAGACGGGAGTGAATAGTCGACATAACGATAAATAGCTGAGCAATGCTCAAATTACTGTTGGCTTGTTTAATGCTAACGCTCAAGCTCAGCGCCGAATCAATCAATCAACGGATAACCAAGACAGTGGATATTAAATCCAGACGATGATCAGTAACCGCTAGACGAACCAATTGAAAATAGATGTAGGCCAGTGTAGTAGGCGCTAAGGACAATGCCCGATGCAATCACAAACGGATCACTTAAGAACTCTAACGCATCCAACAGCAGGGTCACACCCAACAATAAGCCTTTGGAAACTTTAGTCATAGGTCGTGAAAATTTAGAGAACGATCGGTTAAATTAAAATCTCGAACGTTTGAATGGCTTAGGTTTTCTGCATTGACAACACACGCTGTCAACCTATTAGTGCCTAAGAGTAGTGGTTTTATCAGCGATAAACTGCATCATTAAGCACGTTGCTACGCCCCAGCTAGGAATGGTTCACTTTCTCGTCTGTCACCCCTTGAATGCGCTGCACAAGTTCATCCATCGACTTGCATAGCTTGAGGTACGCAACATAACTCTTGATAGCTTGCTCTTCATCTAATACACGAGAGCGATCGCCACTTTGAGAATCATCCTTAGCCATAAGGTCGCCTCATCTACACATGCAGTTTTCTTCGTCCTACGCTTATCATTGTCTCAAAACGAAAGGCTGAACTCAGCAAATGCACGGATTAACGAATCACAGTCTTAATGGCTTGAGCTAATATTCCATAGGGAACACGACCCACGAAAGAGTCTTGAAGCGACTGATCTGAAGCGAGTAAAAAGTACTCCGGAACTCCACCAACACGGAAGGCATCAACTTGCGATCGCCATTGCGGGTCATCGATATTCAACATCACAATATTGAGATCAGCACCATATTGTGTGTGCAGACTGTCAATAGTTGAAGCCATGGATTGGCATGTGGTGCACCAGTCTGCATAGAACTCTACAAGGGTAGGCTTACCGTTGGCGATCGCTTCTGCATAAGGAACAGCTGTCTTTGCCGTTGCCTTCAACATCACCAAACCTGAAACCGGAGACAAACTAGACGACGTCGTGATGGGGCGAGTCAAAAAGAAAGTTGCGATGGTAAACCCAATGAGAAGAGTAAGAATGATGCCAAATCGCTTGCCCGCTTGCGCATCAGGACGAACAGAATTCATAACTGAAAGCCCTCCTTATCTAATAAAGCGAGATCACTGAACGACTTACTGGTAGTAGTACGCCAAGAAAATATGAAACCCAAGCATAATCGTGAATACGCTCACGAGAAAAATATGCGAAGACAGCCAGATAGCTCGCAGCCCACGAATAATGGGCCCCTTTGACAGGGCGGCAATAACCCAGGGAAGCTTGGCGGCTCCCTCAGGAGTAAACACAGATTCTTGGGGTCCGTTAACACCTTGAACTGTCACCGATGGAGAAGATGCCGCAATAGTCGATGCACCGTCTCCCCCCATCGAGCGCTCAGGCGCATAGGCGTTGACTCGCTCATGCGAAACTTGTACCGCCATACCTTCGCTCACAGTGGTCGACGTTGCGGCAGACGATGGCGTCACCCATCCATTCCGTCGCATCAACCGAAGCTGCATGATTCGGACCACATCCGTTTCCAAAATGCCAGTTTCTGCAACAACCCCAACTAAAGCAGAAAGTGACACCCCGAAGAAAACCCACAAAAAGATCGCATTGAAGTTTAGCCCCGTTGCTCCAACGGTGTGGACCAACACAGCCGCAATCAGAAAGACACCCAAAAAGATGTGAAGGCTTCGCCACATCATCATTGTCCCTGGGAGCTTAACCTTCCACTTCCGGCCTCGCTTCCTAAGCGACAATCCCATTTCTGCCAAGACCAGCGCCAGTAGCACAAACCCCGTGGCTTGCTTGTACACATCCGTTCGGAAGAGTTCATAAAGCTCAAAAGCGCGATCGCGCAACATTGGCATATAAGCACTGCTCAATGCGAACGGGACTAAGATGATGGCAGTCAGAACAGTTAGGAGAATGAGAGTCGAAAACCTAGGTTTCATAAGATTTGGAAGAGCAGCGAGTCGATAAACAGTGAATGGTGGTCTCAATGATCAGGATGCGATGAGCATGACCCTCATGAACGCAGAAGACGATGAGTCACACTCATCTCATTGAACAGTCAGGCAAACTTGAGCAGCACTCCTCTAGTGTCTAAGGGCATGGGGAGCAGCAATGTTGCTACTGAACATTTCACTCCCCATGGCATCAACCGTCAGATGACACAGCTAAACTTACGCACCTGCGAGAGGAATGTTGATGATGACTCCACCCATCACTTCATCCATCTCGAAAACCTTGTCGGGGTAGCGCTCAAGGTGAATAGGATGAGTGTTATGGCACGTTACACAGGCTTCTGCAACCGCCTTGTCAGGATATAGAGCAGAGTAGAATTGCTGTCCACCGACTTCTTGATAGTCTTTGTAGGGTTCACCTGTCGAAACCACTTCATCCATTGCAACTTGCTCAAAATCGCTCTTGGGTGCGTGGTTGTCGTTGATGTACCAAGGAGAAATCAAGTTGTAAGTGAAGGTACCCGCTTCTGACGCAATTTCAGAACCCAGACGGAACATTTGTGCAGGCAAAGGAATGCCATCGGTCTGCTGCCATGCTTCAGTCGCTTCAATGCCGAGCACCCCTTTATCGTTGTCCTTACCTTCAAGGGTATTCACACGACCCACCACATGCTTGGTATAGGCCGTTCGGTCAGCTTCTAGAACAGTGTGAATATAGTCAGCAACGAGGTCAGGCTGAATGCCGCCCGATGCCTCGGGAGCCGACCCACCACTGCTACATGAGACGGTCATAAAGCAAATGGCGATCGCCATAGCAAATAGAGCGGCTGCTTTGGAGCGTAGCCAATGCCCCCACGAAACTCTAGCTTGGGTTGTCAACATATCCGGTATTCCTCTTTATGAATGTAATGGGATGGAATCAAATACATCTGCAGTGACAATTTGAATAATTCGCCTACGTCACTACACCAATTACCCTGCGTTGATATCGCTTTAGCCATTTAGGCTAGGACACCGAATATCATTCGATCTCTGGCATATGGCCAAATGGCTCACCGTCTTGCCCTAACGGAACTGACGACGGCTATACCAACGCATTTCTTATCTGGAGCTGAAACTTACTCTGCTCCTTCTGCTTCACCCGTCGAGCCTCCAGATCGCTTTGCCTCTAGGACGCGTACCATATCTAACGTCTGCAGTTGCAGACTAGGAGGACGGGTGAAATTCTGTGTCACCAGCTCGTCGTCAAAGATGCTGTTGTAGGCATATTCCATGCCGTGACAGTTCATACACACTTCGCTAACCATGCGATCGCGCGGCAATAGGGTGAACGTATTGTTGTGGTTAACGACGACGTTGGGTGTGCTGTCTGACCCAATATTTTGTCGAGGCAGGTGACAGGTCGCACAACTGACTGACTGATTAGATGGACGCGGCAATGCCTTGTCTGCCGCAAATAGCTCCGCGTGTTTCGAATTCTCGTAGTTCAGCGAATGAGTGTCGTTATGGCAGCTGAGACACGAGTCAACCGATGCCTGCACTGTATTCACCGAATGCACGTTGTGACAGGCATTACAGCTCATCTGGCGATTGTGGACATCAGCTTTCATCGGTAGACGAGCCATAGCAGGCGTCAAGGGAGACTGACCCTCCAGTAGCCGAATGCCATGCTTACCCAGTAAGAAAGTATCGACAGACGATTCGTGACAAGACTGGCAACTTTCATGGTTGGGCTGAGCGACAAATGCTTTAGGCTCTCCCTGCAAATGACAGCTTGAACAGTTGACATCGGCAAGCGCGTGGGCACTGGTCTGCCATAGCTCATGAATTTCCTGGAGTTCCATTTCAGAAACATCAGCAGATGCAGGTTGACCTGGGCCAATCAGGACGCCAATCCAAACGACAAGAAGCAGAAGAATTAGAAAGGGCGATCGCCTCATGTCGCACCTCCCAAAAACTCATCCCACACGTCAGGTTCAGGAGCCACATCCAGCTCTGTATTGACTTCGAGAATGGGCAATTCCTGCACTGGGAGCATCGGCGGCTGGTCCAGGTTGTCATACAAAAAACCAGTCGAAATCGAGCGATGATCGTGGTAGTTATGACATCCAGCAGTCCAGCATCCATCCGCCGTAAAGCCGTTATGGCTCTGCATATCGCCCTCAATAATGCCCTGATGACACGCCATGCATAAATCCGGTTGCAGATGAACACCGCGCCCAAACATATGAACATGCTCGTTGTGGCAGGTCGTACACGTCAGTGCCTCAACCTTCTCGAGTTCGGCAGCCCAGCGTGGATCTCGAAACTTTTTAGGTCCATGCTTGTCCTCGGCCATTTCTGCCTGATGACATCTCATACATGTGTCGTTTGACACAGACTTAAATCCCTCGTGGCATGAAGCACACGAGGCCTCAAACACAAAATGTCCTTTCGATGTTTCTCCTGGCAAAAATATGGTTTGCTGGTCCGTTTCTAGAGCAAACACCCCAGCTAGCCAAACCAATACAATCAAACCGACTGAAATAATCACAGCCTGGAGACTAAAGAGCGACTTGAGCCTAAAGATTCTCCCCAATTTGGACGCCATAATCGACCTACTATCTAGAGCAGAATGAGTAAGAGGGCAATTAAGACACCGCCTCCGACGAGTCCTCCAATGATTGGAGCAGTGGCATTCGACTCACTACTTTGTGGTCCAGGAGCCACCGCCGCCGAATCACCGAGTTGGACCTCATCTTTGGAGTAATCTGCACCATCTAGCATGAGTTCAGTGATCGCTCCATACGCGTCAACCCATGCCTGCTTTACATCTGGAGTCCAATCGCCCTTCAGGTATTGCTCAAAGGTTTTCAACAGAGAACCGCCCACTAAGGGATAGTGCTCTGGGAGTGCACCATACTTGACATGTCGAGCACCCAAGCCCTTTAAGGCATCACTCAACGCACCTGGATTCCGAAGGTTTTGCACAACGAACACCAAAGATTGCAGCAACATTTTCTGCTGCTGCCTCATGTCAGTGTGCGCAAACAAAGGCTTTGCGGCTGGATAGTCTGTGAACAAATTCTCATAGAAGCTGTTGACAAACGCATCCGCATCGGGTGCAACTTTACCAAAGCTCTCCTCTAACAGTGCGACCTGCAACCCAACGTCCTCTGTGTCAGAGGCTGCCTCCGGAGGTGCACCAGCTAAATCGACATCTTCTTTTGAGTAGTCCGCACCTGACAACATTAATTCCGTAACTGCACCGTAGGCATCAACCCATGCCTGTTGAGTTTCAGGAGTCCAATCGTCTTGCAAATATTGCCCAAAGGTCTTTAATAATGTGTTCCCAACTAAAGGGTAATGCTCTGGCAATGCTCCGTATTTCACGTGGCGAGCACCCAATCCTTTTAACGCTCCTTCAAGTGCATCAGGTTGGCGAAGATTATCAACAACAAGCACCAAAGATGCCAGTAGTTTTTGGCCTTGTGCATTCATGTCAGTGCCATCAAACAGAGGCTTTGCAGCTGGATAATCTTCAAACAAATTTCCATAAAAGCTTGTAATGAATTCGTTGGCATGAGGCTTTACCTTCTCGAAACTCGTTTCGAGAAGTTCAACTTGGAGAGACATGACAATAGACTCCTTAGCAGTAGCTAGAAAAGATTCTTTCAGAAGAAGTCATTCTGAAAAACGATTCTCTCAGGCAATAAATCATTGCAAAATATGACTTTCAAGATGTGAGGTTACGAAAAAATAATGAGTTATTTTGCAATACCTGATACTAAATCTCGCAGAGTATGCAAGACTGTTTTAATTATTTTGCGAAAATCGCATAATCATTCGAAAATGCTTTTAGGATGCTATTATGCATTAAAAATTCATTAAAATAAGGATATCCAATTCTTTTTAGATGACTTTCTACTTTATTGATCCATCTCTTGAAGAAAGATTTAAATTTAACAAAAAAAGAGTAGTGACATCTATTTGAATGACACTACTCTTTTTCTTGGCTTGATGCAGCTAGAAACGATGATCTAGTTGATAACGTTATCAGAATTTGACATAAAAGTTGGGCTAGTGCGTCAGCTCATTCATATGAATCGCTTCAAGTTCAAGAACTAACTTTTCCATGAATTGTTGGGAGTCATGAATATTCAGCTCTGATAATGCGATCATTTCATCGACACTGTAATCGCCATCACTATCCACGGCTTCAGCAATCCATTTCTTAAGCGTTTCAGGATGCTCAATCAATTCTTGAGCTAACTCAAATGGAGTCTTATGGGCGATCGCCGGATCAACTTTAGTCGCGAGGCAAAAATTTAGAAATCGACCCAGTACCGTATCCGGCGTTGTCGACATCAGCAATGCCATAGTCTGCATTAGAATCTGCTTTTTCTCATCCATGGGGAACCCTCACCATCAAGCCGGTTTAACCAATACAACGTCAGCATCGATGGTGGTTCCAAACGTTGCCAATGGATCAGTGGCAGGGCCATTGGTGACGCTGCCATCGGCAGCGAACGTCGAACCATGACAGGGACAGGCAAATTCAGAGGCCGAGACATCCCATTCAACTGAACAGGCCTGATGGGGACAAATGGTATCCACAGCCTGAAGCACGTCTGCATCCTCTGGGGAGCGAACAACCAAAACTGCACTCGATGCAAAGGATGGGCGACCTCGAAGCGTTCCGTTTTCATCAAGATCGGCAACAGTCCCAATGACAAAGGAGCCATCAGAACGGACACTACCGACTTCTGAAGCACCGGATGCCTCTGATGACTCGGTCGATGAGCTGGTTGAGGGAGATGACTCCGATTGGCACGCAGCGATCGCCACTGGCAGTGACGTTGCGAGTGCACCGAGCCCAACCCAATTCAAAAACTGACGACGATCCACGTGTAACCTCCTTATGCAGATTCTGAACTTGTCGATATGGATTCTGTTGCCAACGTTGGCTCAATCGTAGCGTTCTCAGAGGTGCCCCACTCGGGCCACCACCGCTTGTACCGAATGGCGGCAACCAGCACAAACAAGAGATCGAGTCCCACAAATGCGCCGACAATCAGCTCCGATCCGCCTGTTCCAAAGCCGTAGCTGTGTAACCCTGTACCCAACACAAAGTTGACGCCATACCAGGCCATCAGCACCGCATTAAACGACACCACACTCGTAACACTAATGCCGAAATTTCCAATCCATCCCACTAATCGACCATGCAATGGAACGAGATAGCACATAAGAGCAATGAGAGCCCACGTTTCCTTTGGATCCCAGCCCCAAAAGCGTCCCCAAGAGAAGTGCGCCCAAATGCCCCCGAGAATGATTCCAGTTGTGAGTAGTAAAACGCCGACTTGCAACACTCGGTAGTTGAATTGAGCAATGTTCCGAATCCGCTCAGTTGCATTGGGTGCAAACAAATAGTGTCCCAGAGCGACATGTCCAAGTCCCATCGCTAGGGCAAAGCTCGCATAACCAAGAGTGATCGTGGGAACATGAATACTCAGCCAGAAGTTGTCTCGCAGCACGGGCACAAGGGGCGAAATGCTGGGATCGAGCACGGCTGGCAATCGATCAGCCAACACCAAACACAAAACCGACAGCGGTGCAGCAGCCAACAGATAGTATTTTGCGCGCGAGGTGAATTCGAAAAAGAGGGCGATCGCCGCCACGCCGAGGCCAACCCAAACGACAGATTCATACATATTGGTGACTGGAGGACGCCCTGCAATCTGCATCCGCAAGAAAAAACCATAGGTTTGGATGCTAACGCCAGCGACAAACAACCCCAACGATGTCCAATACAATCCGAGGTTGTCCAGCACCTTCATCTACAACGCACCGAGCATCACGATAAATGCAAGGCCATACAGCATCCATGCTTTAGCAAAGGGATGAAAGCCGTTGTAGTAAACCTCGCGTTCCATGATGCGATCGCTCGGATATACCTCAGGACTGAGAGCCGCAAGGCCGTTGTGTAACTCAGTCGCCATCGATCCAACCGCATCCAAATGTTCCTGGCTGATGCGATAGCCCTGCTTTAGTAACTCAAACTGAGCCATCAGCGGCGCAACCTGTTCGGGTTCATAAAGCTTGGGCGCATCTGTAAGCGTAACCCACGTTCCTTTCGCATCATCCGGATGGGGAACGATAGGTAGGCTGCTGGTTCCGACTGTTCGATATAACAAGGTCACCCGGTCTTCAATGGTCAAGGCTTCCCGCTCATTTCGAGTTAAGTCCTGATCGTCAGCCTGCTTACGATGGGCCACGTTGATCACTCGTGCCAACGACTCAGAGGTAAGCAACTCACGAAACGTAAAATATTTTCGCTCGGGGTCAATACCGACTTCTTCCTTGAGGGGGCGGTAGCTAAAGAGAATAAACGGTTCCTGGTTCCAATCGCGATCGTTGGCCTCCATTGAAAGGTAGGTCTGCAAATAGTTCAACGTTTCGCCATCGGCTTGCTTATAGCGAGCAGACCCATGCAGCTTTTCAACCGTTTCTAACGCAACGGTGTCGAGCGGCTTTTTGCGTCCATCCAACTGAACCGTCAGCGTCTTCAGCGAATCCAATGGATCAGGCTGAAACTGACTGAGCGGAAGAATGAGGATCAAGGCCCCGAGTAGGAGACCCACTAAAAATTTGAACGGTTTCATGGCGATAAGAAGAAAAACACGATAGGGGCGCAATAGAATCCAGTAATGATGAGTGGTTTGTCGTCAAGAAAACTTATCTTACTTAGTCAACAAACCGCATACAGCATACGTCAGGCAAGCAAACGGGTTAGCTGCTTTACCCCTCTGAATGATGAACCAGTGAACGTTCACATTTCGTACTTAATTGGGGGCTGGAACAGAAGTTGAATTAGGTTGACTTCGCGTTCCATCGGGAGATGGGCGCTCGGACAACTCTGGGGCTGTTTGTTCATTCAAGGAAGGTGAAGACCGATTGGACAGTACCGGCTTCAATGCTTTGAGCACAGAGGCTCCGTAGAACATAACAATAATGCCGAGTACAACCAGAAGAGAGCCACTCCAGGTCAGTGCGGTCACCCACCACGGTTCACGCTTGACTTGCAATGTTGATTGGCGCAAATCTCCTGGATTCCAAGACGCTTGAGCTAGTTTCCAGCCCTGGTACCACGTTGGATGATTCATCCACACTCGGCGATCGCTCAATTCTCCACGATGAACGTCCTGGATCTGGATTTGGCTGGTCCACATCGCCACCGACTCACTCCCCTCGTTGCGCTCCACAATGAAATCATCGAGAGCAACGGCAAAGGGCAACTGAAGCATTTTAGGACTGAAGGCTGCGAAGTAGTCTCCTTCAGACGTGGACAACGTTGTCGGTTCTGTCCACGTGAGCCAATGGGTTTGACCGTCAGGGGTGGCAACGTTCAGGGCCGGAGTCCCTTCAATTTCGTTGGCATCTACTGGAATCACCTGACGATTCGGAACCGCATGAGGAATGGCTTCTTCTAGGGTGATCTGAAAATCAACCCATCCTGGAGACACCGATTGACCCAGCTCCAGTGCGCCGAAGTTAAATGCTTTGGGTGACTGAGCGGTGTAGAAAAAGTCTCCACTCGGAGTCGCAATCACCTGAAATAGACTTTGTTGGCGCTGAGGCAGTGCCGCATAGTGAATGTCTAATGATTCAATGCGTTCTCCAGCGATCGCCGTACGAACTGGCTCGAATTCACCGCTTGCAAAAACAAACCAACGCTCTTTATTCTCACCATTCGTCACTGCAAGCTGTACGGCGGGATTTCGGAGCTGTTGGGATGCCGTTTCAGGTTGATTCTGTGCATTGAGGCGGAAGTCGGGCCAAAACTCGATGACGGTGATGGTGGCGTCGGGGGCGATCGCAGTAGGCTGATTTAACGATGACTCGATGTCGAGCGATCGCGTGTTTCCATCAATGGTGATAGCCAATGCCCCAAACTTCCCAGAGGTGGAGGGGGCCGGAGCGGTGAGATACGCCTGAAGATCGTCATCAGACGTCGCTTGAACGAGTTCCAGTTGAACGGGCCCCAGCGACTCTTGCTGATACATCGATGGAGACATCGCCAGCCAGCGCTCGGTCTGCTGGCCCATGCGATCGCTCTTGAGACGAATCCGCACTGCAGGGTTCTCGACTAACGCCCCTTCCTCAAAACTCACCGTCCGAATGGTGTTTTCTTCATAGCCGAGGATGTCAAGGCCGCCGACACTAGACGGAACGACTGAATTATCTGGCTTGATGGTCAGCTCCGATTGAACAGACGTTCCATCAGGCTTGGCAATATCGAGCAGTTCGCCTTCTACGCGAACTAGGCTACTGGCACCCTGATCAGTTCGCAGGAACAGCATGCCTTCAACACTCAGATGAATGACAGCGGCTGACCCTGCAATGAGAACAATGAGACCTAGATGTGCCAAAGCAAATCCAATCTTTCGCGGGCCTTTCCAAGGGTATCGACTGATGGCAGAAACGCCCAAGTTCATAGCAAGCATGAACATCAGCGCACCGAACCAAGGACTTTTATAAATCTCTTGCTGAACCAGAGTCGAACCAACATTTGATTCGTAAATCGTGGCCCAAATGAGGATGCCAACGATGGCTGCTAGGAGAGGAACAGCCAGCTTGATGGATCCAAGAAATCGATAGGCAGACGAAACCATAAGTGCCCCAAGACAAATGCCCAAGTACAACATTGGCGGAATAAAAACACCCGCTTAAGTTAGGAATTCTTTCGCCAATGCATTGGAAAATTTGTATCGCTGGCTGCATTTGAAAAGTGATTATGCATTCCAGACATTAAAATGATTCTTAGATTGCATGGAAGTGTTTGCTGAGTCCAGGCCATGCCTCAGCCGAAAGCCATGTTGCGCTACTACAAGACGGAACGCTTACCCCTTTAAGAAATGAGCAATGCGGTTCGCTGCTTCTTCCAGAACCTCAGGAGGGTGAACCAGGGCAAATCGAACATACCCTTCACCGGATTTACCAAACCCTGATCCTGGGGACGCAGCAACACCTGTTTCTTCAACCAGTTGGGTGCAAAACGTCATCGAATCCGTATTCCAGGGGTAAGTCAGCTTAGCCCAAACGTACATGGTGGCAGTAGGTGTAGGAACCTCCCAGCCAATACGTTTCAGGGTCTGCACAAATGCATCGCGACGTTGTCGGAAGGTATGAACCGTCTGCTCAACGTATTGCTGGGGGCCACTTAACGCGGCGATCGCCCCATTTAGAATTCCGCGATATTGGTTGAAATCTACCGCAGCTTTCACCTGGCGCAGGGCAGTAATCAGCTCAGCATTACCAATCGCGTAGGCAACCCGGAATCCTCCCATGTTGTAGGACTTCGACATGGTGAAAAATTCAATAGCCAAGGATTTATCACGATCGGCTTGCAGCACAGACGGAGCCATCTCTCCCTCAAATACCATGTCAGCGTAGGGAAAATCGTGTACCAAGATGAGATCGTGTTGACGACAGAAGTCAACAGCTTTTTCAAAGAAAGATAAAGGTGCCGTCGCCGTGGTCGGGTTATGCGGATAGCTCAACACCATCATGCGGGCTTGTGCCAGCACAGGTTCGGGAATCGCCGTCAGATCCGGTAAGAACTGCCTGTCTTCCAGCAATGGCATCGTGTAGACCTGACCACCCGCCAAATAAACCCCTCCCGCATGAGATGGATAGCCCGGATCTTGCAAAAGGGCATAGTCACCCGGATTTAAGATGGCCAGTGGGAGATGAGCCGTCCCCTCTTGACAGCCGATCAGTGCCAAGGTTTCTCGATCGGGGTCGACGGAAATGCCAAATTTATTGGAATACCACTGAGCCGCAGCTTCCCGAAATGAACGAGTGCCATGATGCAGAAGGTATCCATGAGTCGAGGGATCGTTCAGCGACGTGGCGATCGCTTCAATCACATGGGGTGCAGCAGGTAAATCGGATGACCCAAGGGACAAGTCAATAAGTGAACGGCCCGCAGCCAACGCCCGTGCTTTCGCTCGATCCATATCGGCAAAGACATTTTTCTGAAGGGGTTGAATACGATTAGAAAATCTCATGGCTGCTGTGCTCAACTGTTCGAGTTAACCAACATCGGTTCGATGTGATGCACATTGAACAAACCGAATAAATGCAACGGCTCTACACCTAGCGTAATTTTCGCACACGAATCAGTGAGCGTGTTGCGCGCCTAAAAAGAGTGTTACTTCAATATGGGTTTCTCAAGCGTGTGTCATGGTGTCAACTGATAAAGTCGGCTGATGTGATTTGCCCCGGAGCAATGTCAATTACTCGTGCCAAGGTTGAGTTCCCTGATTGGATAAGCGTATCGCTACCGTCGCGGGTAAAAGACAGACCAGAGAAGTCAAGTCCTGTCTCTAGTTCAAAGCGGTCAACTCCATTATTGAAATCTTGGATGGTGTCAATCCCCGGTGCGACCTCCAATACAAAGATGTCACTGCCACCATTACCAAATAAGGTATCGCTGCCCTGATCCCCTTGGAGTCGATCACGTCCGCCATTGCCTCGCAAGGTGTCTCGACCGCGCCCTCCACTGAGCTCATCGTCACCTCTGTTACCTCTCATGGTGTCTCGACCGCCTCTCCCTATGAGCACATCGTCATCACTACCGCCGCTCATGCGGTCAGATCCGCCACCACCATCAAGAATGTCTTTATCAGCATTGCCACGGAGCGTATCGCCGCCGCCATTCCCGATGAGTTCATCGTTGCCCCCTCGGCCAATCAAGGTATCGGCACCTCCTCGGCCGGTAATGCGATCGGCTAAGCCACTTCCCGTCAGCCGTTCACCCGCTGATGTTCCAAAAATTGGAGTTGCAGGAACGTTTTCTGGCGTTTTGAATTGTTGTCCAAAGACGCCACTCCCTCCGGTCGGTCCAGAGTCTTGCCCCAAGCTTTCCCAAACAATCACGACGTTGCCCAGGTCATTTTGGGCGATCGCTGAAAACCTCTGATCATTGTCTGTAAACGTATTGACCAAGAGATCGTCCGTGAGCGGGTCGGCTGTCGCATCAAATTGCCGGTAGAACACGTTATCCTCAGTAACGCCTGTACCTTCATCCGTCCACGAGACGATAAAGTTAGCGTCGCCATCCATCGCGATGTCAGGATTGGTTTGGTCATCGACGAGTGAGTCATTAACAACAAAATCATTGCCGATTGGCTGACCGCTGCTGTTGAATCGTCGGCCGATAATTTCTGAGTTGCCAGATTCCAAACCATCGCTTTCCCAGACGGCTACGAAACTGCCCTGTTCATCTACTGCAACTGCTGGAGTTTCTTGCTGTCCAGTGACCACACTGTTGATGGCAATTTCGTCTCCAATAGGATCTCCTTCACGAGTAAAGCGCTGTCCAAAAATACCCGTGCTCGAAGAGGTGTCTTGGTTTTCGCTCTCCCAAACGATCACAAACTCTCCCGTTGGAGTCATTGCAATGTCAGGTTCTTCTTGATCAGCAGTGGTTGTTGTGTTGACTAAAAATTCATTCCCAATCGGATTCCCATTTGCATTAAATCGCTGAGCCGCAATACTACCGCCACTCCCGTCTTGACCTACGCTCGTCCACGTCACCACAAAGCTGCCATCGTCGGCCATGGCGATCGCCGGGTTCTCCTGGTCGAAATCGGTGAACGTGTTGACAATAAATTCCTGCCCAATCGGTGTTCCGTTCGGTGAAAAGCGACGCGCGGCAATTCCCTTGTCTTGCCCATCAACGCCTTCACTGGTCCAAACAACCACAAAGCTGCCATCTGGGGCGATCGCAACAACAGGCTCCGTTTGGTCTTCTACCGTGACCGTGTTGACTGGAATATCGACTGGTCTGAGCGCATTACCAAACTCGTCGTAAACCTGTGCAAAAATGCCTCCTTCATCCCCATCCTGGTCATCACTTCTCCAAACCACAACAAAATTGCCATCTGGGGCGATCGCAACGTCTGGAGAATCTTGTTCATCAAACGTCACATCATTGACGATGAACTCTTGCTCAAACGGATTGACAATCATAAACTAGGTGCCTCACAGATAAGGGATTATGACAGTTGGATGTGATAACGAGAGAGCCATGGCAAAAGATTTGATGCGCGAGTTCAGGTCTCCCGGAAATTAAACGTGCATGACGTTTGGCGTGGAGTCAGCATAAATCTAGTAATAACAGTCGTCATCATTCAGCTAGATAGAGCGATGACTCGGCGAATTACATGTCCACAGATGCCTTTCTAGACACTCAACATGAGCCCTGCATGAATACACCTGAAAAAGGGCTGACTCATGCATGCTTCAGATCTTCAGTACATTGATTCAGTATCTTCGGTGTTGCTGATTCAATGAAGGACTTTAGACGCACTTTATATAATGTCTTGAACGTTTAATGTCTTGAACATTTAGAAAGTTTTTTCGGGCTGCGCCTGCGAAAAAACGTTTAACGACGTCAGTCCTATCAACAGATGAATAGTGGTATGAGGTCAAGAATCCTACACCATCACTCATCCTGAACTTAAGTAACGCCCTATCTTCAAATAGCGACTGGGAAAAGACTTGAGTGTTCCCAGTAAAAATGATGCCCCTCTATCAATCTTGGAAGGAATCCAGATAATCGGGGGATTGTGCTGGTGTTGTGCCAACAAAAATTAACATCCGGTTGGCACCTACATCGCTTGTTATCGGTTCAACCGTTGCGAGTGCAATCCTCACTAACTCATTTCATAAATAATTTAGGAAAGCTATAAGAGTGGCGTTAAACAGGCGAATACAATAAGAGCAACCCATTTTCTGACTAAAAATTCTGACTGAAAAATTGGGTCCTACAACGTATTGAAGAGGATATCAATCGTGACATTTTTCACATACATTCTTTTAGGTATTTTTGTGATTGTCGCTATTGTTTTTCTCCTTGGTTCTATCTCAGGTGACGATATTCCTGAAAATATTTCAGAAAATGAGATTCGTCGCCTTGCCTTACAAGGCGAGAAAATCAAAGCTATCAAATACTATCGCGCTCTTCATAACGTCAGTCTCAGAGATGCTAAAGCTGCAATTGAAGAGATGATCAAAGATATGTAGCGTCACTGTTATGCATCTTGCATCTTTTTATCAATCAACCTTTAGAGTACATGCAAAGCTTTAAACAATCAGAGCAAGCTTGATTGGTGCTCTGATTGTCATTGAGGTCATCGCCAACTGCAACATAAAAATGAAGCATGAAATGTAGCTTTTTGTTTCATTAAGTTTATGTATCACGTGACTTCTATGAAACATCATTTTGAGATGCTTAAAGTCCACCGTAGGAGAAAAACATTTAGCAACAAACTTCAAAACCTCACTTCTCAAAACTGATTTCATGAATTATTGAAGAAAGCTATAGAAAAAGCTTGAAAATTAGCGTTAATTGACGGAGTGACGACTCTTACGTTTCTCGCAAAACGTAACAAAATATCCTGTTGCGTAAAGAATGATGTCTGGTTCTCCAACAGC
Source organism: Cyanobacteria bacterium J06627_8 (assembly GCA_038520475.1). Taxonomy (GTDB): domain Bacteria; phylum Cyanobacteriota; class Cyanobacteriia; order CAKZMO01; family CAKZMO01; genus JBCCWF01. The sequence continues at coordinate 21,911 of JBCBLF010000034.1, forward strand.
CCAGAGAGAGTTTGTTATTCTCATTCCTACGAGGAATTCTTGTCTGCTTTGAATGAGTGTTTATACTCATCTTGAATCAATAAAATGTTGTTCTTGAGCGATCTGTTTCGTTTAGATTTATTTAAGAAATTGGTTGTTTCTATGCTCAGTGCAGAGCTTTGTTGCTAGAAAAGCGCACACGTATTTCTTCTCAATCGAATTGTTTGATTTCTTTTAGGTTCATTTGATCATATTCTCCGAAATGAAGCATTACTCTGATAAGTGGGTTCAGGATTGGTGTTGTGAAAATGGATGGACGGATCCAGTGATGGAACCGTTGAACCATTACTGGGCATTTCCACCGGGTGCGGTGATGCCTCAGCCGATCCCTGTTGACACGCTGCGATTTCTCAAGTCTCAGAATGGTATGACGAGCCAAGAAAAGGCTTGGTCAGCCACGGCGATCGCCGTTTCCTTCGTTATGGCGGTGTTGAGCTACGTGTTGAAATGTCCAATGCCGTTGGTTGCAGGATTTGCTTTTGTTGCATTTGTCGTTGCAGGTCTTGAGGTCGACGATCTGTAGACTCTAGTCACCTCAAATGTCTGCCATTTAATTTTGTTCTCTCGTTTTCTCTCTCGATTCCCACTTCTATCGTTCCCATGTTATGGAAAGGACAGGCTTGTTCATAAGCTTGTCCTTTTTTTATCGAAGGATGCAACTCAGTCATAGCCATAAATACAGCAACGTAGTGTGAAGCGCGATCGCCCCACACCACGTTTGCTTAATTACCTCGCCCCTCCACGGATTCGTGAGCCGGCAGCTACTGCTGCTGTCTACTCGTCTAAAGCCGGATAGTCAACATATCCCTCAGCTTCGTGAGTGTAAAACGTCGCTTGGTCAGCCTCGTTCAATTCGGCACCAATCTTAAATCGTTTCACCAAGTCAGGGTTTGAGATGAAAGGAATACCGTAGGCGATCGCTTCTGCTTCATCATTTCTAATCGCCGATGCCCCCGTCTGAGCATCATAACCACCGTTCAAAATAATCGGGCCATTAAACGCTTTTCTCATGTAAGGGGCGGCTAGCTCAACCCCGTCGAGACTCAAAAAGTGCCCCGAACGAGCTTCCAAGATGTGTAAATAGGCAAGATTGAAGTCGCGCAACGCTTCTGAAGCATAGGTAAACGTTGCAATCGGGTCACTGTCCCTCATGTCGTTAAACGGATTGTAGGGAGAGAGTCGAACGCCAACGCGATCACTACTCCATTCACTGACTACCGCTTGAGTCACCTCTAGCAAAAAGCGGGTCCGATTTCCAATGCTGCCGCCGTAAGCATCGGTCCGCTGATTCACGCCGTCTCTTAGAAACTGGTCAATCAGGTATCCGTTTGCTGCATGAACCTCAACACCATCAAACCCGGCTTCTCTGGCACTTCGAGTGGCGATCGCATATTGTTCAATGACACCTGGAATCTCCTCCAGGGTCAATGCTCTGGGGATTACATGCTGCTTTTTGCCTTCAGGCGTATGAACCTCACCCTCTGGACGAACAGCAGACGATGATACGGGTAATGCACCTCCAGGCTGAAAATCAGGATGAGATGCACGGCCCGTATGCCAGAGTTGAAGAACGATTTTACTGCCTTTCTGATGCACCGCATCTGTAATTTTCTTCCAACCAGCAACCTGCTCAGGTGTATGAATACCAGGGCTCTGATTCCATCCAGCGGCCTGTTCTGAAATTTGTGTCGCCTCAGAAATGATCAGTCCGGCTCCTGCACGTTGAGTGTAGTATTCCACCATTAGATCATTAGGAACTCGGGACGTTCCAGCACGGGCACGGGTCAATGGAGCCATGAGCACTCGATTATCCAGAGCAATCGCCCCAAGCTCTAACGGTTGAAATAGAACATCTAGTGATGAGTCTGTTGCAGAATCAGGTGTAATGGCAACCATAAAACCTCTTTTGTTCGTTTGTTCAAAAATATCGAACAATGAAACTATAGCGTCTCATATGCCATAATGCAAATAGTTAACTCAAACGCATCAAAATTGAGCATCGACGGATCGTAGATCTCTCGATAGATGGTCTGGCTTGTGCTGGCGATCGCCAATTTGATGCCAAACACGTTTTATGAAGCCGCTTTATCACCCCAATCCTGAACAAATTACCCTGGCGGGAGTACTGTATGCCCTTGGGGATCCTGCTCGCTTAGACATTGTTAAACTCTTAGCCCAACAAGGTGAACAATCTTGCAGTGCGTTCACCTGCAACCTAGCGAAGTCAACAATTTCCCATCACTTCAAAATACTGCGCGAAGCTGGTGTCATTTATTCCCGAAAATCAGGCACTCAACACCTTAATTCACTGCGCAGAGATGATTTAGAAGCTCGGTTTCCTGGATTGTTAGACACAATTTTGGCGAATTCCTGTACCGAACAAGAAGCAGCACCGACCCACTAATCGTGAGGCCTAAAGAATCAGCCCTGAGACTAAGCCCCCAACCATTACTATCCAAAGTCATCATCATCCCAATTTAGAGCAGCGTGAGATACGCCTCTACTGCTTTGTATAAGCCTATTTCAAGTGCATCTGCGGTTAGTGCATGCCCAATCGACACTTCTAAAACATTGGGAATGGTCATAAATTTGGGTAGATTCTCCAAGTTCAGATCGTGACCCGCATTGACACCCAGTCCTTCTTGCTGAGCTACAGCGGCAGCGATCGCATATTGCTGAAACACGCTGTCAACGTTCTTGTCTTCTCGAAAGGCCGTGGCGTAGGGTTCGGTATACAGTTCAATACGGCCAGCATTGTCCATGACACCTAAGGATTTGATGCATCGTATTTGCTCTGGGTCAGGGTCCATAAACAAACTGACACGAGACCCTACAGCCTGTAGTTCTTCAATAGTCGGCTTGAGTCGATCGCCATCTTTTTGAATGTTCCAACCGTGATCAGAGGTGAACTGATTCGGATCATCTGGAACCAGTGTTGCTTGAGTCGGCCGCACATCGCGCACAATCTCCATAAATGGAGATTCGAGAGGATTCCCTTCAATATTAAATTCAATACCAGGATGCGCCTTAAGCAGGTCCGCCAACTCATACACATCACTGCGTCGAATATGACGTTCATCAGGACGGGGGTGAACCGTTAAGCCATAGGCGCCAGCTTCAATACAGGTTTGTCCTGCCCATACAACACTGGGAATTCCAATGGTTCGTGAGTTGCGAAGCAGAGCAACTTTGTTGAGATTCACGCTCAAGTGAGTCATAACAGTAAAAGAAAATTTAAATGGTAAAGCTAGCACCTACCAACATAGATGCTCATTTATCAAGTATTGAATCATTAAAGGGCGAACGAGGGGATTCGAACCCCCGAGTGTCGGAACCACAATCCGATGCCTTAACCCCTTGGCTACGCTCGCCATGGCGATACTTAATATAGCATTTGTCTTTACATGGTTGCATCTTTGAGGTCCCATTTTGCCGAATCTGTCCTAACGTTTCGCTGCCACTGAAATGCTGATTCGCGATGCTAAAAAATTGGTTACTCCTATGCTCATTAGCGGTAAAAAAACGCTAGGCTTAGCAGGGATATGCGGGTAGTGAACAGATGAAGGTATTGAAGATTGGTTCATTTTTAGTGTTGATGGCGATCGCCGGAATTGGAGCAGCGATGGCAGCAACAAACCCAACTCAAGCGTCGTATGAGGATTATGCTGTTGAGCAGCTCAGTGATCAAATCAATCAGCGCTTGTGTGACGACGCTCCCACAGTGCTAGGTGATGCGTGCGGCACGCTTTTGTCCAATAATCAAGACTGGATTCGAGATATGGTCTCAGAAGGTACACAGCGTAGAAATTACGTTGTTTTGAGCCTCTACACAACTGACCTATCAGCAGGAGACGTTATTGAACGGGTGTTGCCACCTGCATTTTCGTTTTCCGCCGACAACTTGCCAGGGTATCATTTTGAGACCGTTGGCGTCTTTCAGCAATTTTTTACATACGAAGCGGAACGAACATAAACGCGATGGTTCTGCTCTGAATTTGGCTCTGTTCTGGCATGGATCGGCACCGTTGCAGAGCACTAACATGACGTAGATTTCCGTGAAAATCTGGTCAATTTCAGAGCGGATCACTGGAATCATTAGCGGCAGAATCTATGATGGAGCGGAAAATGTCGAGGAGCCGAGTTGATGATTCCAGTAATTCTTGCCGGAGGAAAGGGAGAGCGCTTTTGGCCGGTTAGCCGAAAGCAGCGGCCCAAACAGTTTTTAAGTTTAGATGGAAGTGGCCTAACGCTTCTACAGTCAACGGCCGAGCGACTATTGTCGTTAGCTGGAGGCTGGGATAATTTGTGGGTGATTACAGCGGGTCACCTTGAAGAAGGGGTGAAAGAGCAGTTGCCCCAGTTACCCACCGAAAACTTGCTCGTAGAAGTCGAAGGACGTGACACTGCTCCAGCAGTTGCATGGCCAACGCTAGAAATTGCAAAGCGACATGGCGATGATGCTGTCATTGGATTTTTCCCGGCGGATCACTGGATCGGAGAACCAGAGCGATTTCAAAAAACGCTCGAAGCCGCTGAAGCACTAGCCATTGAGAAAAAGGCGATCGCGACGCTCGGCATTAGTCCGATTTATCCATCAACAGGCTATGGCTACATTGAGCAGGGTACTCCAATCGGTCAATTTGAGGGAATGGATGCCTTCCAGGTGGCCCGATTTACTGAAAAACCCGATCAAGAAACGGCTCAAGCGTTTCTCGATAGTGGTCGATTTAGCTGGAACAGTGGCATGTTTATCTTTCAAGCCGGCGTTGCTCTAGAGGAATTGCGATCGCATGCTCCTGAACTCATTCAAATGCTTGAAACCGAAGGTCCATCTGTCTATCCCAAGCTGCCTAAAATTAGCATCGACTATGCCTTGATGGAGAAAACCCAACATGCGTGTGTTTTACCTGTGACCTTCAGTTGGGATGATCTGGGCGACTGGAATGCAATCGAACGCTTGCAAAACAGCGACCAACCTAATGTTGAACTGGGGCAACATGTTGGTCGAGATACGTCTGGGGCCATCATTTACAACACGGATGATTCAGAACTGGTAGTCACCATTGGCCTTGAAGATGTGGTGATTGTGCGGGATGGGAAAGCGACCCTCATCGTCGATAAAAAGCGAACTCAAGAAATTAAGCAGGTCTTGAAAATTCTTAAAGACAGCCCAGAGTATGCAAATTTGCTATAGCCGTTGTTGACGGTAACCATTGACTCAAACCATTTGACGCTTAGCACCCAGTCTGGGTACTAAGCGTTCATTTTTCATACTCCTAAGGAGGGCTGCCTTGGGCTGCAACGTAATCCTTAGTCATCGCTTTTCAAGAGATCAGGACTCGCGCACTTCATAGAGGGGTTTGGGCGTTAGACATGTTTGTCGTGGGCTGCGATCGCGAGCAAATGTTCAACGGCACAAATCCTAGGGGTTTTGATATCCATACTTGTAAAAGTGCTTTCACAGTTACGTTTCAAATCCTGCAATC
>JBCBLF010000350.1:0-3907 GCA_038520475.1 Cyanobacteria bacterium J06627_8
GAACTGATCGGCGTCAATACATCCATTTTCACGACAGGTCGTGACGCAGGGAATATCGGCATCGGCTTCGCAATCCCCGTAGAACGGGTGCAACCCTTCCTATCAGCTGTACGCAACGGCAACGCTCCAACCGAATGGTCTAGATTTTCTGATGTCGTTGCAATCACACCCAACAGTGCACCCTTGACGGGTACATTGGACCGCAACAGTAATGTTCTAGAGTCAGACAACAGTTATTTTGATGTCTACACCTTCGATGTTCAACAAGGTCAAAACATTACGGTTGAAATGATTAGCAATGAGCTAAATGCCTATCTCATTCTGTTAGACCCCAATGGACAAGATATTGCGCAGGATGATGATAGCGGGAATGGAAGCAACGCTCGGCTTGTCGCGACAGCTCCGCTGTCTGGACGATATACCGTTCTCGCCAATTCCTATTCAACAGGTGAAGTCGGCAATTATCAGCTCCAAGTATCAGCAGGAGCATCTTCCAACACCAGTTCCGGCCTTTTGCTTCAAGAAGAGGGCTATTTGGGACAAGGTTCCCTTATCCTTCAATCTGATGGCAGTCTTTACCAAGTCCATGACTTTTTTGGAGAAGCCGGTCAGCAGGTGACTATCGTAATGGAGAGTAACGAATTTGATACCTACTTGATCCTCATTGGCCCCAATGAAGAAGTCATTGAACAAAATGATGATGTTTCACCAAACAATTTGAATTCTGCCATTACCCTAACGCTTCCTGCTTCTGGGACCTATCGAGCGATCGCAAATGCATACGACTCCACAGGTCGTGGACGATACTCTATCCGTGTGAGCAACCCTTAGGCATCCAGCAGATGGAATCGAGGTGTGGGAGCAGCCAACAAAGCATAGGCACGGTCGCTTTTATCGGCTGTACCTAGTATTCATCCTGATTGGCCGTTACACGCCTCGCAATTGATCACACTTGATACCATTTCCTGAAATAGATGCACTAAATATTTTTATAAAACCTGCCTGTCGGGCAGGTTTCAAAAAACCTAAACGATACACCAGTTCTTCGAATTGATGTAAATATGAATGGCGTGTATCGTCAGTCAACTAACTGAGATGAATGAGTGTGACACTCGTGTCGATAAGCCGTGATCTTCAAATTCAACCGGACCACTCTATTATTGTCAAACATCCAGATAATGTCGGGCTAGCAGGTGAGGCGATCGCCGCTCAGTGGATATTGAGTCACGGGTGGCAAGTCCTGCATCACCGATGGCGATGTCGATGGGGAGAACTCGATCTGGTTGCCCAAGCACCATTTGAATCTGCTGCGATTGCTCCAACCTCATCTCCGAATACGGCAGAATCATACCCTCACCACTCGGAAAACAGTCCGACGCTCGTCTTCGTTGAAGTCAAAACCAGAACCTCTAAAAACTGGGATGCGAACGGATTACTTTCCATCACACCAGAAAAGCAACGCAAGCTATGGCAAACAGCTGAACTTTTTTTAGCCTCGTATCCCAATTACAGCTTATGTCCGTGTCGCTTCGATTTAATTTTGATTCAGCATCGGCGATCGCCTAAGCAGCGCAACCGCCACACCAGCAATCTCCCCTGCAACCATCAAGAGGATTTAAGTTGGCAATTGTCTACACTGCGACCATCTCAATTGCATGATGATCCACACTCACCATGGGTATTACTAGGGGAAAACGTCTTCAGAGTTGAACGACATATGACAAATGCGTTTGAGCAATCATGAGACCGCGGTCTTCTGATTACTCAAACGCATCCTCGAACAATGTCTTAATTCAAGAGCGCACTGCGCCTCACAACACAACCTTTGCGCTTCACATAGCCATAACTTCCGGGCTGATGGGTTTTCAGAAATGTATTGGGGAGAAACCTGTCACTAACCCTCTAGTTGACTGGCCAACTTTACCTACGCTAACGTTTCTGGACAATAGCCCAATCCTTGCACAAATTGCTTTCGAAATGCCTGAATCTCTTGCTTATCCGGAGCGCCGTGAGAAACAACCGCGACCTGGTAACGTCGCATAACGTCAATTAGAGATTGTCCTGTCTCCAAGCCCCAAAATGCCATCCGGACTCGAATCTCTGGTTCATGGGAAACGCCAAGTTCACTCAAGAAAGCTCTGAAATCACCATCTTGTTTAGAAAGTAATTCATGAGTCAGCTTTACCCGAACAACCCACCCATCAATCTGATGAATCACCGTCATAAAGCGGATCGGAATCCATGATGTTGAGTGCAAGTACTCAACAACTCTTAGAGTCAAACTGGCATTTGCTAGGTAGTATGTATACTCCATCTGTTCTACTCCAAGCCAATGCTGCTTCTTTATCATCGCGTGTGCCCCCCATATCAGGTAAGGGGAAGACTCCCCAGGTTTGCTGTTCTAGATGGGGGGTTTCACCCAATCGCTTAATGTCTTATCAATTGGTCATTTGAGACCTATATAGAAGAAGCAGATCACCTCTCCCAAAAGACATAAATTGGCGAAATTCATGGGAGAGTACACAATTGGTCAAACCTCTCAAATCCGCAACAAGTGGATATTAAGGTTTCACTATGCAAGTAGCCATTGACTGAGTGCGATGACAGCAAGAGTAATCGTCACGTTATCGATATCAGGTAAAGGAATGGCCTCCACGACTGTAGCAATGCTGGCGATCGCCACAACTCGAACGCATATCTCGCTGAGTGATAAGCCAGTCTGAATCAAATTAAGTTGGCTAAAACCAACAAGATACGCTAGCCCAAAGCCGATGCTTCCAAGAAACATCGCGAGTGACCCAACCCAACTTTTTTGTGTGCTAAACGGTAATTTTCGAACCCCGAATCGCCGGCCTATGATATCGGCAAATCCGTCACCCCCACACATCATCATCAGCGCCAGAATTCCAGTTGGTGACGCTCTCCAAAAAACTAAGGTGCAGACAATAAAACTGAGTCCGTAATAGAGGGGACCGCGAAGCAACTCACTAGGAACTCCATCACGAGTGCTCGATTTGACGAGCTCTGGATTCTTGACCCACCCTAAGCCAGTGAACAAAAACATCGCCGTTAGAATAAGCGGAATCATCACAGCATAGTAACGTGCAGATTCAGATGGGCTGTAAAGAACCCAACTGGCAACAAATAATGGCCCTGTACCAATGTGAATCACCTTACGGCTCAATTTAGGATGAAGCCATCCCCGTGATGCAGCATGGCTAATCGATGCCAGCCATAGAAGTGCACCAAAAAACGAAAACAAAGTGGCGATCGCATCTCTTAGTGGATACGGAAACTGATTCAACATACCCGTCATTAGCCACAGGTCCAAGTAGCAATATTAACGTTATCTACGTATCAAATCCATCTCAATTATGAGTAGATTCAAACGTCTTATTTAATACACAAATACTCTATTTTTCACAAATAATACCTAGAACACTGCATCAACTTCTCTCATAATTATTCTGCTAATTAACAAGATAATAAATCCGCGTATTCATCTTTCAGACATGAATGGGATCGGTTATGAATCAAGGCATTCGATAGAGATCAATGATCGAGATCACATTATATTGATACGTCAAATTCAGAATATTTGGGTATATCCTTGCAAAAGTTATTGACATATTCATTACTCAGTACTCGCAGCATCTTATGTAGAAATATAGAAATTGCAACGACCCAATTAGCAATTACTCCACGAAAGCATTACTAATACTTTGTTTGTCCTCATCAACGCTTTATAGGATTCCTACTAAAAATGTTAGAAGATCGAGGTGTTGTGATGTCACGATCAATGAGGTCCGTACGCTAATATTCAATCCATTTTATGAAATCAATGTTCCACAAAAGTTGTAATTAGTTGTGATTATTTGACAGCTTTTGGGGACCCTAAATGGTGAAT
>JBCBLF010000351.1:0-3904 GCA_038520475.1 Cyanobacteria bacterium J06627_8
GAATTCCTGCCGGCGGCAGGAATTCAACAATTGTTCTCAGGCGAAGGCGGACGCATTGGCTCACCCCCCAATCGTCTCCTGCGCCCGATTGTTGGAGATGCCTCACTCTTTTTCCTGGAGGGCGATCGCCACCGCCGTGAGCGACGGTTGCTGATGCCACCGTTCCATGGCGATCGAATCAAGACCTACGGCAACACAATTCGTGACCTCACAACCCATGCGTTAGCCAATCGCCAGCCCGGTATCCCGTTTCCCATTCGGGAAGTGATGCAGGACATTTCGTTGGATGTCATTTTAAAGGTTGTGTTTGGGGTGACGGGTGCCGAACGTTTTACGCGCCTCAAAAGCTGCATTCTGAGCCTAACGGGAACCATGCGATCGCCCTTGTTTACGTCCTGCTTATTTTTCCCGGTGTTGCAGCAACCCTATGGTCCCTGGGCGGTATTCACAGCTATACAGCAAAAAATTGACGAGTTGCTCTACGCACAAATTCGCGATCGTCGCCGCGAGGAAGCAAGTGACTCACCCGGTACAGATATCTTGAGCCTACTGATTGCAGCCCGTGATGAAGACGGCAACGCCATGAGTGATAGTGAGCTGCGCGATGAATTGATGACCCTACTGCTGGCCGGTAATGAAACCACCGCTAGTGCAGCCTCTTGGGCCATGTATTGGATTTATCGCCATCCAGATGTGCTGGAGCGCTTGCGGGCGGAACTACAAGAACTCGGCTCGAATCCCGATCCAACGGCGATCGCTCGGTTGCCCTATTTGGGTGCTGTCTGCAACGAATCGCTGCGATTGTATCCTGTGGCAGTATTGACCGTGCCACGCATCGTCAAAGCTCCAGTTGAGATTCAGGGTTATGCTTTTGAACCCGGCAACATTTTATATGGGTGTATTTATTTGACCCATCGTCGTCCAGATCTATATCCCGAACCGCTGGAATTCAAGCCTGACCGATTTTTAGAGAAAACCTATACCCCCTTTGAGTTTCTGCCCTTTGGTGGTGGCGAACGTCGCTGTATTGGGGAGGCATTAGCCCTCTTTGAACTCAAGTTGATTGTGGCAGCGATGGTTATGAATTCAGCTCTGATGTTGGCCGATCAACGTCCAGAAAGTCCCCGACGCTCTGGTGTAATTGTGGTGCCTGGACGAGGCGTTCCAATGGTTTTACAGCATTAGAGGCTAACAATGCACCAATTTATTGAGCTATCAGCAGTCGTTGCCAGTGCAGTCTATGGTGTACTACTGGCTCGCCGTCATAATTTGGATTTTGTTGGCGTTTTCACGCTTGCCTTCATTGTCGCGTTTGGCGGCGGAACACTTCGAGATTTATTCCTCGATCGCCATCCCTTATTCTGGATTCGCGAAAACCACTATCCCGTCATCGTTTTCGTTATTGCTTTGGCAACATCTATTGTTCCGCGGATTCCAAAGCGGACCGAATCATTTCTACGGATTCCTGATGCGTTTGGACTGGGCTTGTTTACCGTTTCTGGAACGAGTGCAGCAATTGATGCGGGTACCTCTCTCTTCATTGCCTCACTCCTAGGTGCAGTCACCGGAACTTTTGGTAGTGTCATCGGTGACGTCATCTGTAATCGTGTCCCAAGCTTGTTTCGACCCGCACCATTGTTTGCAACATGTTCGTTTGTCGGTGCGTGGGTGTATATCTTGTTCTACTCAATACCGGTTATCCGCACGTCTGCAGCGCCGATCTCAATTCTCTTTATCGTGATTTTTCGCCTCGTTGCTATCCGCTATAAGTGGATCCTTCCACACTTTGGTGATGAGCCGCCAGGAGATGAAGCCAACAGAACTGTGATCTAACATACACGGGCATCAATAGGAGCAAGGGTTCGATGCTATTGCTGAAATCAGCATTACTGACCTCTGCCCGATATGTAGGTCTTTAACGCGATAAGGAATATCCGTTAAGGACAGTCAGCAAGAAACCCTGACGTTCGCTCAGTTAGAGACTGAATGAACGTCAGGGTTCTTGGCGTGGGGGCTTCTTGATCTTAGGCACACACGTGTTGGCGATCGCACGCTACGGCTTAAAAGTGCAATCTGTTCTTGTCTTTTAGGCTAAATCGCACCTACTCGGGTAGCTCTTTGACAAATGAGAGCCCAGAATGGAGCAGTTGAAAACCAACTGATTCGTACAAATCATAGGCGCGATTTGGATTTTGAGAATCGACCCCAATTTTGGCCGTATTCATTCCCACTGCTTTGAGTCGCGTTAGCCCTTCAAGCAGCATGGCTCGTGCTAAACCTCGTCGACGGAATCCGCGTCGGGTTCCCACCAAATCAACCCATCCTTCGTGACAGTTCTTCTTCTTGTTGTAAGCGGCTTCAATCGCGCAATAGCAGAAGGCTGCCATGGTTCCATCAGGGGCGATCGCCACTAGGTCGAGATCGGCGCAATAGTCAGGGTCTTTGAGCCAATGGAGGTGTTCTTTCAACGTCCAGGGATGGTAGTTCCAATGGTCGATAAACGATTGGTTAAACATCTCAACCCACGGTTCGGCATCCGCTTCACCCAAGGATGCACGAATGGTGAATCCGTCAGCCAAGGCTGGTGATGACACTGGGATTTCAAGCGATCGCTGAAGTGTGTGAAAGCAGCGATCTTGGCGGAATCCATAGGCTTCTAAAGCGGTGATGCGATAGTGCAACGTTGCGCGACTGCCAGTACGTAGCCGCACCGAACATTGGCGATCGCGACCGACCTGTCGCACCCGCTGTTCGCCCCAGGTTAGGACGTCATTCATCAATGCTTGACTCCGAGCCTTTGGATGTATGCGAAACCAAAGCGAACCATCGAGTGGATCGGGGTCCTCTTGAGGAAATTCTACAGAGCAGAAGGCGATGATTTGACCGTCACTATCTTCCCAGAAGCACACATCTTGCTGTGGATTGACTCCTGGAGCGGTGAAGGACAGCTCAAGATTAGCCAGTGTTGTAAAACTATCGAGTTGGTCGAATTCTGAACACAAATTTAAGAAATCAGCCAGGGCGACATGATCAACCGCCCCAACATATAAGCGTTGAGTTAAGAGAGTCATGGCGATTCATCTGATTGGAAACTGGATTTCTGCACGTGATATGCAAGTAATAAACGCGCAACACGTGCTGTGAAAACGTAGAGATTTGCAAAAAAGCAACGTAACGCCTTCCGTGCAACGGATGACCCGTTGCACTAAAAATGGGTCTTCAAATGAGGGAATAAGTAATAACGAGGCGACGAACAGCAGAGTAAGTTGGTGTATGACATCATGACACTTATTGTAGTATACATACTACAAAATGATCAATAAAGATGCTTTAAGTTGTGTCAATGCTTGGTGAGATGGAGTTTAGGCGATCACCTTACTGTTAACCAGTGTTGAAAGTAGCGATCGCGAAGGCAATGAGGTTTGATAAAGTTGATAGTATGTAGGTACTCATCACTTGCCGTTGATGTCATGTACAATCGCCACAATCATCTTGAAAATCTGTCTCTCGACTATGAACACGACTGGGCCTATGAAGGGCTCGGCATTGGGCAGGAGTGTTTAGATGAGGTCGCCCGAACGAAGATTGTGCTGTGTGCTGATGCTTCTACAGCTGTCTTAGACAATTGCTCTTACATTTATGTGGAGCCAGAGTATTTTGGAGAGCTATCCATTGGGCAGCGGCGACTTTACGACATCCTGGTGTCTGTGCAAGAGGCCTCGATCTATGCGGTGACCACGGTTGGCAAGCTGGCTCAGATGATGGATCTAAACAATCCAATGGCGTGCAGAAAACGCTTCGAGAATTTGCAGTCGTTGGGTGCGATTTCTGGGTTTAAAGGTTGAAAATGAGAGAGGCGATCGCCTCTCTCATTCCCCCATCATGATCTCGTCCATTCAATAAG
>JBCBLF010000352.1:0-3876 GCA_038520475.1 Cyanobacteria bacterium J06627_8
GAGGGAACGATTGGCATTTTGACGAGAGATCCGCTTAGGATTGACGCGGCGGTCTCTCGTCAAGCGGTGAGGGACCTTGATTCGCCTGATTCATCTCCTGATTTACCCGACATCACAACGACTCCTCCCCTAAGCTACCTGACGACAGCGCCCAGTGTTGAAATGCTGGAGACAGCCGCTACGAGCGAGTTCACTGATTACTTGGGACGGTCGGCTACAGTTCCTGAAGTGACGCTTGCTGAAGCCCAGGCATCCTTACAGCGCATTGAGCAAGACGCCGGAATTCAACCAGCGGTGTTGTATGCCTTTTTTGTGCCGGCCTCCGTCGGTGTTCAGGTGTCAGAACGCGATGGGTTGGACGCGCTCTCAGCCATGTCAACGGACCCATCTCAGCAGATTCGTCGTTCAGGGGGCGATCACAGCGATGGTGATAGCGGCCATTTGGTTGCCAGTCTTCCATCATCAATGTCCCTATTGCCGGACTGGGGCGATCGCCAGCCGCATGCATCTGCATCAACATTCGGTTCCGATCACTGGCCATCACAGCAATGGAACGGGGCGATCGCCCAGGCATTCTCAAACACTGACCCCTCAGCCACTGATGAATTGGAGTTAATTTTGGTCACTCCAGACGCCGTGATTCGTCGTCGCATTGGAGGAGCCACTCGAGGCCGTGTTCAGGAGGTCGCTGATGAATTCCGCCGCCAAATCACCCATCCTCGTCGGTCAGATGAATATTTGTCGCCGTCTCAGTCCCTCTATCAATGGATCGTTGAGCCGCTTGAACCTCAATTGAATGAGCAGAACATCAATAATATTGCGTTTGTGATGGATGCCGGTTTGCGATCGCTTCCAATTGCTGCTCTGCATGACGGCCAGCAGTTTCTGATTGAACGCTACAGTGTGGGGCTGATGCCCTCGCTCAGTCTGACAGATACCCGGTATGCCGATGTCCGCAACATGAATGTTCTCGCGATGGGAGCCGAACAATTCTCAGGACTACCCCCTCTGCCTGCGGTTCCATTGGAACTTCGAGCTATCACAGAGACAGTGTGGGATGGCATGGCGCTGATGAATGATGACTTTACCATCACCAATCTTCAAGGGGAACGCAATGATCAGCCGTACGGCATTGTTCACCTTGCCACTCATGGCGAGTTTCAATCTGGGAGCCCCGAGAATTCCTATATTCAGTTCGGTAATCAGCGTGTGCAGTTGGCAGAACTCCCCAGCCTGAATCTTAACAATCCGCCTGTTGAGCTGCTCGTCTTAAGTGCTTGCCGCACGGCCCTGGGCGATCACGAGGCGGAACTGGGGTTTGCTGGCTTAGCGCTTCAAGCTGGCGTTAAGTCTGCACTGGGGAGCCTATGGTATGTCAGCGACATCGGCACTCTTGCCATGATGACCGAGTTTTATCAAGCGCTCCAAGATACAACAACAAAAACGGGAGCCTTACGTGACGCACAGCTTCGACTACTTAACGGCACCGCCGAATGGCTTGATATTGTGCAAGGCGAGTCCACTGGTGCGAGTGATGGAGACGTGGGCAATCTGACAGGGGAGGATATTCAGCAGCTTCGTCACCCCTATTACTGGTCAGCCTTCACAATCATCGGAAGCCCATGGTAGCTATCGAACTACGATGGCGACCCACTATGGATTTTCAACTTACCCGGACCGGAGTCAATTTGCTCCGGAGGGATATTGCAGGTGGGCATCCGCGTTTCTACGGATTGTGAGATCGAGCATGAGTGCAGTTTGCACAGAGAGATGAATTAAGTCTGAAAAAATTAATAAGATACGCACTATTTTTTGTCATAAGAGATACGTTTGAGCAGGCTTGGGGAAGCTGCGTTTCACCAGACAGAAGGGAGCTAGATGAATCCTGATGATTCAACTGCTCTAGCTACCGCACGTTATCGGATTATTCGTCGGCATGGGTAATTTCAACATGAATCAGCTAACCCTACGTTCAGTGGTTCCAGCATCAACCGTGAGTATGTGTTTCATCGCGGGGTCTGCCCTGGCGCTTCCTCCCCTGACAACTGAGGCGATCGCCACATCGACCGTGCCACTGATTGAAATGAACGTCTCATCTGATTCAGCACGGGTTGCTGAAACTATCAGCGCTGGATTAAGCGCTCAGCTTGCTAGCTATCCAATTGATGCGTCTCATTCAGCCACACCTCACACCCTTGCGGCGGTGTCTCCTGCGGCTCTTTCGGGTCCAGAGCGATCGCAGCCCGAGTTTGCGGGTGACGCGGGTGACATATCCATCCGTGACACATCATTAAATGGGACAAGCCAGGCACCTCATCATGAACAGGCTCCGATTGACATTGCCCAGCAGCTAAATCCCAATGAAGAAAGAATTCCAACGCCTGAACCGCTTGAGCCGGATGATGAGGTGCCGCTCGCTCCAGAACTTGACAGCGAACCAGCCGAACCAGATGAAGATGCCGAACCAGATGATCCGTCACCCGTTCAATTTGAGGTGCAGTCGATCGATGTCTTAGACAGCACCGTTTTTGATGATGGGGATTTTGACCCTATTGTGGTGCCCGTTGAAGGCACCTTCGTAACGCTTGAAGAACTTCAACAGGTTGCGGATGCCATTACTCAACTTTATTTAGATGACGGCTACCTCACCAGTCGGGCGATTTTGGTCGACCAGGTGATTACTGATGGCGTTGTTCAAATTCAGATCATTGAAGGACGCATTAGCGAGATTCAAGTGACTGGACTCAATCGCCTCCGCGAAGATTACGTCCGTAATCGCATTGAGCTTGGGGCCAATATGCCGCTGCGAACAGACCGCCTAGAAGATCAGCTTCGCCTTCTTCGAGCGGACCCTAATATTGAAAACATTGAAGCCAGCCTTCGGGCTGGTGAAGATTTGGGTGAAAGCATTCTTGTTGTTCGAGTTGTTGAAGACGATCCATTCCTCGGAAACTTGCGTGCCGACAACTATTCCCCCCCTAGCGTTGGGTCCGATCGAGTGGGCTTTACCCTGGGATGGGGCAATGTGTCAGGCCGAGGTGATTCGTTCATTGTGGGGTATGACCGCACGGCACAGGGCGGGTCTCAGGTTGCCGATTTCAACTATCGCATTCCCGTTAACCCCATGAACGGCGCAGTTGAACTTCGAGCCACGATTGACCGCAACGAAGTGGTGCAAGAGCCATTTGACGAGCTGGAGATTGAAGGGGCATCCGAACGCTATGAAGTGACGTTCCGCCAGCCTTTGGTGCGATCGCCCCGTGAAGAATTTGCCCTATCGCTTGGGTTCGCGTATCGCGATGGAGAAGTCCTTGCATTCGATTTGATTCCCCTCAGCATTGGCGCGAATGAGAGCGGCGTAACGCGCACGAGCGTGTTTCGTTTTGGCCAAGACTATGTCAAACGAGATTTTCAAGGAGCCTGGGCCTTGCGATCGCAGTTCAGCATTGGAGCGGGCATTCTCAATGCCACTGAGAATGAAGGCATTCCCGATAGCCGCTTTTTCTCATGGTTAGGGCAAGCTCAGCGAGTTCAACGCATTGGCAATAACCACCTACTCATTGCTCAACTCGACATGCAGTTCACGCCTGATGCACTCCTGTCGTCAGAACAGTTTGTCATTGGTGGTGGACAGTCCCTCCGGGGCTATCGTCAAAATGTTCGTGCAGGCGACAACGGCATCCGCTTCTCCCTCGAAGATCGCATCACCCTCGCTCGAAATGCTTCAGGTGCATCGACATTTCAGGTCGCGCCATTTTTCGACATGGGGGTTGTGTGGAATGATTCCGACAATGTTGATCTGCCGGATCAGACGTTTTTAGCTGGCATCGGAACTGGATTCCTCTGGGAAATTTTTCCCAACCTCAACCTCCGCCT
>JBCBLF010000353.1:0-3864 GCA_038520475.1 Cyanobacteria bacterium J06627_8
GTTTGTCGGTCAGCACTTATTTTGAGGAAAGCCGTGCAGAGCAGACTTTTCTCAAAATAATATTCTCATCAGTGGCGCAAACGCGAAATCATGACTCAGCCTTCATATGATAGATAATGATTTAGGATCGAGCGACGAGCACTTCTGACGTTGGCGAGTGAAGGACCTAGGCATGGACAACAAAAATTTGCTACAGCAGCTTCTTATGATTGGCATCGGGACAACCTCACTGGTGAGCGAGAAGCTGCGTGAGGTGAGTGAAGAGTGGGTGAGAGATGGGAAACTCGACTCTGAACAGGCTCAAGGCTTTGTCGACGATCTCTTGAAGCAATTGCGGTCTGAACAGAGTAATTTTGAAGCTCAAATGCAGCGACAGCTCCGCAATGTTCTACAGGATTTGGGAGTTCCTCGGCAAAATGAAATGGATGAGCTGCGGGGTCGCCTTGATCGGCTTGAACGGCAAATTCGTGATTTAGAAAATCGCCTATGGCGCTAGACCAGCCGGTTTTCATCATTGGACATTTAAATTGGATGTTCGAACATTGGGTGGGCGATCGCTTAGATGACATTAAATCGCTTTGGTGACATTAAAATGCAAAGTCGTGAGATGCAAAACAATGTAAGGTTAATGAGGCTTATCTCATCGGCGGATGTTAATAAAGCGCTAGTCGATATGATCCAAATTCAAGATTAATGATTTTAAAGATGTGTTCGATCGATGGAATTCCTGGCTGTCGAGTATGAGTTTGTTTAGTCTCTAGGAGAAAACATATCAATGAGAGAAATTTTAATTAGCTTTGGAGTCATGGTTGTCTGCGTTGTTGTTGTATTGGTCAGCCAGTTTGTCTCATCTGCTCCTGAGGCGATCGCTGCTGACGAACCTGCTGCAACAGAGACTGCTTCGGCACCTGCGCCTACTCCATCAAAATTAAATCAGTGGCTCAGTCAATCGACCTCACCATCTTCGGGCGATGCGACTCCAACTCTGATTGCACAATCCACCAGTGCTTCAGATCTATTAGCCCCAGACGACGACACAGTAGCTGAGGCTGATGGTGATGCTGACGCTGATACCGTATCTGAACAGGAGAATGTGGTTATGACGGCATCTGGCTTAGAATATGTTGACATCGTTGAAGGAACTGGCGCGATGCCTCAAGAAGGGCAGACCGTGACGGTTCACTACACGGGTACGCTTGAAGATGGCACTAAGTTTGACAGCTCGCGCGATCGCAACCGTCCATTCTCATTTCGTATTGGTGTAGGTCAGGTCATCAAGGGCTGGGATGAAGGAGTCGCCACTATGCGAGTTGGTGGTCAACGACGCCTCGTCATTCCTCCAGAGCTAGGTTATGGGGCGAGAGGTGCTGGCGGGGTGATTCCTCCAAATGCCACACTTGTTTTTGATGTTGAGCTGCTACGCATTGGTGGCTAAACTCAGAGCGTTATCGCTGATGATTTTTGAATGAAGGAGACGGGGAACCTGCTATCACTTGGCTTCTCGTCTCCTTCATTTGTTTAAGCAATAAATGTGTATCTCCCGCACAGCAAGAGATACACATTCAAATCTGACCTAGTGAAATCGTTATAAGCAAGCACTGTGCCGCTTATAACACTGTCCTAAGCTCGCTAGTCGAAACCCAAAAACATCCGTAATCCTTAGGAGTCAAGAAGTTTTGAACGCTTTTTCGCGGGCGACGCCCGCGAAAAAGCGTATCCAAGGCCCAGTAACTTATATAAGTTAAGTCTTGAGTCCAAATGGACGGTGAGCAGTAAGGCAGGTTCAGCCTGCTTTCATTACTTATTGCCAGACTGGTTAATAGGAAAACCAAATGCTCTTATTGACTTACCAGTATTGGATTTTGCTAGGATCTTTTCAGCGCATGGGTTTCACCAAATTTTTGATACTGATTTTTGCTTGAGTGTCGGGTAGGATTATGCATTGATGAGTCCTATAGACACTTAATGTCATAAACTAGGCTGACGATGGTCGTAACCGATTGGATGTTTCTTTAGAAGACATCAGTCTGAAATGAAATATTCGGATCGGCAATGGTAAGATAGCCCATGTAAAACAGATTAAACATTTGTTAAAGCTGCGTTCTGCATTGCTGCGTCTACCATAAATCGTTTGTTGTTAAGTTCTCTTGTTCCAAAAGTTGCTTCATGGTTAACTTAAACGCTTCAAGCATCCGTACAGTTCGTCGCTACGCCCTTGCTACCGGTGCAATGCTTTCACTCGCTACCTTCATGTCGGCTGCCTCTGTGGTACGAGCACAGGATCCATCGATCGATATCGAAGGTGCTGAATTAGAGGACTTGAACAATCCAGAGCTGCTTCCGTCTGCTGACGATACTGGCAATAGCGATGACGATCTGCGTCCGCTTAGCCAAGGCTCTAGCTTTCTCAGCCTAGAGGGTGGCGAACGATTGATGAGTGAGGCCGGTGATGCGGTGTCAGTTCAAGACTATGATTTAGCAGTTCAGAAACTCCAAGAGGCTCGTCAAGTTTATAACCAGCTTTCGAATTTCTATCAGCAGCTAGCTGGAAGTTTCTCTGGAATTGACAATCGGATTGCTGATAGTCAACGACAGCTTGCATTGCAGACGGCTCAGATGCGTGACCAGGCAACCTATCAGCTTGCTCTGGTTCATCGTGCTCAGAATCAGCCTGATTTGGCCGTTCCTCTTCTCGTTCAAATCATTCAGAGTCAACAACCTACCCGAGATTTAGGGCAGCGTGCTTATCGTCAGCTGTTTGAGCTGGGGTTCGTGGATGCACCGTATCCTCGTGGACAACAAAACAGCGAAACGTCGTCTATCCGTTGAGGCAGAATAATGGTCAGCGCAGAACGTGTTGAGTCGATGATTAAACAGAATATTCCTGATGCGGTTGTTCAGGTTCAGGACTTGACCGGAGGAGGCGATCACTATCAAGTTGTGGTAGTTTCGTCGATGTTTGAAGGTAAAGGACGTGTGCAGCAGCATCAGTTGGTTTATCGCTCTGTTCAAGATGCCATGTCTTCAGAAGCGATTCATGCTCTATCACTGAAAACCTACACACCTGAAGGTTGGGCCACAGCTGGTCAGCAATAGGATGTACACTCTATAAGAGTAAAGGAGCTATCCTTGTTCAATTGTTCAACGGATAGCTATTGTTTGTTGTCCATTTCTAGAGGACTTGACATTCCTATGACTCCAGAACTCAAAGAGCGCATTGATGGCATTGTAAGCGGCGGCAAGATTGTTCTGTTTATGAAAGGAACGAAGCTCATGCCCCAGTGCGGTTTCTCAAACAACGTTGTTCAGATTATGAACATGATGGGCGTTCCGTACGAAACGTTTGATGTGTTGGATGATCCAGAGGTTCGCCAAGGGATTAAGGAGTATTCCAACTGGCCGACCATTCCTCAGGTGTATCTCAATGGGGAGTTTGTTGGCGGTTCTGATATTTTGATTGAGCTTTATCAAAGCGGCGAACTCCAGCAAATGCTTGAGGTTGCTCTTGCTTCCTAGAGCACGGTCTCATACCAAAGCCAATTTTGAAAACCAGATACGATGCGATCGCCCTCGCACTGGTCGATTAATAAGCAACTATAGTGAGCCTAGATGAGTTGTGGGAGGGTACGATGGGCTGAGCCCGTCCTACCTCCCACATTCGTTTCATATGGCTGTAGCTGGCTTAGTGATGACTCGGCTCGTTTAGATTGTTCTGCGAGCCCCAAATAATGCTCTAACGCCGATGGCAATGGCCATCAATCATTTAGAAAAGCTATCGTCATTAACAAGCAAATAAGCGAAACGCCTTTCGATATCGAAAGGCGTTTCGCTTATTTGCTTGTTAATCGGACATTGAGTTAAGCA
>JBCBLF010000354.1:0-3849 GCA_038520475.1 Cyanobacteria bacterium J06627_8
TTCAATATGGTTATATATTTTTTCGGGGTTTTGGTTGCAAGTACGTTTTGGTTAATTTCTTTCTTGATGGATGAGGAAACGGCTAAGACTGACTTGATTTCATGGTCAGTGATTGCAGCGGCTTCTATCTTGTGGCCCATTGCGGTTCCTTTGTCCTGTGTTGAGCTTTTGACAAAGGCGTAAAGTCTTAGCATCATATTGGTTCTTCAGAAACCAGTTAAGCGTAAAGCGCGGGTACATGACTGTACCCGCGCTTTACGCTTAACTGGTAAGAGCACAAGAATAACCATATTGTGCTGTGCGAATTAATCAAGCACAGTGGCATAGGGCGCACCGGCTCAACACATCATTGTTTATCGTTGTTGGAGTTAACGCGACTGTATTGCTCTGTCACCTGTAGAATTAGGCTTCTGGATATTTTTTTGAGCTTCCGTGATTATTGGTCTTCTGAACTTGTGACGGTTCTTATTGTTGACCATTGAGCGAATTGATGCGAATGCGATCGCCAACCGAGACGGTTCCTAACTGACGATGAGTTAAATTCTGCCCAAACCAGATTTGACCATCCCAGTGGCGATAGCTTGTGAGCGTTTTCAATGGTTCAGGATTCCGTTGACCCGTCGATTGATGAATTGTTGTGACAACGCAACGCGAGCAAGGCTTGTCAACCGAAAAAGGAATATCACCAATTTGAATAGATTTCCAGGTATCTTCGTCGAATGGATGACATCCATCCGCCACGAAATTGGGACGAAAACGATTCATCAAAATGGGCTCGTCCAATCGTTGGTTCAAGTCTGCGAGTGACGCAGTTGAGATGAGGAGATAGGGATATGCATCTGCGAAGCTAACTTGCTGAGCCGCATCCAGCTTTCCATGATCCACTGGGCGATTGCTCTTATCCGGCATGTATACAAGTTCACAGTGCGTCTTTAGGGCTTCACTGATCCATTCCTGGGCGTGTTTGCCCATTGACCAAGCAAGGCAGCGATCGCCCCAAACTTCAACAGTTTTTTCTAGACGATCTGCATCTTGCTGGTTTTGGACATCACTTTCTGGAGCAAGAGGCATGACCAAGCCTTCCATTCCAGATGCTGTGATGGCCAGCGAGTTCGCTCGAATTTCTGGTCTCAACAACGCCATGTTTGGAAATTTACGCTGAGTCATGAATGTCCCATCTGGCTGGACGACCATCCACCGACGGTCATATTTCAAGCCCCGAGATGTGAGCTCACTATGCTGGACCGTTATTCCAGCAAGAGACTTAACAGGATAGACAAACAATCCACTCAGCGTAATTGGCATGTCGAATTCTCTTAGATCATCGTGCGCAGTATGGATCTCGTTCGTTTGGACTGTTTAGTCATGGTTTAACGAAAACTCTACTGCGCAGCGATTTTGATGGGGATTATGAGTAAGAGCGATTATCTAACCAAACCCTTACGTCATGTTCTGAACTGAGACAGCTAACTTCTTGGGTGTGGGGGTCTCGAACGTACCAGACCTGTTGCCCAGTTTTGTCAGCGTGAGTCCAAATCTGAGGTTCATTTGAGCCTAGAAACAATCTAGCCATACCTTTTACGAGTTGACTACCAAGAGATGCGATGCGATGCGATAGCGAATCAGATACTGTTGGTTTTGAGGTAGAGATGAGTTCTAGGTGCTCGTAACTCAGTCTTTGTTCTAGGGTCCGCATTTAGGCACCTCCGTTTGAGTAATGCATGGGGTTTAACCAAAACGGCTCGGATCTGTACTAGTCAACTCATGGCAGTTCAACGAACATCAGTTAAATGAGGTATTCGCGATCGCTTGAAAGAATTGAAAGATTTTGTCAGAACCTTGCTATCTGGTTTCTACGCTCAGTGTATCGAGCGACCCTCAGCCAATTCAAAAGGACCCGCTTATTACAACTATGAATAAAATTCATGGATGCATAATGATGCTGAAAAGGATGCCGAAATTAGACCTCATCAGCGTTGCATGATAGATAGTTATCTAAGTCCAGTGACTTAGTGATATGAAGAACTCAAATCGTCTTACTGATGACTCAAATGTCACTATTTCAGCAATGGCTTCTGGAAACCCTGTCCATAGTGGCGCAATGAATGACTAGGAGATCTGAGCTTGACCAATGGCTGTTTCCCCGTCAGTGACCACCAAAACACTGAAGAGACTCATATCTGTTCCGTCAGGGAACGATACGTTGAAGGTACCGCTGTTGGCAGGTAGCACGCCTAAATCGACCGTGCGCTTTGATAGATCACCGCGGATCGTGAGATACGCATGAAGTTCTGAGCTGGTGACATCTGTTTCAAACTTTTGAAATGTAATGGTCCCACCCACACCTGCGATGACGGCAATCCCTAGAGAGCCTGTTGTGGTGTGATCATTTAGCCCAGAAAACATGCTCATTGTGATTGTTCCATAACTCAACAGTGTGATTCTATAGCAATATGCCTACAACGTAGGCAGTGTGTTGTTTGGAAAGCCGCATGCCATGCGGCTTTCCAAACAACATTCGTTTGACTTCAGTCAGTAGCGCTTTACCCCGCACACTCTCATAAATATGTCATGAGGGATGCTCGATGATCCTTGGGTATTCGTGCGGTTCAAAGGGTAAGCGGGCTGTTTGCGAAATGATGAGGAAAATCAATGCCCAAGACAATTGTAATCACTGGTGTTTCCAAGGGCTTGGGTCGAGCCATGCTCGAAGGGTTTATTCAAGCGGGTCATATTGTGTGGGGATGTGCACGCTCAGAACCGGCGATCGCCGAGTTACAGTCTGAGTATCGGCATCCCCATCAATTCGATGTTGTTGATGTATCAGATGTTGCTCAGGTTGACGCTTGGGCCACACAACAATGTCGCAATGCAGTGCCTGACCTCATGATCAATAATGCTGCCTTGATTAATCAGCCAGCTCCACTCTGGGAGGTTCCGGCATCAGAATTTAGCCAGCTAATTGAGGTCAACATCGTCGGGACCGTCAATGTGATTCGAGCGTTTCTTCCAGCAATGCTGTCTGCTGAAAAAGGTTTGGTGATTAACTTTAGTTCTGGATGGGGACGTTCAACCTCTCCTGAAGTAGCATCCTATTGTGCATCGAAATGGGCGATTGAAGGACTAACGCAGGCCTTATCGCAGGAGTTGCCCAGTGGGATGGGGGCGATCGCTCTGAATCCCGGCATTATCAATACAGACATGCTGAAGATTTGTTTTGGAGAGTCGGCATCTGCATACTCATCAGTGCAGCAATGGCAAAAGCAGGCTGTGCCATTCATCCTTGGGCTAACACCACGTGACAATGGCGCATCGCTAACAGTGCCAGGTGGTTAAACATGTATGTATTGCGCGCGATGCATGTGTAACTGTAGTGATTGATTAGCAAAATAAAATGGTTGACGTCTAATCATTGAAGATTTCTTTATATTTGAAGACCTACGAAATGGGGCAGTGGTGCTGAAGCTGTCTCTGAGTCAGGCATTAAGCAGTTTCTACATTATTCTTCGACGGGCATGTATTCGATCATGGCGTGATATCCGTCAAACTACCCCTTGCGATCGCCCATAGAGATATCGCTAAAATAATCAAAGATTCACTACGGCGTTGGTGACTGCCAACAATGTTTTACGATCTATGTTTTTCGAATCTGGGAATCAAATTCTTCTGGTGGCAGTAGACCGAGCTTGTACTCGGAAACTTTAAATCAGAGTCATGGTACCCACCTGGTCTAACCAGGTCGAAAACTGAGGCAAGACGGCGCCGCGGTGAATTACTTGATGTATCCCTTGCTCAATCGCAGGGGAATTTTTGTATCTGACAACATCATCCTCATGCGTTACTCGTTGC
>JBCBLF010000355.1:0-3803 GCA_038520475.1 Cyanobacteria bacterium J06627_8
AACAACAGGAATGAACATTGCAACAACAGGAGTGTTGTTGAGAAATGCACTCATTCCTGTTGTTAACGAGTGGTCGCGAAAGCTGCGAATTAGTCCGTCAAAACTAATGATTCCGCTTAGCTATGCTGCAATTTTTGGTGGCGTTTGCACATTGATCGGAACCAGTACGAATCTTGTCGTCAACGGTTTGCTGATTTCAGAGACGGACTATGACAGCTTAGGCTTATTGGACATTACGCGGATTAGTCTGCCTTGTGCATTGGCTGGAATGGTTGTGCTGATCATCACCCAGCGTTGGCTACTCCCAACCCGTAAACCGGCGTTAAGTGACGATGCTGATCCGCATCAGTATACGGTGGAAATGGTTGTTGCTCCTAATAGTCCTCTTGCAGGAAAAACCATTGCAAAAGCTGGTCTCCGCCACCTCCCGAGTATGTATTTAGCTGAAATTAACCGAAACGGGCAATTGATTCCAGCGGTCAGTCCTCAGGAAGTGTTGAGAGAGGACGATCAGCTTGTCTTTGTGGGAGCGATTGATTCTGTGATTGATCTTCATCGCTTGAGAGGGTTGAGTCCTGCAACTGACCAAGTCTTTAAGTTAGGAGTGCCACGCTCTGAACGCTGCATGATTGAGGCTGTTGTCTCTAATACATGTCCTATTGTTGGGCGAACGATTCGAGAGGGGCAGTTTCGAAGTCAATATAATGCAGTTGTTTTGGCAGTTGCTCGAAATGGCGATCGCCTCCCAGGAAAAATTGGTGATATTCGCCTTCGCTCCGGTGATACCTTGCTGCTTGAGGCTCATCCGTCGTTCCTTGAGCAGCGCCGTGTGTCTCGCGATTTCTATCTCATCAGTGATATTCCAGATTCGCAACCTTTGGAGCACGATAAAGCGCCCTGGGCGATTGCGATTTTATGCATGATGGTGGTGCTTGCGTCGTTTGGTGTGATGAGTATGCTTCAGGCGGCTGCTTTGGCAGCGATCGCCATGATGATCTTAGGCTGTTGTTCGGCAAACCGTGCATTGAAGAATATTGAATGGTCGGTGTTGCTGGTGATTGGTGCAGCGCTAGGTATTGGTAAGGCACTTGAAAGTACGGGAGCTGCTGGGGCGATCGCTGAGCTGTTTATTAGCATTGCAGGAAACAATCCCTATGTGGCATTGGCTGTGGTGTATGGCATCACGATGCTCTTTACAGAAGTCATTACGAATAATGCAGCTGCGGCCTTAGTTTTTCCAATTGCTTTAGCACTTTCCCAAAATTTGGGAGTCAGTTTTATGCCATTTGTCATCAGCATTATGATTGGGGCGTCTGCGAGTTTCTCAACTCCCATTGGATATCAGACCAATCTCATGGTGTACGGTCCTGGCGGATATAAGTTCACAGACTTTATGCGTGTCGGTATTCCTTTAAATGTATTATTTTGGGTTTTGACTATTACGATTGCTCCTATTGTCTATCCCTTCTAGGCTGCTTGCTAAACGGTTGATGCCGCATAGTCTATTCGTCTGATTAATCGGAGGATTGACATCAATGTGCTGTCTAGGTCGAGTCAATTTTGAATAGGAGCGGTTCTATTCCAGCAGTATGCGCAATGGGGAGAGGAATGTGAGTGAATAGGGCGACACGTCTGGGAATCCCTTTTCTATCTTCGTCTTCCACGATTGGCGGAGGCAGGAAGGAATTGCAACTTGGCCACCCTCTAAAATCTATAACGAAGAAATAGGAGTTTGGGCACGTTGCGGCCCAAACTCCTATTTCTTCTTAAACTTTACCCAGCCGTGAGAGAACACAAGATTCAGCCCTCACGCTTGGGGGTTTATTCAAGCTAACATTGCTTCCTCAGAACTTATGCATTTCATCCAAGGTTCTGGACTTTGAGAGCTTTTTTGCGGGGCCGCCCCCCGCGAAAAGACGCTCAACTATGTGAGTTCTATTCCTACTCAACAATTGAAATCAGTTCCACTGAGCCAATAACGTCTTCGTAGGTTGCCTGAACTTCTTCATCTTGGAAGGTTTGGAACATGCCAGTGAAGCCCCAGGTGTAAACTCGTTCGTTGCCGAACACAAACAAGTGCCAGCGATGAATATCGTCAGGTGCTTTTTGGTCACGTGTACCTTGGCGATTGTTCACTTCTCTTACGCGTAGCGCAGGAACATTGCGATCGCCGTAGGGAACAGTCATTGCTTGGACATCAGTATAGAAGCGATCCGCTTCATATTGCTGGCGATAGGTTTCCTGCAAGGTTGCTGCTGAAACACCGGGTAATGGTGCCGCATTGACGTAGATACCGACGGCTCCCTCATCTAAGATCGGCCCTGTCCAGTTTGTCGTTTGTCCGGGGGATAGAATCTCGAACTCAACGGGAATTGAAACCTTGAAGCCATTGTAGTCGTCAAGATATTCGCTATATTCTCCAGAGAATCCCGCAAAATCATTGTTGGTCGATTCTTCTTGAGCTTCTTCTACTTCGTCTGAGCTGCTGCCACTTGGAATCCGAATACGCCCAAACTGAGCGATGAGTCCGGGTTCATCATGGGTAACATGAGCATTGACTAACTGCTCTGATTGCGCTTGAGCAGCGGAAACGATGCTTAATGGAAGAAGAATAGATAGTGTGGTTGCTAGATATTTTTTCATATGTGCCTCATCGCCAACGGATGCGCCAAAATGTTGGCATTCTTTGACATGCTAATTAAGTCATACGGAAAGTTTGTCCGAGATCCGCACAACTACTTAACTAAAAATGCTGCTACTCGCTATCTGTCCGTGGGCTGGCACGAATTACATCTCTTGTCCCGTAATATTGTCGGTGTTCAAATGAGACAGGCCATTGCTATGTTGCTACGGACTATGGTCTCTGAGCGCTAGCAAACTGGGCAGGATCTTGATCTCTACGATGCTGTGTCGGAATTGGAGGTCCTTGGCGATCGCCAACCCGTGCGGCAGTTTCTTCTAACGCTTGTCTGAGGCGTTTGGCTGCATAGATTGACATATCGCGAGGGACGTTGACGCGATCGCGTAGATATCGGAGTGCTGCGTCAGCCCCTACTGGAGGTGTGCAGGTTTTGCCAGTGATGAGTTGAGTGAGCGCGCAGCGCAGAGCTTCATCAATCAATTCATCACGTTCTGGATTCACTCGAATGATATTGTTGCGATGCTTAAGAACGCGATGGAGCGCTTCTATTCGCGAGTTTTCTGGCTCTGGATAGGTGACATCTGGCAACCCTAGCCACGGTCCGTTATCGACGCGTGCTTGGTTGATGTTGGCTTGCTGCTCGTTGTTTGACCAACAGCCTCCCATTTGTGGTGGTAGATCGTGAACATGTGTGTGAAAGTCGCTCTGGGTGCCCCGATAGGTCGGAAGCTGTTCCATGGCATCGAACCAGGCTGAAAAATGAGCATTCTCTTCTCGTAACGAGTAGCCTTTGTAGTAGAACAGGCTAGCGTTCATTCGTTCAACGTAAGGTGTGAAAATAACATCGACGATGCCAAATTCGTCTAGGAAATATGGTCCTGGAGTACTGGATAAGGCCTGTTCAACTTTGTTAACGACAGTGACAAATTGGTCTCGGTTACGCTGATCATCTCTGAGCGATCGCGCTGGATAACACAACCAGCTACACCACGCGCGAAACAGAAGCCTTTCGAGTTGACGTAACGGAATAACGTTGGATGCTAGCAACGATTGGTTAAGAGGGCCAAATGCTTGCTCCAGGGCCAACAAGATCTCGTCACTTTCAGTAATGAGGCGTCCATTGAGCTCTAACGCAGGAAGCATGCCAGATGGAACTTTTTGC
>JBCBLF010000356.1:0-3792 GCA_038520475.1 Cyanobacteria bacterium J06627_8
GTGATTATGTAAAAGCGATGGGAACCATCCAAGCCAAAACCTTGGTGATGCCTGCAACAACAGATCTGTACTTCACACCAGAGGACTGCAAAGCAGAGGCTCAGTTGATTCCTAACAGTACGTATCATCCAATTCCTTCAATTTGGGGCCACCGGGCAGGCAATCCATATCAAAACCCCGAGGATGAGATGGTCATTAAGCAAGCGGTCGATAAGCTACTTACCCAGTGATACGGATCGTTATGTCACTTTCGCTGTTTAGGCTAGGGCATCTCTTATCATCCAGTTCCTAGGTGCACAGCCAAATGGTCTGCCGTCTGGTCCTGATGGAACGGGCGACGGCGGTATGAATCCTTCGTGTGTATCTGGTTTTCAGAGAAATGGTGTTATCTCCTTAAATGCCATCCTCGGGGTTGCAAAAAGGCATTGATCCCAATCGTTGAAAGCGTTGAGCCGATACCTGACTGGCCTCTCCCAGTCCAGGGCAGGTGAGGGCTAACCCGATCGCAACAGTTCCAATAAGCGCTTCCGCTATTCACCTGACTCAAAATGCGGATAGCGCGATCGCGATCAGCACTGTATACGGCTGCTGTTAATCCGTAGTTTGTATCATTCATCAACGTAACGGCCCGATCATCATCACTGACGCGTTGAATCCCGATAATAGGTCCAAAGGTTTCCTCCTTCATCACAATCATCTCGTGGGTCACATTCGTCAAAATCGTAGGCGCAAAATACCAACCGACCCGATCGAGCAACTGACCACCGCAACGAACATGGGCACCCTTCGCTACGGCATCTGCTACATGTTGTTCCAAGACAGTGAGCTGAGGCTTGCGGCTGAGCGGGCCTAAGTAGGTGTCTGCTAAGGTTGGATCACCGAGTTGGAATCCCTGCACAGTCTGCATAAAGGCATCAACAAATTCCTCGTAGATGTCTGTGTGGACGTAGATGCGTTCAACCGCACAACAGCTCTGACCATTGTTATAAAACGCTCCGTCCGCCAGGCCAGCGGCGACTGTGGCCACATCGACATCATTGCAGACGTAGGCCGGGTCTTTACCCCCCAGCTCTAACTGCACCTTAATGAGTTTAGGAGCAACAGCGATCGCTATTTTCTGTCCCGTGGCGTAGGAACCTGTAAAGAAGACGCCGTCAATGGGCTGGTCTAGCAAGGCGGCTCCTGCTAGACCAGCACCAATGACAGGAATGAATACATTATCTGGGATGCCTGACTCATGAAGCAGGTTGGCGATCGCCAGTCCTGTCAGTGACGCAATTTCAGAGGGTTTATATAACACTGCATTGCCGGTAAGCAGTGCTGGAATAAACACATTAGAACCAACAAAGTACGGGTAGTTCCACGCTGAAATATTTGCAACCACCCCCAATGGATCATGGGTAATGATTTCTTCAAGCTGACCTGCTCCAGGAATCGCTTGCCAGGGTTCTTGATATACCCGTTTGGGAGCCAACACCTGAGCTACCGTCTCGATGAAGAAATCAATCCGTTGGGGCGTTGCAAGAATTTCAGTTCGAGCCTGAGTGATCGGTTTACCCGTTTCTGAGGTGAGGGTCGCAGCTAGGACATCAACCTGCTGCACCAACGCATCTCTAAATTTCTTAATGGGTTCTATCCGACCCGATAGCGATCGCTCTGCCCAGGCTGACTGAGCTATGCGCGCTTGCGCAACCCTATCAGCAATCGCTGCCTGATCATCCACTGGAAGCTCTGTGATGAGTTTTTCGGTTGCAGGGTTGATGATGGAAATGGTGTTAGTCATAGGAATCCTTCACGCAACCATGGCATCCCGATAAATGGCATAAAAATCATCTTTGGTAACGGGTCTGGGATTCAACGGATGACAGATATCGTTGATTGCAACGTCAACCAATAAATCCAATTGCTCGGTTGATACGCCCAGAAGGCCAAGCGATACGGGAATACCGATGGAATGCGAGAGCTCGACAATCCAGTCAATGAATGTTGACCCATGGGTGGCATCCGGGCGAACAATCCTAGCCATTCGTAAAAATTTCTCGGGTGCGGCATCGATATTAAATCGCATGGCAGCAGGCAGCATCACCCCGTTGGCCAGACCGTGGTGAGTATCGCACACCGTTGAAAGGGCATGGGCGCAGGAGTGGGTGACGCCAAGCCCTTTTTGAAAGGCGATCGCCCCCATCATCGATGCATTCAGCATTCCTGCCCGTGCCGTTAAATGGGCAGCCTCTGAGGCTTCATCAAATGGCTCTCCATGGGCTAACCGCTGAGCAAACAAAACACTATCTTTCAGATGTTGGGACACCAGATAAATTCCCTCCAGTGCGATGCCATCACAAAGAGGATTACTACCTTTGGCTAAGAAAGCTTCGATTAAATGGGTGAGCGCATCCATCCCAGTCGCCGCCGTAATGCCAGCAGGCAGTCCCAGCAATAGCTCTGGATCGGCCAGAACGACTGCCGGCAATAGCTTTGGATCAAACACAATCTTTTTAGCGTGGGTTTCATCATCAGAAATCACAGCGCTGCGCCCTACCTCACTGCCGGTTCCTGCTGTCGTTGGAATTGCGACAATCGGTGGAATTGGCTGATCAATC
The DNA here is from genome assembly GCA_038520475.1 of Cyanobacteria bacterium J06627_8. Classification (GTDB taxonomy): domain Bacteria; phylum Cyanobacteriota; class Cyanobacteriia; order CAKZMO01; family CAKZMO01; genus JBCCWF01. The sequence goes on from JBCBLF010000356.1 coordinate 2,601, forward strand.
GGTCGAATGCTCGCTCCATCCTCATAATCAAATAAGTGGCCCGGATGATGGGCCATCAGGGCGATCGCCTTCGCCACATCCATCGGTGCTCCCCCCCCAATTGCCACAATGCCATCGGCATCCAATTCCCGATAGGCATCTAGTCCCGTGGTTACTTGCGAAACCACAGGATTACCCCAGACGCCACTAAAGGTCAGGGATTTCAGGGCAGTGACAGAGGCTTCGATGGCGGCAAACCAGGGAAGTTTCGCTACATCGCGATCGGTCACGAGCAGGGGACGTTGAATCCCAAGGCGAGTCAGTTCTGCGAGCAAGGTGTGTCGGGCACCAGGACCAAACCGAATGGTGGTTGGAAAGTTGTATGTGTTGAGACTGAAAGACATTCTAAATATTGATGTATTGGGTCATTTCCCAATCGGTGACTTGAGAGCAGAAAGCATTCCACTCTTTTTCTTTGAATTCGATGAAGGTTTTGGCTCCGAGGTCACCCAACGTATCCATCAACAAGGAATTCTGTTTCAGAGATTGGATAGCCTCATAGAGATTGGCAGGGAGGGTTGCCAAGTCGGGGAATTCCGAGCCGCGCACAAAGAGATTTTCGTCGATGCGATCGCCCGGATCGGTGTTCTGCTTGATACCATCCAAGCCTGCGGCTAGCAATCCCGCCAAGGCCAGGTATAAATTCGCGGACCCGTCTACCAAGCGACATTCAAATCGCCCAGCTTCTGGGATGCGAATCATGTGGGTGCGATTGTTGCCACCATAGGAAATGTATCGCGGGGTCCAGGTACTGCCGGATGCTGTCATGCTGGCTCCCAAGCGACGATAGGAATTCACTGTGGGCGCAAACAATGCGGTCAATCCCTTGGCATGATTCAGCACGCCGCCCAAAAAGTTGTAGCCAACGGGCGACAAGCCACCGTCATCAGCTCCCGCTTCAAAACTATTGGTCTGTCCTTGCCACAGGCTATTGTGGACATGACCACCACTGCCCGTAATGTGACTAAAGGGCTTAGGCATAAAGGTTGCCGTCAATCCCTGTTTCTCTGCCAGGGTTTTGACCATGTATTTGAAAAAGACATGGCGATCGCACGTTGTTCGGGCATCGCTATAGGTCCAGTTCAGCTCAAACTGACCATTGGCGTCTTCATGATCACATTGATATGGTCCCCAACCTAACTGCTCCATGTAG
>JBCBLF010000357.1:0-3785 GCA_038520475.1 Cyanobacteria bacterium J06627_8
CGCAACCTTTCTAAGTGGTAGTGCCCTCCGCTATCGCTTCTACAAACGCTGGGGGTTCACCGTACAACAAATTGCTCAGATTATTGCATTTTGCAATCTCAGTTTTTGGCTAGGGATGTTGACGACCAGCGGTGTCCTGCTTCTAACTCGACCCGATAATTTTGCCGTTGCTCTCGATCTTCCCCAACAGTCGTTGCAAGTGCTGGGGTTCGCTTCGCTTTCGATGGTGGTGACTTACTTGGTTATAGGCAGTGTAATGCGGCGATCGCTCACGATTGGATGGGTGTCGGTCCCTCGTCTTTCTTTGCCGATTGCAGTTTCTCAAATTATGCTCACCTGCGTCGATTGGGCGATCGCCGCATCGACCATTTATGTGTTGCTGAGTCCGACGACGATTGGAGATCTTCCCTATGTGATTGGTGTTTATGTCGTGGCTCAATTTGTTGGTGTGCTCAGTAGTGCACCGGGAGGCATTGGCGTGTTTGAGACCGTTATGATTCTCCTTCTGCCTTCAGTTGCTTCCACTGTCGATATTTTAGGAGCACTAGTTGCGTTTCGCATTCTGCATCACATCGTGCCCATGTGTTTCGGACTACTGGCGCTTATGGGATGTGAAGCTAGTTTCTTCGTCAACAGAAAGTGCAACTAAACAAGTGGCGATCTCTAACACTCCTACAGTTTTCTATCAAAGTTTTCCGTCAAATTGACGATACCAGATGACGTTTCCTGCAACTGTTGCAATAAACGTGAACCCTCCTCCGACTACCGCAAGCATGGGATCGTAACCGCCTCGGCTGAGGTTTTTCATCCAGGTATGTGTGAGGTCAGATGAAACAAGACGGTCAGCAACAACAGGGAATAGATACATGAGGGATGCGCCGACGATGAGCCAGCCAACCATTGATGCTAGAAGAAATAGTGTCTTGGCTGTGGTTTGAGTGCCCATAATTTTTGAGTTGACAGAAGGAAACTGGACAGAAGGAATAACTGTAGATCGTTTTATCACCATTGCCAGGAAACGCTATCGGTCGTCACCGCTAAGTCTGCTGGAACACGCTGCTAGAGTTTGGAACTTTTGCTTGAGGGGACAAAAAACTGTGATTGATGCTCGCTAAGCATGGTGTGCTAGGCGTTTAACCGCTGATAGGCGATCGCCAGCGCTTGTTCATCCCCCACGTTGCCGGGAAAGAGAACAACCGGTAGGTTAGGAAACTGTGGATGGGTTTCAGGCGTTTTAACAACTGAACATCCTGGAATAATCTGCCCAAGTAGGCGAGCAGACGTGAGGGCAAGTCCAGTACTCAAAGTGTCGTTAGAGGTGATTCCCCCTTTACTAATTAAGAAGCCAATGGTGCTTGGCAAGCCTCGAACAATATCCATCAGTAATGAGGATACGGCGACACCAAACGCCAACCGGGTCTCTGTAGAATCAAATGATAGTTCTGTGCGACTGGTATAGACCGCAGGTGTTTTACCCTGAGAGTGGATTTCATGAACGTTTTCAAGAATTGACGATAGCAGCTGTTGTCGTTGGTCAGCAGAATCGTCTAGCAAGTGTATGACATCCACTTCTACTCCAACAATGCCATCAGCGTTCAACAATTGATTGAGTTGCAGCGTAGTTTTCTTAACGTGAGAACCAATCAAAACGACGCCAGGTTGCTGATTTCGAGTCAGAGTTGCCATGTGCTCTGCTTCAACGGGTTGCGGTGGAAGGGCGGCTAGGGCGGTCAACAGGCTAGCAGCACTACGAAACAAGAATCGCTTGCCTTGTGACGCTGCCTTCAACACATCTTGTGCAAACTGATTAAGATCTTCTTGATGTTCGGCGTCAACGGCAACACAGACATTGTGTTGAAGGCTCATCAAACGGTCAAGCGTCCCTGTGCGAATATCGTCTAGAACAAAGCGCTCGACTGACTCCGCAGAAATTTTCCCAGCTGTTTTTTCTTCGACATAGTTTGGTAGATAGCTGTGGTGATAGCCGAAGACTGAGTCTTGTGCAAATTCAGTTTCATGGACTGGGGTCTCTTTGTTGCCCACCATCAGATAATGAATGCTGTCGCGAGTAAATCGGCCTCCTTCAAAGAAGGCTGGTGTGAGAAAGTGCGCATCAAATGGTCCCAACTCAGCGGCGATCGCATCAGTTTCCACAGGATAGTGACCCCGGAGCGTCGAGTCAGATCGACTCACGACTAAAAAGTCCTCAATATTTGCTTGGGCGATCGCCACTTTTAAGTTTCGGCATACGTCACGAGTAATCGCATCAGCCTGAGCAGGGGTGAGAGCCCGCGTATTCGTCAGTATGAAGACGATGGGAGATGAGTCTATTAGACCAGTGATTAGCGTCTCAACGTCCCATTTGAGCAATAACAGACAACTGTGCACGGTTTGCGAACCGGTGGGGTCATCGTCTAAGACGATAATTTTTGGTTTTGTGCTCATCATCGGCCTACTTCTATGCTGATGCTTATGAGGTTCATCCTCCCATAGATGGCGTGCAGTAAACTGAGGAATTTTCTTGGCTGAGTATGGATCAACGGTGATGCCGTTAAATGATTTTTCGTCTGCTAGACATGCAGATTATCTTTGGCAAAGTAGAAGTGGGGTGCCAGATCATAGAGCCGTTTGTTGTCAGTTTGCGTCTATCAGGCAGCGCAGATATATGCTGAAGCCGTTTACTGCTCAGCAATTTGTCTCAATTTGCCATTTGGGAGATGGTGGGCAACGGCTGCTTTCAACAATAGTTGCTGGTCGTAACCTGATGTATTGAGTTTGGTAAGGGGGAGTAACCCTGATTTCTTCCACTAATCGAGAAACCGATTCAACTCTGAAGCCATAAAGCTATAACATAATTTAGGTAAAAAATTTTAAAGTAACGGCTGCCCATAAATGTTGCTTTAGTTCTTCACAATCATCAAAAACAATACCGTTACAGAACTCGTTATGGATATTGAATTTGTCTTTGCGGTGACACTAGCGCTTGTCTTTGCTATCTCGATTGATATTGAGGCGCTGACTCTCATTCCACAAGAAAAGTGGTTTTCGTTTACTGGTGGAGTGTCAACTGCTTACGTTGTTCTTGATATCCTGCCACGGATCGGACAATCGCAAGTTGTACTAAACACTGAATCCGCGTCAGGTTCAGCTGATATCAGTATTTACTGTGTCATGGTGTTGGGGATTCTCACCTTTCATGGATTAGAACAGTTGGCGTGGCGATCGCGAAAGCTATACGCTGAAAAATCTGGACGCGATCGCACATCTCCAATCGTCTGTATCGCTAGCCTAGCGGTGTTTACTATCTACATCTTGCTGTTTAACCTGCTGCAAGTTGGGTATAAGTTTGAGTTTTCAATTATTGAGCGGTCTCTTCTGCTGGCCGTGCTTATCTTGCACTTTATTGTGATCAACGATAGGCTCACAGGCCATCACAAGCGTCCCTATCGTCGAATTGGCCGTTGGGTTATTATTGCAGGCCTATTGATCAGCTCTGTGATGTCTGAGTTTCTACTTAGGAGTACACTACCGTTCAACTACCTTTGGGCATTTGTTGCTGGAGGCTTGCTGATCAGCGGGTTGCAGACAGAACTATCACCCAAGCATCAAACGTGCTTTTGGTCATTCGGATTTGGCACCGTTGTATTCTCAATCGTCTTGATTTTGCTGTAGCTGATATTCAACTGGCCAACTCCTAGCGTCGAGCCTGCTCGAAGCGGTGAATCCGCTATGGACGAATCACTTCATGATCAAGGGACCGTAACAGATGATGAGAGCACCACGAC
>JBCBLF010000358.1:0-3761 GCA_038520475.1 Cyanobacteria bacterium J06627_8
AACGTCCTTCTGACAGATGCTCTCAACTTGGGCAATGTTTGTATGAATCTAATTACAATTCCAATTAGTGTGATTGAAATTGCAATTAAGTTAAGCCAATCAGAGATATCTAAATTGAACTTGGAGATATTCATAGTTAAATTTGAAGATCTTTAAAGAAAGAGCTGAATTTAATACTCATCTTCAGGTGGTTCAAACTCATCGATCCTTCGACGAGCAGCTTAGTATTTCGAGTGTCCTATCAAAAAAAACATTACTTCTCTGGACCTGAATCGTCTGCGTAACGGTCCAGTCATTGGAAAAAATTTTCGATCGCTCATTCGTCCTGCACGTTATTGAAACGAACAGGCAAGAGCTGACCGACGGTATTGGACCAATACCCCGTTTTTTTGTTGAAAGAGACACTAGAAAAATACCCTTCTTCAACCCCAACAGAAATCGTTGAGGCGATCGCCACCAAAATTCCAAATAATAACAATCCAAATAATAAAAGGGCTGCCCAGTTCCGGCGACGGGTCACAAAAATGTCACAATAGCTATAGTGCGTTTCAAAACATTGCTTTTTGTTATGGAAGATAAAAATTACTCTTGGAAGGGCAGTCCCAATGCTGGAAAGGTTCTCGCAATTCTAGCGGCACTAGCAGGCCTGACTCTCGTTCTAGCTGGATTTAGCTACTAGTCATACCAAACCCGGAAGTAAAAACCAGATTTAATTTTTGGCTGAAGCTCTCGCAACGCGGGAATTTCAACAGAAATCATTTCGAGGTTTTCCAGGCTGAATTTAGTATCAGCTGCTAACGGGTGGTTGTGTGCTTGTTTGAGTAGACAAGAACTCAAGCAGTATGGCTTGATGCGGTGCCCCAATGGGTTTAACCTGCTGAGCGACAGAAGAGTAGCATTCCCCTGATTTTATTTCTTCAATGGTGACGAGTTTCATGTCCCAGCCTTCACCTAGAGTGAGCGCATCAATCGTCGTCTCAAGCTTGGCACCGTAGACATGCCGAATGCTGCGTGGACCGTTGTATATCTTGAAGGGATCAATCGCTTCGGGCATGTAGTTAATTTCTTCAAGCAGCTCTCGCCGCACTGCGTCATCGGGATGTTCTCCTGGTTCAACATGTCCTCCAAAGAACCCCCAGTGGGCGGGATATGCAATGCCAGGAATATCGTCGCGGAGCTGCATCAAAAACCTCAACGATCCATCTGGCTGCAACTGGTGCAGAATGGCGATCGCCACATGAGGCCGAGATTCAGACGCATCGGGAGAAGATGGGGTTAAGGTCATCGTCTGTCGTCACCAAATCCAGAACAACGATGGTGATGATACCTCAGTCATACCGTTTCCCCAAACATAGCCGTCGCTAGTTCCGTCAGAACAATCGGCGATTGAGTCGTGCACCAAGCTTCCGTTCCCTCAACACATTGGGTAAACGCTAAAACGATCGCTCGATCTGCCCTGTTTCCCATAGATAACGTTCGCCCGCATCGATACCATAGTCAGGCGTCGCTAGATAGGAAAGTTTGCCCTGAATGAGCAGTTCCTCTCCCGTGGTGATTGTGGTGTCATTAGACACGACCCAAATCTGTCCTGTCGCGTCTTTTAGCTCATAGACCTGACCATTGACAAGCGGAACGCGATCGCCCACGGTTCCCTGGATATAGATGGTTGACCCCACATTAACTCTCGTCTGAACCGCTTCAACGGAACGAACCCGACCAATGAGCTTCAGCGGCAGTGGTTGATTGATAGCTTGGCAAGATGTTAGCCCCAGCACAGCCATGAGCGCTATCACTCGTGAAATTGTGCGTCTCTTCCTAGGGGTTCCGACTGGCGATCGCCAGCGAGGTCCAAACGTGCAAGATAGAGGTATACCCTCCAACATATCGAACATATCGAGCCCAAGTTTAAAGCGTTCAACGTAAAAACAAATCCAATCTAGACTCCTCAATAATCCTTGTATAGCCGTCGCCAGTTCCGTTAGGACAAGACGGCGAGCCATTTGGCGATACGCGGGAATCGAATGATACTTGGTGTCCTAGCCTAAATGGCTAAAGCTATAGATATGGATTGGAATGAAATCCTTCTCAATTCTAAGCAGGACTTCTCCACCATGACTTAAACGGCTAGCAATAAATGCTAGCTGACCTTTTATAGCCACTCGGCTTGGGGTATCGCCAGCGTTTCATGCGATCTGGACAGCGTTAGCCTATGGCTGCTTATTGATTCTGCGTAACTCACGCACGCTACATCCGGTTTTTCTCCGAAGCAATGCTCGTAGCGTGACACCATCACGGTAGCCCACTGCCTGGGCAATCTCTTCAACACTTGCATCGGTGACTTGAAGACGATAGATTGCCTGCTCAATCCTAAGATCCTGAACAAATGCAATAGGAGTGCGTCCCAGAACTTCCTGACACCGCCGTTGCAAGGTTCGTTCACTGACACCTACTGCTGTTGCGGCACCTGTCATCGTAAAGCGATTAAGATTTTGACGTGCCCAATGCTCAAAGCGTTCGATGAGTGAGTCGTTATGGGCTAAATGATTTGCCATGGCATATACAGCCTGAGAGGGTCGCCCATCAATCATGAGATATCGAGATACCCACTGCGCTATCTCAACACTGTGCTGACGGACTATCCACAGCGCTAAATCAATATGTGCCAGTGCTGCTCCTGCGGTCACTCGCTGTTCCTGTACCACCAGCATGTGTGAGTCATCGAGGATAACGTTAGGGAAACGTTTACGAAAATCAGGTGCAAGCCACCATGATGTCGTGGCACGTATACCGTCCAGCAAACCAATCGCTGCCAGAATATAGGTGCCGGTACATGCTGCGGTGACTAGAGTGCCCGAGCGATACCAATGTTGAATGACCTGTTGAGCCTCCTTCACATCAGGACGCTGAAGAGCTGCATCCAAGAGTTCAGGAGTTTTATCTGCTAACGCAGGAACAACCACAATATCAGGACAGGGCAGTGATGTTGCTAATGTGGCTGAAACATATAAGCCAAGCCGAGTCTGCATTGATGGACGAACACCCGTAATGGTCACATCAAATTGAACTCTGTCTCCCCGATCCGATTTGATTCACTTAGCTCCAGAAATGGGATTGCCAAATTCTAGCGAGAACGAAAATAGACAACGCGTGCATCGAATCCTTGGTGACGGAGAAATGAACTCAGTGACTCGGCATCTGATCGAGACGAAAATGCTCCTGCTTGAATGTAGCGACCTCTACGAGAATCAGTGAGAAATGCGTTTGGCACGATCTGCTGTAGTCGGTCAAGTCGCTCTTCGCGAGAGCCGGGAATCACGACGACGAATGGTGCATTATCAGGTTGGCCTAACAGCACCACATCAGGTGTTATGTCAGTTGAAATAGGTTCAATCGGACTTGCAGGTTCAATCAGACTCTGTGGTGGTAAGGGTACATCGGTCTCAAATTCAGCAGCATTCTCTGGCGTTAGCTCATTATCTTCGTTGGCCCTCTCTTCGTTAGCATTGCCTTCGTTGACATTCTCCTGAACATTCGGCACCTCTGATCTGGGTGGAATAACTGGAATAATGACCGGAGAAGAATCCTCGCCGGTCATAGGCTCTGATTTGCTTGAGGATTCCAATCCGACGGGGTCGCGGTTATGCTTGTCTGCTTCAGCAACACTCACAAAACTGGTCAATACAATCATTGGTGAGACGAGTGATGAGGAGAGAAAATTGAACAAGCCATTGAACGCATTGCTGAGTGGATTACTCTTCTCA
>JBCBLF010000359.1:0-3744 GCA_038520475.1 Cyanobacteria bacterium J06627_8
ATCAACCATGCAACAACCAATTATCATATCCCTTCACATAGCCGGCTTGGAAGGACGGGCTATGTGAAGGTTAGAAGCCTCCCAAAGCCTCCTTAAAAACCTATTCTCCGAAAATGTATAGCCGTCGCCAGTTCGGTTGGGACAAGATGGCAAACCATTTGGCTGTGCGCCAAGGAACTGGACAATACTCGGGGTCCTAGTCTAAATTGATTCGGCCTAGCCTTGTAGTGACACGACTCAACAACCACGCACTCGGTGTAGATCGATAGAGAACAGTTACTCGCCGGGATTTGCGGGAACTAAAAAGCCACAGGCTTTCAACTTGGTCATAAAATTCGCGAGGAGATCGTTGTCACGCCCACAGCCGCCTCGTCCGGTTCCCAGACCGCCACATCGAATTGACTCCCACGGAGAAATCTCCCAAAACCACTTTGCGGGTAGGTGGCCTCTAGGAGCGAGCTGGTGGTCGAAGATCAGCTGGTTGTAGTATTTGAAGCCAGTGAATTCTTGCTCGAATAACATCCACTTCACAATCTTGCCGTATGCCGCATATAGCTCGTGCTTAGAGTAGCCAGACGCAAGGTCATACATACGATATTGCTCACGGAACCCAAACTTACCGCTGCTGTAGATACTCCACAGGCGATCAATCGTTTGTAAATCTGTTGCCGGGAGGTTATCAATTGCTCTTAGATTCGGCCATTCAACACCAGGTTGTCCAAATTTTCCAAGCTGAACCAAAATCGAATACGTTTCATGATCGGCTTCGCGCCACTGATGCTCTCTTAGCAATTTGTGTAGGGTTCGATAGTCAATGTCGCGATCGCTTGCAAGTTCGTCATGTTGATCCGACAGGTCACCACCATGAAACCTCGGCTCAATCGACGGCTCAGCAGCAGCATTGACTGATTGGGGCATCGTCTCATCCGAAGCATCCTCAGCACGACGCTTGGAACGAGCACTTGGGAACGACGCAAAAAACGCAGTGTCAGACAGCGTGCTAGATGAGCGTGAACCATTCGTGCCAGGCATTGTAGGAAGCTGCGTCAGATCATGTTCAAGTGCTGTCGGGGGTAGCGTTGCCGGATTAGACATCGCATCATCGCTTGGCTGATCGGGATGAGGCTCACGAACTTCATTCAACAGCTCGCTGAGGTCAAACCCTGAGTCAGGTTCTAACGACTGGGCAGCCGTCGTATAGCCATCGTCGTGACTAAACTCATCAGCCGTCGATTCGTCATGAACCGATGGTGACCATTCAGCCTCGGCTTGTTCTGCTTTCCAGTGGGACTCTAGCTTTTGTTCAACGGCACGAACATCGTGAGCCTTGATGTGTAAATCATTCTCTAGGTCATAGAGTTTTTGTCGAGATGCTTCACTCAGCGGAAATCCTTCCTGATCGACAAAGGATTGAAAGTGCTGCTCATAGGCATCAAGCCCCTCTTGATAGGCGCTTTCCTGTTCTTTCAGTGTTTGATAGACATTGGCTTTAAATGAATTGACCCAATCTAACGGCAGCTGGAGTTCTTGCTGCAAGAGGTCGAGACGTTGTTGGTCTTCTTTTGTCGGCGGTAGACGATGATTCGCAGCCTTAATAAATGCTTTTTTGAAAGCATTTTGCCGCTGATGAAGTTCGTTAATATCTCCTGCTGCGGTCGATGGGTGGAACTGTGACGAATGGGGTGGCATCGAGGAACTCGTCATGGCATTCTGAATCTCTTGTTCAATCGGTTCGATGTCTGAATTGCTAAGTCCTAGGGACTGACGAAAATTATCTAATTCTTCTCGAATAAGGGGATTTTTGGCAACACCACTGTCCACGGCTTGGCGAAATTTGAGGCGATACTGAGCAAGTTTCTGCTGATGAGTCTTCCAATAGGCTTCAACTTCCGCATTGATCATCTGTTCATCTTGTTCAGAAATACCTAAGGAGCGACACAGATCCGTCAAGTCTTGCTTCGTCGTTTCACTCAGGGGCTGCTCATGCTTGAGCGCATCCGTCAGTTCGTTTCGATATTGTTCTAATCGACGTAACTGATGAAGGTAGCGCAGTTCTTGATTAATCGGCTCAACAGCAGCTTCAGTTAAGCCTAGCTCATAACAAGCGGATTCAAGCTGAGCATCAGCCTCTGGATGAGAAAACGGCTCACTTTGAATAAATTGTGCGGCAATCTCTCGATATTTCGACAGACTGGCATTTCGCATGGTGTAAGGTGTGAGTACCGTCTGATACAGACCTTGGGCGACCTCATCTTTGATACCAAGCTGATGTTGTAATGCACTCAGCGCTTGCTGACTCACTCGAGAGCCGTCCACCCCATGGCGATCGATAAAACGCCCTACTTTAGAACAATATTGCCGGTGGCTCGATGGAACCTCAGCCGATGTCATAGCTGTTTCAGCAAGCTGACTAGAGTCTGATGAAGTAAAGAGTTTAGGGGCGATCGCCGGAGTCGCAATACTCAACTTCTGTTCCGCATAGTGATGCAGCTCTTGTACTGAGACCTGCTGATCACCGTTGGCATCAGCCAGCCCAGTTACCATACCTTCAACTAAAAACTGAGTGTACAGCGACAGGTGATTTTGCTTTTGAGCGGGAGAATAGCAAAAATCAGCTGAGTTCAGCAATACGACACGGCGATCGCCCCAAAAATGGCGAACAATGTCGAGTGCATGAGGACATTGATAAGCCGCACGTGCATCAATAGGCTGCACACAGCAATCTAAAATAATCACCTGTGCCGTGGCTGCACTACGCTGCAAACACTGTCGAATAAACGTGCCAGATACCGCGCTCGAACGAATGAGTGAGCCATTTTCATATCGAGACTCCCGGCTAGCAAGGAAGACTTCGTGATGACGGTCAAGGATGAGGTGCCCTGAAATGTAGAGTAGTGCAATATCTCCTGGACGATGCTCTCGACACCAATTTTCTAACGCCGATTCGAGACCGCTTTTTGATACGGCATGAGGCTGACGATCATCACTCAACGTAACCACCGGGTGGAACATTCCCAGATCTTGCCGTTTCAACACAGCAGCAAGTGCCTCCACATCTCGGGGTGATGCTGGAAGCGCGTCTAGTTCGGATCCGTATTCCCTGATTCCAACGAGAAGGGCAGCCCTAGCCATGTTGCATTAAACCGTGGCTTTGCTAATGGTAGATGAATCAAACAACAGTCAATGAATTCAGATGAACTCATCTAACAAATCGAATGCTGTAATACTCAGTAACCTCAGTATTACAAGCCCTACAGGAACGCACACATGATGATCGCTTTCCTTGATGCTTAATGAAGCCAGTCGTAACAGGCTAAACCGTTCAACAACTTGCCATTCACCTAGGATTGCATATATGCATTCTACGTCACAACTTAGGAAACGTAGGAGCGGGCAACATTCACGAGACTGATACCCCTTCTCAAAGGATTCGATTGTTATGTCAACTCTTCAGAAACCAGCGACAGATGAGGAGGATGACGCTAGCGTCATCCTCCTCATCTGTCGCTGGTTTCAAGAGCTGGTTTCAAGAGAAAAGAATATGACGAATTCGAAGCGCTAGGTTGCAGAAACAACAGCACAATGAGCAGATATCAACCTCTGAATCCGCTAGCAACGAGGGGCTTGGCGTAATTTGTGTTGCATGACCAATTTGTATAGTCGCCATGCAAACAGTCCAGCAACAACGGCGATCGCCACCGACTGACCAATCCATAATCCTCGACTACCCAACCCAAACTGAAA
>JBCBLF010000035.1:0-26985 GCA_038520475.1 Cyanobacteria bacterium J06627_8
CGATAGGTCTCTTCTGCAATGCGCAGCGCTTCGTTCTTATTCTCTAGTAAGCGAAACGAATCTTGAAGCTGTCGCGACATGCTGTTGAACGAAGCGGCAAGCCGATTGATTTCGACAAAGGAACTTGCTTCGATGTGCTGGTTGAGATTTCCTTGGGCGATTGCTTCTGACGCTTTAGCAATGCGAACAATTGGGCGAGTCGTCAGTCGAGCTGTAAAGATGGCAATGGCTAATGCGATCGCAAGAGCAATTAGGCACAAGATGGCCGTTGTCTGTGTATTAGCAGTAATCTGTCCGATGAAATCTGCCTCGGGGACAACCACAACAATCAGCCAGTCCAGCCCAAAATTGTCTCGAAAGGGAACAACTTCAAGAAACTGGCGCTTGCCATTCAGTAAAAAGTCAAGACGTTGTACGTTATCGATGCGATCAAATCCTCCAAATTTCTCTGTTAAGTACTGTGCCGTACCTCTGACTAGCGTGTCTTGGCTTTCGATCGCAGGTAAAGACGTTGCGTTTTCACCGGAGCCTTTCATTAACGGCTCATCAGTGGAGTTAGAAATCAAATGCCCGTTTCGGTCGATTACAAATGCTTGCCCGCTGATGCCGATGTCAAGATTTTTGAGAAACGATCGAAATTCCTCAGGCAGCACGACATCGGTTGCACAAACCCCTAGTAACTGACGACCCACTTTGTCATAGACCGGAAGACTGGCTGTGATGTTGGGTAAGCCAGTTGAAAAGGCGATGTAGACATCCGTCCAAGTTGCGCGCTGAAGAGATGTTGCGGCTTGAAACCAAGGGCGAGTACGGGCGTCAAACGGTCTATCTGAGCCTTGAATGAGAAACGTGCGATCGCCATTGACATCTAGGTTGTAATAATCGCGAAAGAAGCGATTTGACTCATTGCCATAGGATAGTTTCAGCCTGCCGTTTTCGGGCGATCGCAATACCCCAAAAAACTCACCTTTTCTTGCGCTTCCACAGTACACAAAAGCGACGGTTGGGGCGATTTTCATTTGCTGATAGAGTTGACCTTCCCCAAATTGAGCATTAACAATATCAAGCTCCCCCCGAGAAAAAGCGGCTGCGTTGAGTCGATTAATTTCGTGTGGTGTTTCGAAATAGCTTTGGAGTTCTCGCTTAATTCGTTCAGTCAGTTCTTGCCTTAGCTGAGATGCGAGTGAGTTAACAGCTTGTTGTCCGTTGCGAAACGATAGATATCCCACGATACCCACGATCGTTACAATCTCAAGCATCAACGGGATAATCAATGCTGTTGGGAGAGAAACGTGCTGAATTGCCTTGAAAGGGAGTTTCATAACCCGTTGTGAAACTTTTTGGAGCACGATGTGAATATTTCTATCGTTGATTCTAAACGGCGATCGCATCATATATTGATTAGCGATGCATTTATTTGGGAGAGCCCGATTGAGGGGTAGTTGTTATGAGAGCAACACGTGGAGCCTGCTATCATTCACAAACATTACGTTAGTCTCAGCAGTCAACAACGAATGCTAAATGATTCAACGCTTCTAGAAGAATACCCTACACAGCAAAAGAGGTTGATCCGGCTTTATTTTTATTAGGAAATTTTTATTAGGAAGTCAACGTGTCAACAACTCGTTGTTATGCCATCAGCCTGTTGATGTGTTGGATAGATAGATATAGGTATGCAGAAACTACCTTTACTACTGTTCAAAGGTGGTTGTGATAGTCCTATTTTTCAGAAACACCTGTGTGAAAACGGAGCGAATAAAAACTGCTTTACAATATTTAAGCAACTTGACTGGCAACACTCTTGAACTCGACAGTCTGCTGTAGCTCAGCATTCTGCCTGAGTTTAATGATTTAGCTGAGTCAATTAAATTGAATGAACCAGTGTTGGCGTAGCCCATCAAAATTATTACTGCTACTGGGTTTTGCTTCACTTATTGCCAACCTCTATCAGAATGGTTGGCCGTTAATCAGGCGACCAATACTCTGACGGATTTGCGCGGAGTCAAATATCTAAGCTGGTATCATCTTTTTTCTGAGTGATGCCTGAGTCCGAGTGATGCCTAAATCCGAAATGAGTTTGAGCGACGCCTTCTTCCTACAATTATCTTCATCAAAGATGGTGCAACAAGTTAAGGCATGACAGCAGATTGGATAACAACGAGCCACGTTACGATGGCAGCACTACTTCTTGGATTTGCGATCGCCCATAGTGGGCTTGCAGCCCTTAGACCTAAAGCAGAAACGTGGGTTGGCGCCAGACTTTATCGAGTGTTTTTTGCTCTCGTCAGCATTCCTTTTGCAACTGTGCTTATCGTGTATTTCATTCGGCATCGATATGACGGTGTGCAGTTGTGGAATGTGCAGGGTGTTCCGGGCGTCGAACCTTTCGTCTGGATTGTGTCAGCCATCTCGTTTGTGTTTCTTTATCCAGCAACATTTAATTTATTAGAGGTTGCTGCGGTACAAAAGCCTCAGGTTCATCTCTATGAAACAGGCATTATCCGCATCACGCGCCATCCTCAAATGGTCGGCCAAGTGATGTGGTGCATTGCGCATACGCTTTGGCTAGGAACGACCTTCATGATGGTGACCTCAGCGGGGCTGATTCTTCATCACCTATTTGCGGTGTGGCACGGCGATCGCCGTTTAGCGAGTCGTTATGGAGAGGCTTTTGAAGCGGTAAAAGCCCGGACGTCTGTGGTTCCTTTTGCAGCGATCGCTCAGGGTAAACAGACGCTCAAATTTGGTGAATTCCTAAAACCTGCCTATTTAGGAATTGCTATCTTTGTCGGTCTTTTTTGGTGGGTTCATCCTACCCTAATCATTGCCGCAAGCTAAGTGGGACTGTCCTGCTGAAACTGTTACGTCGAATAGATTGATGGCAAGCGATGTTTATTGAGATATGTCGGTGGGCAGGGTGATATCGAGCTGATTGGCGATCGCCTCAACCTGTTCCTGAAGTCGAAACATGTCTTGCCGTGTTTCAATAACGAGGGTTGCTAATCGATCGAATGGAAGGTCAGTTCCATCAAGAGCAGGTGTGGGTTCAGGCTCTGGGGAGCTGATCACTGGGCTAGGGCGTGAGTCTCCAGTTGTGCGTGATAGTCGATTGATTTCAGATTGTAGTTGGCTGATTTGCGATCGCAATGAGCGAGTTTCAGATTCGAGGCGAGAGACCCGAAACTCAACTCGCTGAGAAGCTTCAGCAGGATGACTCGTTAGATGAGCCACGATTAACACGACTATCACAACGATGCCAACAGTGAGCGATCGCCAAAATTGACGAAAACGCTGGCGCACAAGTTGATTGTTGATAATTGATTTCATCCGACCATAAGTTCGCAACATGTTTGGTTGCGCTTTCAGGATAGATCATATTTCAGTGGACCCTGTAAAAGCGGCGAATTGCTTGCCTAGAAAACTAATGTCAATTGCGTTTATCCACGCACACCTGATCGATCGAGTTCTCGGACATCCAACGTCGTGTTGAAGCCCTGGTTGCCGGAATTCCACAATATAATTTTAGCCATTTAGGCTAGGACACCGAGTATCATGCGGTTCCTTGGCATATCGCCAAATGGTTCGCCGTCTTGTCTTAACGAAACTGGCGACGGCTATAACGATCATTTGCCCATTCGTTGGATAGACATAACGTTCATAGAAAATTTATGGAGAAAATTTAGTTGAGTGATTTCGATCACTTACTTCATTGAGACTAGACACAGTCATGAGGGCGAAATTGTCTCAGGTCACACTGTATTAAATAAACAAGAGCCCACAAGAACCCCCACGCCCGCTTCTGGCAACTTAACTGAGCCCCTTCGAGCCCCCAGTTAAGTTGCCAGAAGCTTACTTTTTAAAGGGCCTATTCCACGATTGCGCAAACTTTGTCAAGTTGTTGATATCGCTGTTCTACATGATTGATGAAATGATTTGTGAGTCGATTGGGTTGGTTTCTTGCTTAAGAAACAGGCATCGTCATCTCAGTTGGCATATTTGCTAGTGCTGTTTTGATGACTTCAATACTCGCACCAGGTTTGCACGATCCTTCTGTCAACACTCGCTTCCATATGCGACTGCCTGGTCGACCACTAAAGAGTTGCAGCATGTGACGAGTTATTTTATTGAGTTTGAGTCCTGTGTCAGTCCAGTGACTAATATATGGAAGCATCGCTTCGACAACTTGAAGGCGAGTGGGTTGCGGACGGCGATCGCCA
The DNA here is from genome assembly GCA_038520475.1 of Cyanobacteria bacterium J06627_8. Classification (GTDB taxonomy): domain Bacteria; phylum Cyanobacteriota; class Cyanobacteriia; order CAKZMO01; family CAKZMO01; genus JBCCWF01. The sequence continues at coordinate 4,218 of JBCBLF010000035.1, forward strand.
AAGATATTGTCATCGGCCTGTGCAAATAGGTATGGGTCATCATAAGCGGCACGTCCGATCATGACTGCATCGACTGAATGCAGATGATCTTGTGCATCCTCTAATGAGCGCAGTCCTCCGTTAATTTCGATGAAAAGATGAGGAAAATCTCGTTTGAGACGATGAACATCACCGTATCGTAAGGGAGGAACCGTGCGATTCTCCTTTGGACTGAGACCCTGTAGCCACGCTTTCCGCGCATGAACGGTAAACTGACGGCATCCAGCCGCTGAGACGGCCTGAACAAAACGGGCCATGTCTTCGTAGCGATCGCAATTATCGATACCAATTCGGTGTTTGACAGACACAGGAAGTGACGAAGCGGCAATCATTGCTGCGACACACTCTGCAACCCGATCAGGCTGTGCCATCAAACATGCCCCAAAATTGCCATTTTGGACGCGATCGCTCGGGCAGCCAACATTGAGATTAATTTCGTCATAGCCCATCTCCTCTGCAATGCGAGTGCATTGAGCGAGATCCGCTGGAGAATCTCCTCCCACTTGAAGAACTAACGGGTTTTCTTCGGGCGAGAATCCCAATAAATGCTGGCGATCGCCGTGTAAAATAGCCGCACTGGTTACCATCTCGGTGTAAAGCAGCGTCCGCTTGGTGATCTGTCGCATGAAATATCGAAAATGGCGATCGGTCCGATCCATCATGGGTGCTACGCTCAGCGGGTAGCCAATGCTCTTTGGCTGAACCATAAACTCCTCATCTTGGAGCCTGGGCGCTTGTTCACCATAGTGATCAGTTGATGGAACGGATGGAGTTGTAAGCCTAACCATTGCAAAGCCAATGAAGCACAGAATGTGTAGACTATCATCCTATCGATAAAATCCGATAGCATAAAGGACTACTTTTTTGGAGCCGACTCACCTCGGGCTCAACGCACGACTACACATGGGCGAGCTACACTGCTCACCCACCATCTGTAACCCTTATTGGATGCAGTGGATTCGAATGTAGCAGTGTGTCACTGCGTTAAGTGAGGTGGTGTGGAACCACACCACCTTTTCTGTACTTAATCAATGCACATGACGCTGTAAGTTTGGTCAATTCCTTAATCGCATGCCTGACGAATATGGTCGTCTAGGTTCGGATTTGTTCTCAAATAGTTTTCAAGATGAGTGCAGGCTTCAGCTAAAAGATTGTGCATTCGATCTGCTCCCCCATTAGTTTGTAATTTTTCGATGTCATCCAAGTCCCATAAAATCATCGTTGTGTCAGCACTTGCAGATGCAAGCGTTTTGCCGTTTGGATGGAAGCTAACGGCCCGGACCCAATCCTGATGTTCTTGCAATGTTGCGATGCGCTGGCCGTCTTCAGGAGACCATAGGTTGATCCAGCCGTCGCGTCCTGAACTCGCAAGTAATCGACCGTCAGCGCTGAAGGCAACATCCCAGACCCAATCGTCATGACCTTCAAGAATGTGATGCGGCTCCTGTTGGAATCGTTCCGTTTCCTCATCCCACTTCCAGATGATGACGGTTTTGTCACTGCTAGCGGTGGCAAACATGCTTCCGTCAGGATGATGATAGAGCGCATTGATCCATCCGCGATGTCCCTCTAGGGTTTGAAGTAAGTTGCCCTCAAGATCCCAAACCTTCACAAGTCCATCAGCACCAACTGAGACGAAGCGATCGCCCTCCCTCATAAAACTGACATCAATGGCCTCGGGGTCATGGGCATCAATGGTGTTTAGAAGAGTACCGTCCAAATCCCATAAACGGACTGTTCCATCTGCACTGGCCGATGCAATCAAATCACTATTCGGGGAAATGCTCAGGTTCCAAACTGTAGAGGTGTGACCTTCGAAAATGTGTTCAGGGGTTGGATCAACCTCATTGAATACCGCATCCATATCCCAGAACTGCATTGTGTTGTCATAGCTTGCTGTGATCATAAAGGTCTGCTCACGACTGATATTGACGTTTCTCAGACCATCGGTGTATCTCAGAATTTTTCGTAGCGTTCCATCTCGATTCCAGAGTCGAATTGTTTCATCGGTTCCCGTTGACGCAATTGTTTCACCGTCGGGTGTAAAACGAACCCCATTTAAGCTGGATCGATGACCCTGTAATACTTCGACGAGGGCACCTCTAAGGCTATACAGGCGAATTGTGCCATCTGATCCGCCTGCTGCAAGCATCTGATTGTCTGGCGCAAACTGCGCGCTCTTGACGCCGCCAATTAAACCACTGTATGTCTTAAATAATGTTCCTTCCAGACTCCAAATGCGTACAGTATTGTCGTCGCTGGCGGTTGCAATCATTTCACCATTTGGAGAAAATCGAACCGACATGATCCAATTGGTGTGGCCATGTAAGATTCGGATTAATTCACCGGATTTCGTCCATAGCCGAACTGTGTCATCTGAGCTGGCCGTTGCAATTTTGTTGCCATCGGGTGAGAAATGAACCGACCAAATATGGTCGCCATGGCCAGAAAGCGTGGACAGCAGATCTCCGTTCAAGTTCCATACCTTGGCTGTGCGATCGCTGCCTGCTGAAACAAAAGTTTGGCTATTTGGGCTGAAATTAACTTCATTCACAGCTCCGTGACTGTGCTGTAGCGTGTGTAGCAACTCACCGGATAAATTCCATAGGTTGAGTTGCCCCTCGATGGTTCCAGATACGAGATGAGTTCCATCCGGGCTAACGCTCACGGTTCTGACGGCGGAATCGTGCTCCAGAGTTTGAATGAGCTGACCATCAGCGACGTTCCAAATCTTGACCGTTTTATCGGCGCTAGCCGTTATCAGCTGCTGCCCGTCGGAGAAAAACCTAACGTCACGGACCTGGTCATCGTGCGGTAGAGGAGCTTCTAAAGCAAGACTCCCATCGCTGTTCCACACCAAAACCGTATTGTCGTCACTAGCTGATGCAATGAGTTCACCATCTGATGAAAAGGCGATCGCATTGACCGTATCGCGATGGCGCTCAAGGCGATTCAACTCATTTACATCATAGACGGCTTGCCTCAAAGCCGTTTGCGCCCGGTGCTTGACATCATCGGACAGCGATTGAATTTGCTGAGCTTCCTTTGCAGCCAACACGCTTGAAACGAGAGCTCCAAGCTGATCCTTTGACATTAACTGAGATTCAGCCAGACTGGTCAGCGCTAACACATGTTCTCGAATGGCAGCTCGCCGTTGAATATCAGCCCAGAAAGCCAAGCCTGCCATTGCTACTAGGCCAGCTGCAACGAAGCCCAAAGTTGCACGTTGATTCTTGATTTTGTTATTGGAGCTTTCAAGAACATACTGACTTTGCAGTAGGGTTGGCTGAGGTTCTTTGCTGTCGCTTTCTCCACACAGCTTTTGCGCATCTTCGAGATCATGACCTCGAAGCAGATAGCATTGGCTCCGGTTTTTGCCATCCCATTCAATGGCTCGCGTTAGGAGACGCGTATGCTCTCGAAGATAATCTAAATCGGTGTCAATTGCCTCGATGAGAGTATGAAAAGCAGCATCAAAGTCATCGGCTTCCCGAAAGAAAATCCAGTTTAATGAGGCGAGCTCGGGTCTAACATCGCTGGGATTAACGTCTTGATGCAAAATTGGAATCAGCCGCTTATTGTACTTAACGGCGTGATCAATCTCCAGACCGCATTCATAAGACTCAATGGATGGAGGGCTGATCACAAACACAAGCACTGAGGCGGCTTCAATGCCACTGTAAATTTCTTGGCGCCAGTCGGCGTTAGGAGGAATGTCTTCCCAATCAACCCAGACGTTGCGACCGGTGTTGGAAAATGCTTGACACAAGCGCTGGACAAACTCTTTATTCCGTCGTGAGTAAGAAATAAATATTTCGTTTTTATTCGCAGTCAATTGGGAGGCGATCGCCTCGGAAGATGCAATGGTCATGTTTGTAATAGATGCAACCCGTGAACACTCAATACACAGACAAAGATGGTTGAGCTCATAATTCCCTAAAATCTATACTTCGAATCAGAAAAGAATTACGGATAAATACTGAATTTAGAGCAGGCGATCGCCCGAAAAATACCCATGACAAATCAGTTCAACTAACCCAATAAAATGACTAATCTCCTATCTGACTTTGCTTGAAGACTTCAGGACTGTGAAGGTTTGTGAGCCATGGCGCACCCTTTATATCCCCAAGGTGCAAGATATGGCTCACAGGATTTACACCTGCTTGTGGATGCTAGTAAGTCTGCAGCCGTAAACTATGCACTGATACGGCGAGGCTTGCGTAAGTTTTGACTGATTGAGACTGCAACAGCGAGCATCGCTGTGACGTTTAACTTACTTGACTCACTCAGCCTCTAGATTTCTATCATGCCAAGTTTATGCGGGTTTGGCGGAACCCTATCTTATCTGCTGTTTCTCTAATGAGAATGGTGACGTTACTTAGTTAAGCTTTTCTGTGAATTTCTCAGGATTCAGGTTCTCTCTTAGTAGGCTTGAAGGACTTACCTACTCAAAGGAGCTACTATCACTATGTTTTTTCCTTGGTGTCAACCGATGGGATGCCATCATCAAAGTACCCAAGATTATCGAGAACATCGCCTTCGTTTTCTTCGTTGGGTTAAAGACTCGCTAGAGACACGGCTGGCTGCTGTAAATGCAGCAATTGAGAGCATCGAGTCTCAAGTACAGCGAGATACTGAAAATCCTGCCTAGCAGCATATGATGCACGAACCAAGGAACAGTAGGGTTCTGCACGCGTGTATCATTGCAGTCTGCAAGACTAGCTGTGTGTATGACGAGGTGTACTCTATTGGTTAGAAAAGAGGTGTTGTGGGGGTGCGTTGGTCCTACAACACCTTGTTTGATAATATGCACAACCCTTCCAGTCCGTTCATGTCGTAGCGACTCTGTATCAAGGGCGTTCAAAGATGGCTCCTCGCTGCCGGAGCGATCGCCTAAGTTCTCGCGACAACCCTTCATTGCTGTAGAATCTTGCTCCCTCGGCATCATTGATTGCAGATAGTGCACAATCAACAAAATGAGTTCGACGAAAATTGGCTAGGGTTAAGCTAGCCCCAAAAAATTCGCTTCCTTCGATTTGAGCGCACTCAAGGTTGGCCCGCCTCATATTAGCGCTGTTTAGCAGCGCACCATTAACCTTTGCCTCATAAAACGAGGCTCCTTCTAAGATAGAGCGTCGTAAGTCGACTTGGATTAGGTTTGAATAGCTAAAATCTGCGTTTCGGAGGTTTGAATAAGTGAAATTGCAAGCTGTAAGCTGGCTAGCAGAAAGTTGAGCTGCAACCATCTGAGCTTCTCTAAAATCTGTTTGACTTGAGTAGGATTCAGATAAATTGGCATTATTGAGAATCGCGCCTGAAAAGCTAGTTAAGCTCAGGTTGGTGTTTCTCAAATCAGCACGCACAAGGTTAGTGTTACTTAAGTTTGCTTCACTCAAATCAGCTCCACGTAGGCTGATGAAGCTGAGGTTAGCTCCTGAGAAATCTAAACGGAGGTCAAGCCCTGCAAGCTGAGCCAGCTCAGCAAAATTGTCTGTTTCTGCGTTCTGGATCGCTTGTGCCCGTTCGACTAACTCCTGAAGCGAAGTAATTTTCCCTGAACTGAGTAATTGCTGAAGACGGTTCGTTATTCTCTCAATACTCACTGGCAGGCTTCGGCTCTTCGAGGCTCAATAATGCACAATGTGGCAATTATACATTCTGCTAACGATAACGCATGCGCATCGAAGAACCTTCTGACTTATGCTTTTCTATAGAAGTTGGGAATTGAGCTGAAAAATGCTTGTTTGCACCTTGAGTGGTCATCCAGGTTTGAATTAGCGTTTCGATGACTGCGCGCTTGTTAGGGGAAAGCTCACTATTCAAAATGCCTTCAACAGTTGCAATCTCTTCTGCTTGTTGAGTGCTGATTTCATTTGGAGAAGCTGTATCTCGTCTCTCTGAAGCTAACCAGTGTGCAGAGAAATCGTTTTCTTCGTTGCCGTACGAGCTGCTCATACAAATAAAACCAGATGACACAACAAGGGAACCGAACAAAGCACAAATCACTGTGACACTTGACGGCACTGATGACTAAACAGCAACTAAGCATGCAAGTGTCGACATTGTGACACAACTACATGCAAAATCGCCAACCGTATATCTCTCCATTCTAGCGGTTATAGGTGGCTAGACAATAGATAAATCATGACTTCACTATCAATTTAGAGAATGCCTAAAAAACTTAAGAATCTAAAAGACAAATGAAGTATCTATTATTCTCAAGGTAAATCCATAGACTTCATCTATGGTCACCACCCGCAAACATCGGTGCATCCTAGGAAAAGTGGGGGTCTGAAACCAATGGTGGTATCGAGAATGAAGGGCCCTCAACTTGCAGGATAATACCTCCTTAAAGGATAACCTACTGGATTGACTAGCCCTAGGATATGTAAACGATGCCCAAGTCATGGGCATCGTTTACATGGAACTTATGACGTCATTTAAGCTATTGAGGTTTCTGTTCTGGAAGCATGCACTTGTCAGAATCGCAACCTGCTGGACCTGCTTCGAGGCGATCGCCTCGGTCATAAACCGATAGCGCACTGTAGAAATTATCGACGTTACGTCGCGATTGCACCTTTCGCACCATCGATTCATACGTCACCTGGCTAATGGGTTCGAATGGTAATCGAGGGAAGGTTTGATGGTCATCAAATCGCGCGAGAAGGGCAGCCGAAATATACCCCTCATCATTTTGAATTGCATTATGAATACGTTGGCCCAACGCATCGACTTCATGCTCGCGCAACTCGATGGTTGCAGAAGTATTGTGCGTTGTGTAGTGCTGTTGAACTTGCATGTAGAAATCGAATTGAGCCAGTGCAGAGAACTGGCTGATATCAACCTCATCAGCGCCTGGAATATTGGCCCAAGATACTTCAGTGGGAATCTCGACGAGCCATTCTGTACAGCGTGGGTCAAACGGATCATCTAGTAGGCGTCCGTTTTCATCCTTGTCTGACTGGGCCGGGACGATGGAATACCCGTAGTCTAGGCAGGCTAATGCAACAGGATCATTCTTACCGAAGGTAATGCGGCGGATGAAGCGCTGTGCTTTTGGCGGGTGCCAGCCTGGAGACGCTCCGGTGAGTAGGCTTTTGGTTCCAGCCGGTTGAACGGTTGTGCATCGGTTGGGGCGCTTGAGGCCATGGCGATCGCAATAGTCCCATACCACTCGATGCACGATATCACGCCAGCGATTGAGGTATTCCTTTTCTTGTTGCTTGAACGCAATACCGGTCATCGTGTTGGGACGACCTTCTGTCCACCAGTGCAACCACTCCACACCGAAGGCATGGACAAAAAAGTCGAAGAGTCCTGTAAATGACACTCCTACAATGGGATCCTCAAGACGAGATTGTTGATAGCGAGGCTCGACAAATTGATGGTTGAGCAGTGAAGCGACTGAGAGTGCTCCTGCAGTGAAGGCACGCTCTTGTTCGTCAAGGTTCTTTGGATCAAGACGATTGAGGTGAATTTCAGCCAAATTGCAGTGGAAGTTTTCACCTAGGATTTCTCCACAAGGATTTAAGCCATAACGGCCTTCTCCTTGGGACCGTCGCTTGGCTTCACCTGCCCACTGAATGGCGCCTTCTCCCGAGTAATATTGCTTGCGCACGGCCTCTACACACGTTTCCAGGCCCGGTTTTCCATGGAAGACACGCGTATGATTGGCCATTCGAAGCGCGTCTCTCTCTGGGTCAATTCGCCAGTTGCCATCCGAATCCTGCATCCAGAGATTTTCTTTTGCTGAAGCGGCCTGTGAGTCGTGGCTGTCGAACTGGCGCATGCCAGCGCTTCGTCGAATGTTTCCAGCAACGACACAGGCGGCTGCTTCGTCGATGAGTAGACAACATTCAACCGAATTAAGTTGACGTCCCAGAGCTTTGTTCAAAATATTGGCGCATCGCTCATATAACCCTGGCAGCCGAACTGGATTTGCGACTCCCCCAAATCCCTTCAGGCGTTCTCCTGCAGGGCGGACATTGCAGAGGTCGATAGACACCGTAACATCTCCATCAAACTGCGGGTTGGTGGAGAGTTCTAGGATGGTCTGGTAGGAATCGACCCATCCTCTCCGACTGTCTCCAACTTGGATATCAACCTGATGGCTGTTGATAGTAACCTCTGTCTGTTCATTCCGTTGGTCTACGGGAACTGTGCCAACCCTAGATTTAGTGTTGATAATGAGGCGATTGCGGATAATCGGCAACTGATTGATGTATTTCGGTTCTAAAACTGCGCCTGTGCCACACCCCATCATGGCCAAGTCCATCATCAATCCAAATGCTTTCCAATCCACAACATTGGTGCTGGTGCAGTTGTAAGCGCCCGAGAAATTCTCAGATCTCTCTAGCCATTGAGTTCCGCCAACCCAAAGCCAACGACCGGAGGGAAGCGCTTTGACTTGCTGCTGCATCTCAGTGATGAGCGCAACCTCTTCATTGGTTAACTTACCCAGCTTTGTTAGACCACGAATTGTGCGATCGCAGACGTCGCTCCATGTTTCACGAGGAATGCCTTCGCCCTCGTTTCGACGACTGTAGGTGCGATAAAAAACTGGATTTGCCGCAGGAGCAGTCTCTGGAAATTGATTCGTTTGGCGGGTACGCTCAATGTCTTGAACCATGAGTCACATTCTCTGTTGAAATTAAGGGCCTGACTCTAGATATAGCGCTTTACTCTAGAGGTGACCACTATGTTAAGGCAAAAAACGAAATAGCGATCGCTTTCAATATGAAGATCTAAAAAGTGAAGAACTAAAAAAACACATTGATAAAGACTCGATCTCACATCGAGAAGCCACATGCCGTGAAACGGTATCTTGAATGCGTTGCACCAGAGCACTTCAAAATACGGCAATGCTCATGTTGAAAAGGCTGCGTACTGGCCGAATTGACGCAAGTGCTCTGTATCTAGCGCATATCATCTAGTGGGCATCAGTGAAGATAATCCACTCTGCATTAACAAAGTATTGACAAAGTTATGTCGGTATCACGATTTGGCAAGGTTCACCCAATCTCGTGATGCCGTCGCTATGGATTTGAAAAATTTGTCACGTCGTATCTACGTAATTTACGTAGGATTTGAATGTGATTATTGTTGCTTCGATGTCATGAAAGCATGTTCTTTTCCCGAGTTAAAAAGAACACGGGCAGGCTGAGCGTTAGCCGACATCAATATTCATCGAAATATCGTCAAGATTTTGGATTTTATTAAAAGAACTGCTTTACGCATTCTTCTTGTCACCCATCGAAAGGTGTATCTAACAAAGGTTTTACAAAAAAGTGCGATAAAGTACAAAGTTTTCGTGAAGTGATGCTTTCTTAAACAGTTCTTTACCCGAGGTTTGTACTGTAAATGGTGGATTTTACGTAGAGTTACGTATTTTTGTCCCTGAATAAGGAGTTTTGGATGCTGCCAGCACTTGTTATTGGGTGGCTGGCCTAATCGCAGCTCAGGGAAAGAGAGGCGCTGAGGAACTGAAATTTGGCTGTGCTAGCTGTGCAGAGGCGATCGCAAAGGTTCGATCGCCCACTTTATGCTGCCTTGGCATTTTTGGGGGCGACTACCGCTTCTTGGAATGTTCAGTGATCAACGCGACGTAACGTTATTGGAAGTCAATTCACCGACATGTCTATACAACTTACACCTATTGGAACGTTCGAAACCGGCATCTTTGATGACGGTGCTGCTGAAATTAACGCTTATGACTCAGGGAGTCAACGGCTGTTTGTCATTAACTCGAATGCAGCGCAAATCGATGTTCTTGACGTTAGTGATCCAAGTAATCCAGTTCTTGAGGGCACGATTGACGCGACAGCTGTTGGTGCAGGTGCGAACAGTGTGGCTGTTAACAATGGAATGGTTGCCGTTGCCATTGAAAGTGACCCGTCTACTGATCCTGGAACCGTTGTCTTTTTCAGCGCTGATGCTGATCTAGCCAGTCTTGACCTTGCTACAGAGACGGCTGTAGAGGTGGGTTCGTTACCTGATGCCGTAACGTTCACCCCCGATGGTTCTAAGCTCTTGGTTGCCAACGAAGGTGAACCTGATGATGGGATCGACCCTGAAGGATCTATCAGCATTATTGATACAACAACCTTCACTGTTGAAACGGCGACGTTCACTGCTTTCAACGGACAAGAAGATGCCCTGCGAGATGCTGGTGTTCGCCTTTTTCCAGGCATTGATGTTGCAAATGATGTTGAGCCGGAATTTATCGCAGTTTCCCCTGATGGCACGACGGCCTTTGTGACGTTGCAAGAGGCGAACGCAGTTGCGGTTGTGGATATCGCAACTGCTACGGTGACTGAGATTCAGCCCTTGGGTGTAAAGGACCATAGCGAACTCGGTAATGGGTTTGATGCGAGTGATGAAGACGGATTCATCAATATCAAGTCTCAGCCTGTTGTTGGTCTCTATCAGCCTGATTCGATCGCCTCTTTCGAAGCAGACGGACAAGTTTATTACGTGACTGCAAACGAAGGGGATGACCGGGGTGACGCTGATGATGCCGCTGATAGTCCGCTTGGTGACGCGGTACGTCTAGCAGACCTTGGTGATGTCGAGACCTTCGGACGCTCAGGCCTGGCGCTTGACGACAGCATCACGAGCGCATTTCCAAACATTGCCGATGAGAATCAGCTTGGACGCCTCACCATTTCTTCAATTGATGGAGATACCGATGGTGATGGAGACATCGATGTGATTCACTCCTACGGCGCGCGTTCATTTTCCATTTTTGATGCAGACGGAAACCTCGTTTTTGACAGCGGTGATGACTTTGAGCAGATTACCGCATCCGTCTTCACAGAAGACTTCAACTCTGACAACGACGAAAACGGCAGCTTTGATAGCCGTAGTGATGCCAAGGGACCTGAACCCGAGGGCGTTGTTGTTGGTGAAGTTGATGGGAAAACCTATGCATTTGTTGGCTTAGAGCGCGTTGGTGGCGTGATGGTCTATGACATCACTGACCCAGCAAATTCTTCATTTGTTGACTACGTCAACAATCGTGACTTTAGTGGCGATGCAGAAGCCGGCACAGCTGGTGATTTGGGCCCTGAAGGGTTGACCTTCATTCCTGCTGACGATAGCCCCAACAATGAGGCGTTGCTAGCAGTATCGAACGAAGTAAGCGGAACGACAACACTTTATCAAGTTGAGGATATTGAACCGATGGAAGAGAACTTTACCTTAGAACTGCTGCATATCGCAGACCAAGAAGCTGGTGCGCTTGCTGTTGAAGATGCTCCTCGCCTCTCAGCTGTATTAAATGGATTGAGAGCTGAGGACCTAGGGGATGACGGTGTTGAAGATAATACGTTGACATTGTCTTCTGGTGATGCGTTCATTCCTGGACTGTTCTACGATGCATCGGCAGATGTTTTCGGTTCGGAAGGTATTGCTGATATCCAGATTCAAAATGAGCTTGGTATTCAGGCGATCGCTCTTGGTAACCATGAGTTCGACAACGGCACTCGGGTTCTCTCTGAGTTGATTACGGGTCAAGATGTCACTGATGACAGCGATCCTGAAGATGGTTTTGTTGATACCGTTCCTGAGTCCATCGGTACGATTCTAGGCAGTGAGTTTACGGGAGCAGATTTCCCTTACCTTTCCACCAACCTCGATTTCTCAACGGATGAGTTTTTGGCTCCGTTAGAGGTTGAGGGCGGCCAAGCTCCTCAAGGAAACGTTGTGAGTTCTTCCGTCATTATTGATGTGAATGGTGAGCCGATTGGAGTCGTTGGAGCTACAACGCCAACCCTAGATCGCATTGCTAGCCCTGGTGGAGTCGGTATCAGTCCTGATTCGTTTGATAGCACTCCAACCTCAGAGCAGCTTGATGCGCTAGCAGCAGAAATCCAGCTCGAAGTCGACGCTCTTCTCGCAGCAAACCCCGATCTTGATAAGGTCATCCTGCTTGCTCACATGCAGCAATTTAGCATTGAACTTGGGCTCGCTGAGCGTCTTGAGAATGTTGACATCATCGTTGCTGGTGGTTCAAACACTCGCCTCGTTGATGAAAATGATCGCCTCCGCGCAGGTGACACGAGCCAGGGTGAGTATCCTCAATTCGTTACGAATGCAGGTGGAACGACAACAGCTGTTGTCAACACTGACGGTAGCTATAAGTATGTCGGTCGACTCGTTATCGAATTTGACGAAGACGGCAACATCATTCCTGAGAGCTATGACCCAGAAGTTTCTGGCGCATACGCGACAGACGAGCAGGGTGTTGCAGACCTCAACGCTGAAAACTTAGTTGATCCCGAGGTTCAGGAGATTGCTGATGCAATTGAAGCTCAGATTGTTGCAACTGAGTCTAACGTCTTCGGTATCTCTGATGTCTTCCTCAACGGTAATCGTTCGGGTATCGAAACACCTGACGATCCAGACGGTGTTCGAACTCAAGAGACAAACCTCGGTAACCTCACTGCTGATGCAAACTTGGCTGAGGCGAAGGCTGCTGATCCAAGTGTTGTTGTTTCCATTAAGAACGGTGGTGGTATTCGAGCGTCCATCGGTCAGACGTTTGTACCTGCCGGTTCAACTGAGGCTGTTCGAGTTCCTAACGAGGAAATTCCTGGAGTTAAGCCCGAAGGTGGCATTAGCCAGAACGATATCAGCACAACCTTAGCGTTCAACAACGGCTTGACTTTGTTAACTCTGACGAAGCAAGAATTAGTTGATGTCCTAGAGCATGGTATTAGTGCAGTTCCTGAAGTTGCAGGTCAGTTCCCTCAAATTTCAGGCGTTAAGTTCTCCTATGATCCTGATTTGGCAGCAGGCGATCGCATTCTCAACGCAGGCATCTTTGATGAGAGCGATAACCTCGTTACTGAGCTTGTTCGCGATGGTGAGATTGTTGGTGATACAAACGAAACTTTCCGAATCGTAACGCTCAGCTTCTTGGCTGATGGTGGTGACGGATATCCATTCCCCACTGATGCGTCAGCGAACCGCGTTGATTTAACGCAAGAAGGCGTTCAAACTGGCGATGCAACATTCGCTGATGACGGTACAGAGCAAGATGCACTTGCTGAGTTTTTGTTTGACAACTTCTTTGAGACGTCATTTGACCAGGTTGATACTGGACGTGACTTGGATGAGCGTATTCAGAATCTCAACTTCCGCGAAGATACGATTCTAGATGGTTCCGGTTCTGGTGTTGGTTCAACTGTCATCGACTTCGAAGGATTTGCATCTGGAACAGTGGTTACAGACCAGTTCGAAGGTGCGACCTTCTCGACGCTCTCTGAGTTTGGCGTCATGATCTTTGACAGTGGCAACATCACTGGTGAGGATGAAGACCTTGCGTCTGACGTTCTTGGTAACTTGCTGATCATCTCTGAAGATGGTGATTCCTCTGATGCAGACGATGCTGCTCGGGGTGGAACCGTTACGGTTGAGTTTGATGAGTTGACCAGCGTTAATGACATCACGCTCATTGACATCGAAGAGACAGGCGGTACCGTCGTGCTTCTCGGTGCTGACGATGCTGTTCTTGAGACCTTCGAGATTCCTGCATTGGACAACAATAGTGTTCAGACAATTGCACTCAACACTGAGTCTGTCTCCAGCATGGAAATCACGTTGGTTGGTAGTGGTGCGATCGCTGAGTTGGACTTCAACACTGCTGAGGTTGTTGCATAACTCGCTTGATGGCATCCAATCTACTCCAAACATGGTCTATGCCTCCCGGTGAATCAGGCATAGCAGTTTAGGACAGTGCTAGGTACAAAAGCGGTATTGTGGGGTGCGTTGTGCCCCACAATATCTTACTTAGGTAATATGTGCAGTTCGATAAGATGGATGTATCAAATGTTCTATGGTTTCCTCCTGACAGACGGGTGTCATAGCGATCTCAAGTGTTCGCCAGTTCAAAGAATCCATGGCGAAAGGCTAAACCAGAACAACAAAGATATGGGTGCTCAAAGAGGCTAGCGATGTATCGGCGATCGCCTATTTCTTTTTTTGGGTTCACGATCAGAGGTGTGTTCATTGCAGCTGATTGAGGTGGAAAAGTCTGAACCCATAACGGTTTTTGACTTTTCAAGCGTCCTAAGCACTGCACGACACAGTTGAAAATAATTACGTAAATTTTCTGAACTGTTTGTCAGTTTCTTAACCAGAGCTTTACATTTACCTGAGAAATTTTCGAAGGCTGTTCATCGCTCTTACGTCAGCTCAGGAGTAAGACATGTATAGCAGTGTGCGATTGGGTTAAGTGAAGACGCGGTCGTGTAGAGCGCACCGCGCTCTACACGACCGTGCTTAACCGACATGTGCAGCGCTATATGACGATTGACAGCTGTGGCGATCGCTAAATTGGCCTTCAGCATACCTGACGTTATCTGATAGCAGATCAGGGCAAGCCTAGCTCAAACAGACGCGTCAACGGGTTCGGAAAACTTTCTATTCCGCCTGTTCAATTTTGACAATTTCGATTCTAAGGAATTTCCTTAGGTCATTTATGCATGATTGCGATGACGAGTGAGAGTTTTCACTCCGTCACTGTTTCTAATGATTTGATAACCGTTCACCTATCCATACATTCAACTAGGAGACTTCTACATAATGGCTACAATCCTGTCCGCAGGTGACCTTGCCGTCATCGGGGTCAACTCTGACAATCCCGATGCCTTTAGTTTTGTTCTGCTTGTCGATATCGATGCAGGCACTGAAATTTTCTTTACCGACAACGGTGTTTTCAGCGATGGTTCGTTTCGGGCTAATGAAGGTGTTGTAAAGTACACCGCATCAACGGCTGTGTCCGCTGGAACCGTGATTGAATTCACGGGTATTGGAGGTGACTTTACTGAAGAAGATGCGGGATTTGCCTTATCTGCCAGTGGCGATCAAGTCATTGCCTACCAAGGAACGGCGGATACCCCGACCTTCATTTATGCGGCTCAGACCAACAGCACTCAATTCCAAGCGACAGCAACAACATCCAACGATTCTGCATTACCGACAGGACTCACTGAGGGAACGAGTGCTGTGGCAGTTGGCAGTGGTGCTGGCGCTGGGAGTGAGTTTGACAACTCAACCTATAACGAATCCACCACGAGTGGCACACGAGCTGAGCTACTTGCAGCGATTAGCAATGCAGCTAACTGGGACGGTAATAATAGTCGCATCGCTAATTTGGCGGATGGTCCTTTCACGGTGACTGACGCTGGTGGCGGTGGCAGTGGCGGTACAGCACCGACCTATGTAGAAGACTTCAACAACTTTACTGGCAGTGGGTTTGCTCCTGACCCAGCTACAGGTCAGCTTGATTCTGACGCCTGGAGTGTCACAGGTCTATCAGACGGAGATCTCGATTTTGGCGGAACAGAGGCCTCTGGCGATTTTGCACGAGGGACTTCTACGGGTGGCGTTAGCTCCAGTGGTGTTTATTCCTTCGAGGTTGAATCTGGTAACTCTATTCTGGGTGTTCAACCCACGGGTAGTGACTTTACTCCAGGCGAATTCATCCTGAAGTTGCAAAACGATGGAGACTCAACCGTTACTGAAGTTGATGTTGATTACGTTATTCGATTCTTGAATGATCAGGGTCGTGGTAACTCACTCAACTTCTCTTTTTCCGAAGACGGCAACTCTTTTACGTCTGTTGACGGTCTAGACTTTGTCACGCCTGAAGCGGCTGATGCACTGGGTTGGCAGTCCGTTGACCGAGAGACGACAATTACTGGTTTAGACATCGCTCCTGATGAGACCTTCTTCCTAAAATGGACGGGCAATGACGTCTCTGGTGGTGGCAGCCGTGATGAATATGGTATCGATGATATTCAGGTTACGAATCTGGTTGCTTTTGAAGGTGACGGTGGCAACGGTGGCGGTAATGGTGACATTGCTCTCATTAGCTCGATTCAAGGTAGCGGCGCATCTAGTTCACGTGTCGGAGAAGTGGTCACGATTGAAGCGATCGTCGTTGGCGATTTTCAGGACGGTAGTGGAACCGATGGCGACTTCAACGGTTTCTTTGTTCAGGAAGAAGATTCCGATGCTGATAACGACCCGCTTACGTCTGAGGGTCTATTCATCTTCGACGGTAATTCTCCTAGTGTGGATGTTAATGCCGGAGATTTGGTTCGTGTAACCGGTACGGTTGCTGAGTTTTTCGGTGAGACTCAGCTCAGCTCAATCACGAATGTTGAGGTTGTTTCGGGAGGCAACAGCAGCCTTGCAACACCTGCGACAATCACGTTCCCGGTCGCTTCAACAACAACAAACAGCGACAACGAGTTGATTGCTGATTTGGAAGCTTTCGAGGGAATGTTGGTCACGGTTCCTGAGGAACTCACTGTTGCTGATCTCTTTACATTTGGCCGCTTTGGTGAAGTAGGTCTCTACGCCGATGGTCGTTTAGAGACGTTTACTCAAGCTAACGAACCCAGCGTTTCTGGATTCCAAGCTTATCAAGACCTTGCCGTTCGCAACACCGTCATCATTGATGATGGCAGCACGATTCAAAATCCTGCTGTGATTCCGTTTGAGGTGGCAAGTGCGCCTGGCGATACGACAGGGCAGCTTGATGCTAACGACGAGCTACGCTCGGGTGATACGACAACTGGGCTAACAGGTGTTGTGCGCTTTAGCCGTGGTTCAGGTGGTTCGGGTGATTCAAACTATCGAATTAATCCCACTGTCGATCCGGTTTTTGTCAACGATAACCCTCGCCCTGATCAGTCACCAGATGTTGGCGGTCGGTTGACCGTTGCGTCCTTCAACGTATTGAACTTCTTTACGTCTCTCGACGATGAGCGCAGCCGCAACAACAATCCTCAGAATGCTGGTCCGAACAACCTTGAACCTCGTGGTGCCAATGACTTAACGAATGCATCTGATTCTGTGGCACCATCAACCCAGGCTCAGAACGATCCGTTGGCTGAGTTTAACCGACAGGTCGACAAGCTCGTTGCAGCTCTTTCTGAAACTGAGGCAGACATCTTCAGCTTGATTGAGCTTGAGAATGAGTTTGGAGATCAGAACGGTGACGGACAGTTTGCCATCGATTTCTTGATTGATGAGCTGAATGCCGAAATTAGTGGCGCAAACTACCAGTTTGTTGACCCACGGTCCATTGACCCGAGCAGAACCTTTATTGACACAGGCGATGCCATTTCCGTCGGACTCATCTACAACGCGAATACCGTTAAGATTGCGGATGGAACTACGATTGAGATTCTGACTGACAGTGATTTAGCGGCTCTTGGAGCCGACCCAGGCAACCCAGTATTTGATGGTTCTGGCACTAGCCGAGCACCGCTGGCGGCTACGTTTGAAGAAATTTCAACTGGAGAAACCTTCACCGTTGCCGTTAATCACTTTAAGTCGAAAGGTTCGATCAGTCCATTTGGTAACAACGAAGGTATCGGAGACGGTACGGGGAATAACAACGAGGCTCGTTTACAGGCTGCTCAAGCCGTCGATGCTTGGTTAGACACTGACCCAACTGGCTCAGGCGATGATGATTTCCTCATCATCGGTGACCTTAATGCGTACGGAATGGAAGACCCCATCCAGTTCCTTGCAGATGAGGGGTATGAGAATCAAGTTCAGCGGTTCTTAGGCCCAGATGAGCTGGAATATTCCTTTGCATTCCCGATTGATTTGGATACAAGTCCGCAAGTTCAAGCGTATGGAGCACTCGATTACGCGTTGGCAAACTCATCACTTGCTGAGCAGGTTACAGGTGCTCGTGAGTGGCATATTAATGCAGATGAGGCGTCGATCTTTGATTACAACCTTGAGTTCAGACCACAGGCGCAGGCAGACAATTTGTATGCTGATACACCATTCCGATCTGCGGATCATGACCCAATTGTCTTGGGGCTGAACCTGGCTAGCGCCAATGCGGCACCCAACGCCACTGACGACATCGTTGCAACTGCTCAGGATACAGCTGTGGCTATTGCTGCTGTAGACTTACTCGCAAATGACGAAGATGCTGATGGTGACACGTTAACGATTACAGATGTTTCTAATCCTATCAATGGCAGCGTCAGCCTTGACTTTAACTCAGGAGAAATTGTGTTCACTCCTGAGGCAGGCTTCTCTGGTGGAGCAGCAAGCTTCGAATACACCGTTGATGATGGTAATGGTGGCGAGGACACTGCTGTTGTAACTGTCAATGTTGGTGTTACCGATAACCTTGGCAATGGGAATAACACGTTTGACGGAACACCGGGTAACGACATTGTTAACGGCGGAAACGGCGACGACACCTTAATGGGTGGCGAAGGCGATGATACGCTCATTGGTTTCAATGGCAAAGATGTTCTAGATGGCGGTGACGGCAACGACACGCTTGACGGGGGCAATGCCGACGACACCTTAAATGGCGGTGCAGGTGATGACACGCTCATTGGCTTCAATGGTAACGATGAGCTTAACGGCGGTGACGGAAATGACAGTCTTGACGGAGGTAATGGCAACGATATCTTAAATGGTGGTGCAGGTGATGATACGCTCATCGGCTTTAATGGCAACGATGAGCTGAGTGGTGGTGATGGTAACGACGAATTATTTGGCGGTAACGGCAATGAAGTCTTAGATGGTGGCGCTGGCAATGACCTCATGGTTGGTTTTAACGGCCGTGACGAATTGCTTGGTGGTGCTGGCAATGACGATCTAGACGGTGGCCGAGGTAATGACATCTTAAATGGTGGCGCTGGCGACGAAGATACAGCGATCTTCGATGCAAATCAGGCACTCCTCAGATCGGTCTCTGGCACAGCTGATAACTTTACGGCTAGAGTGCAAGGCTGGGGGAATGATTCCCTAATTGGAGTGGAATTCATCCAGTTCAACGATGGATTAGTCGCAACAGAAACTCTGTTTGCTTAACGGCCGAGTTGGCCAATTGGCTGACGAGTGATCTAGTACAGCCGTAGTCAGCGGGCTTAGGGAATTTTTGTGGAGGTGCGAACCTCTACAAAAATTCCCTCAATAAAGAAAGCGATCGCCCTTTAGAGTGTTCTGGGGGCGATTTTTTTATCCTGTCCCATCCCATTTTTTGAATTGGCATAATAGCGCTATTCAGCCCAATAAGATTCGCAATAGGATAACTCTGCGGATAACAACCAACACACACCAACATTGGGGACTTGGGTATGGATTCCGAGAAATTTCGTCAGCAACTTCAGCAAGAAGCCACTCAGTGGCGCACCGATGGCTTGATTTCATCTGAAATCTACGATCAACTGGCTGAGCGATATGATTTCGTTTCGATTGATTCTCAGGCGCGCGATCGCTTTGTTGCCGTATTGGTGATTATTGGCGGCGTGTTGCTGGGTATCAGCGTCATCACCTTTGTGGCGGCCAATTGGCAAGTCATTCCTCGGAGCATCAAGGTCGTGCTATTGCTGAGCGTCTTGACTGCTTTTAACGTAGCTGGATTTTATCTCTGGCGATCGCCGTTATCATCAGCATCGAATGGATTGAGGCGACGTGCTCAGTGGCGTCACCGCCTGGGGCACGGATTTTTAGTTTGTGGTGCGCTTTGTTTAGGTGCAAATATTGCACTCATGGGTCAATTGTTTCACCAACAAGGAACTGAGTTTGGTTTCTGCCTCATCTGGGGGCTCGGTGTTGCTGCTATGGCGTATAGCTTAAGATTGACGTCGCTCGCCATGATTTCTCTCGGGTTAATCCTTATTGGATATTGGCTCAACGTCTATGAAATTTATCGGCTCACCGGATTGTTTCGATTTCTTTTTGACCTCACGCCTGTGATCATTGGCTTGATTTTCATTCCGCTTGCATATTGGTGTCGGTCACGAGCAGTGTTTGGTCTGACGGTCATTGGTGTTGGATTCACTTTTGCTTTAACACTAAATAGCCTGACAGACATCATTGCTGACCCATTTGGAGTAATGGTGGCGATCGCCCTTACCTTACCAGCTGCCCTTTGGTGGGCCTACGACGATACGATATGGCGGTCTCCACTGGCTCGCATTCTACCCAATAGCCGACCATCCTCTGGTGAGAATGAGGTGATGAATGCTGATGCCTCTGCCGATCTGGATCAAGAGATAACAATGTTTCGACCGATTGGGCGATCGCTGTCCATCGTTTACCTCGGCTGCCTATTTTACGTTCTATCCTTTCATTATCTTTGGCCCAGTTATGCACCGGTATCTTCTGAAGCTCAGGCTGATGTGCTAGACATTATCTTAGCCTTGGCAACCAACCTCAATATGGTTATCTTATCAGCTGCAACACTGTTCTTCTGGATTTGGTTGGGATGGCCCCGCATCGGACAACAGTGGCGACTGGTCTCAACGGATGTCGTTGTGTTGCTGATCCTTGTTGTCACCGCGAGTGTGACAGTTTGGGATGCAGCGATCGCTCCTCTCCCCATACTTGCCACCTTTATTTTTAATGTGTTGCTGTTTCTAATTGCTGTGGGGCTGATGCGAGAAGGCTTGACCGATGGCCGTCGTCGACAGTTTTGGTTTGGTCTTATCCTTCTCATTCTACAAATTATCAGTCGTGTCTTTGAATATGAAACCGGATTGTTGCTCAAGTCCTTCACGTTCCTCTTGTGTGGTGTTGGGGTCATCGTGATAGGGCTTTGGTTTGAGCGCTATGTTCGCTCACTCAACGTAGAACCATCTGCACCTTTACCGTTGAACAATATTGGGAGAAACCGATGACAACTTCATCCTCTCAGAGTGGCGATCGCCATCTTTCGGCATGGCGGTTTTGGCTACCTCTCACGCTCCAAGTATTGCTTGTATTAATGATTCCAATTCAGTCCCTCTATGCGCGGATGACTGGAACCCCCGTTGTTCTTCAAACGGTGCCTGTCGATCCTTACAACCTTTTTCAGGGATACTATGTCACGTTGCAGTATGACATTTCGCAGATTGACACACTAAAGCCACTGCCAGGTTGGGATGAGATTGAACCGCCAACGGATGACCCCGCAAACCCACTTTATTTGTCTCCCCCAGTCCCCATTTATGTGGTGTTGAGTGCGCCATCATTACCAGAAGCTACGCAAGATCCTGATGCACAACCTGCACCTTGGACTCCAAAGCGGGTGTATACGGCCTATCCTGCCGATCTAGGAGAAAATGAAGCCGTTCTGAAAGGGTTCTATTACGGCCATCGGGTGGATTATGGCTTAGAACGATACTTCATCCCTGAAGCTGAACGGGACGACATCAATGGACGTATTCGGCAAGCTCAACGGTCTGGCGATCGCCAATCTTACTTGGTCGAAGTCAGTGCACTGAACACAGGAAACTCCACTCCAATCGGACTGTGGATTGAAGGGAAGCTGTATCAATTTTGAGGTTCTTAAAGTCGTATGCCCCACAGAGCAAAATTTAGGCGGTAAGAAGGGTGGCAGGCTTATCCTGTGAATTCATGATGGGATTGCTGCGTGCAGTGCCAGAACCTTATTGTTGAGGAGATTAAGCAAATTTGATCAGAAAATCGACTTTTGTTAGAGCAACACGCTAGAAAGTTTCGATACAATCCGCGTATAGACGATATGGAGGATAGACATCCATGAGTTATGCGTCACCAGGGAAGGCGATCAATGCGCTGGCAACCGAGATTGGAGAAAACATTTACATTGATGTTGCAAATTGGCATCTTTTTCTAAAAGAAGCAAAACTCCATACCTCACTTGCTGAACATCTGTATCCACTATTGGAAAACGATACGGTTGATGAATCAGAGATTCAAACTGTTCTCGGGCAGCTGTCAGTTAAGCTGGGCGGCGGAAAGCGCGAGCTTCCTCTTTCAGAGCTTGTTCCATCAGCTGGTGTAAGTGACCTAGCCGGTATCCTTGAAGAAGTGAAACGTAGCCTGTAGGGGACATTCACTGACTTTGAAAAATACGGTAGTTCATCAGCGAGGAGCTCTAGGCAATGTCTAAACTTCGTGCCTGAAGACAGACCTGGGCCTGCTTAGGATGTCAGCGTGCAAATCGCAGCACTATTCTCGGGACAATCTCCTACGATTTTCAATTTTTCTTCTGAACCTTGCCTAAATGCTCCCTCAATTTGTTATGATTAGCTTCTGGGCGCTGGTGTAGCTCAGCTGGTAGAGCAGCTGATTTGTAATCAGCCGGTCGCAAGTTCGAATCTTGTCACCAGCTTCGTTGAAAGACCTTATTAATTAATGAACCGCAAGGGCTAGGGCTCTTGCGGTTCATTTTTTTTGCGTGCTTTACAAAAAGTTGCTTGGATAATTTGAGACAGCATTAGTCAAGTTTGGGGCTCAAAGTGTGATCGTAAGTGTGATCGAAAATCTCCAGGGTAGGATGGCATCAGAGATCAGATGTTCTGACTACAGACCATGTTTTCCAAAAATTCTTCCAAATCAAAACCCTCTTCAAGACGCCCCAGTCGCCGATCAAAAAGTAGAACCATTCAATACAGAAGTGATCATGGTCGTCTAAGGATAGGTTTTTCCTATGGAGGGAAGTGACATTTTATCGCTCTTGAGATGCCCGAAACACCTGCAAATCGTGTAAAAGCTCAAGAGATTGTCTTTCAAGCTGAAAAAGACATTGATTACGGTGAATTTGATCCAACGTACCGCAAATACAAAGCCCAAGCAGGACTATCCACTGTTGAAGATGTTGCAACTCTCTCGGCTTCTTTCATCAGCTTAAGAGACCTTTGGCATGAGTATGTCGAGATTCGAAAAGTTGGCAAAGCGCCTGGTACGACTCGGATGTATGGCTGGGTTG
>JBCBLF010000360.1:0-3655 GCA_038520475.1 Cyanobacteria bacterium J06627_8
ATGATGTGACGTTTATCCAACATCCAGGCCAGACCCCTCGAGGACTGAATTACTCAATACGGCGGTCATTTTGGGAAGAGGTTGGTGGATTCGACCATCAACTTGGGCGTGTTGGGAACCGGCTCATGTCCAATGAAGAACTGCGCATGACTGAGCGGGCGCTTGAATCAGGATGGTGTGTCGCCTACCTGCCAGATGCGTTGGTCTCCCACAACGTAGCCCCTGAGCGCTTGCATCAATCATGGTTTCTTAAGCGCAGCTGGTGGCAGGGAATGAGCGAATACTATCGAGAGCAGTTGGCGGGTCGGCAAGGTATCAACCAAATCCAATGCGGGACTGAGCGACTACTGAGAGGACTATATCGCTCCATTCGGCATATCGGAGACCCTGCACTGCGTTTCGATAATCTTGTCTATGCCTACGGACAAATCGGCTATCTTCTCGCGACGCTCAAAGGGTTGTTCACGAAATCTAGCTAGATGTGGACATCGTATGTTTTCTACTTCAGTTATTTGGGCGATATCTCCTAGACGTGATGGGACGACGCACTAATGAGATGACAGCAATGTCCCCATGAATCGGCTCTCGATCCAAAACGAATCTTTTTCTTATTGTGTGATGTAGTCAACCCCCATTTAGCATTCATCGAACACTGTTGCCATTCGTTCATCCATCTTTCTTATGACCATGATTGAGCACTCTGCCAAAATTCCAATTTCGGTTCTGATTCCTGCAAAGAATGAAGAGCAAAATCTTCCGGCTTGTCTAAAGAGCGTGGCACGGGCAGATGAGATCTTTGTTGTCGATTCCCAAAGTGACGATCAATCGATCAAAATTGCAGAACAGTTCGGTGCGAACGTTGTGCAATTTCACTTCAACGGACGCTGGCCGAAGAAGAAAAACTGGTCTCTAGACACCTTGCCGTTTCGTAATGAGTGGGTGCTGATTGTTGATTGTGATGAACGCATCCCTTATGAACTATGGGATGAAATGGCGATCGCCATTCAGAATCCTGATTACGTTGGCTACTACCTCAATCGCCGCGTCTTTTTCCTTGGCAAGTGGATTCGCCATGGGGGCAAATATCCTGACTGGAATCTGCGGCTGTTTCGCCATGCCAAAGGCCGCTACGAAAACTTAAACACTGAGGATGTGCCCAATACCGGAGATAACGAAGTGCACGAGCATGTCGTAATGACTGGCCATGTGGGCTATCTCAAAAACGATATGCTGCATGAAGATTTCCGCGATCTATTTCATTGGATTGCTCGCCACAATCGGTATTCTAATTGGGAGGCCAGAGTTTACTACAATCTGCTGACTGGCATGGGCGGCGATCGCACTATTGGAGCAAATTTGTTTGGGGATGCTGTTCAACGTAAGCGATTCCTAAAGCGCATTTGGGTTCGTTTGCCATTCAAGCCCATGCTGCGATTTTTGCTGTTTTATGTGTTTCGTCTCGGATTTTTGGACGGACGGGCAGGATATATCTATGGTCGACTGCTCAGTCAGTATGAGTATCAGATTGGTGTCAAGTTGTTTGAACTCAAGCAATTTGGCGGCCAGCTCAATGTCTCGCAACCGGCTGCCTCTTCATCAGCATCGCCATCTGGAACCCCCATACCTCAAGCAGATGTCTAAGATTCAACGGTCTGCTGCATCAGACATGAGGTTAAGCAAGGCGACTTTGGTGCAGTGGAATGATTCATGTTGAGTTAACTGATTCATCTGGATGTGTGTCATGACGTCAGCTCCAATGCCCGCCCCGCAGGAACCCCTTCCTTCACAATCAGTATCTTCACAGCAGTCAATCTCTACTCCTCCTGAATCATCAGAGCCAGAACCTTGGGTGGATTTACGTCAGTACGACCAGGCTGGATTTCAACGGGGACGCTCGACGGTTGTCGTCATGTTGTGGTGGTTGCTGCAAGCCATCATTTTTCCAATGACCTTGCACAATGCCAATAGTATTCGAGTTGCGCTATTGCGACTCTTTGGCGCAAAAATTGGTTGCAGCGTACTGATTCGCCCAACGGCGCGATTCACGTACCCGTGGAAGGTAGAAATTGGTGATTATAGCTGGATTGGCGACGATGTGGTGTTCTATAGCCTCGAACAGATTCGCATCGGCGCTCACTGTGTCGTGTCACAAAAGTCCTACCTCTGTACTGGGAGTCACGACATTCACGATGTAGCTTTTCGATTGCAGGTTGACCCGATTCGCATTGGCAATGGAGCATGGGTGGCAACGGATTGTTTTGTTGCACCAGGTGTCACGATTGGGGCGAATGCTGTGATTGGGGCTCGCAGCAGCGTATTTGCCGACATGCCTGCTGGCCACGTCTGTTTTGGATCGCCCTGTAAACCTCGTTACCTTAGGAAAATGAACGAATAATCTGTAGGAATGAACGGCCTGCGCTCCTACAGATTATTCGTCCCTACGGCAGCTGTGCGCTGCGTTCGCTGCTACGCATGACTCAAATCGCACTATTGCCCGTATTCCGTTTACACTTCTTCAACAATCAACGCCGCAACTTTGAAGGAAAAGGAAAGGGATCATCACCATTCCAGACTCCCATGATTTCATGGTGTGCAAAGCAGAAAATTTTAGGTCTATGTGCCTAAAACCTATTCGACCTTTGCAAACCACTACAAAGGAAATTCTTACGTTATGGCAACTTTGAAAGTAGGCATCAACGGCTTTGGTCGTATTGGCCGATTGGTATTCCGGGCTGCGATCAAAAATCCCACGATTGAATTTGTTGGCATTAACGACTTGGTTCCTGCAAAGAACCTGGCATATCTTTTGAAGTATGACTCCACTCACGGGCGCTACCCAGGAACGGTTGAAGCAAAAGAAAACGGCATTGAGGTCGATGGTAAATTCATTCCCACAATGTCTGTTCGCAATCCTGCTGAATTACCTTGGAAGGATTTGGGCGCAGACTACGTTGTTGAATCAACAGGATTGTTTACGAAATATGATGGCGCTAAGCAGCATTTAGATGCGGGTGCCAAGCGAGTTATTTTGTCAGCACCAACCAAAGACCCTGAAACTATTTCTACGTTGTTGATTGGGGTGAATCACGAAACCTATAACCCCGACACAGACTTCATTGTTTCTAATGCAAGCTGTACAACGAATTGCCTAGCTCCAATTGCGAAGGTCATTCAAGATAACTTTGGCTTAGCAGAAGGACTGATGACGACTGTTCATGCGTCGACAGCGACTCAACCAACTGTGGATGGCCCAAGTAAAAAAGACATGCGCGGTGGTCGAGGAGCAGGACAAAACATTATTCCTGCATCAACGGGTGCGGCAAAGGCAGTCACACTTGTGCTGCCAGAACTGAAAGGTAAGTTGACCGGGATGGCCTTCCGCGTTCCAACGCCTGATGTCTCGGTTGTTGACTTAACCTTTAAGACAGAAAAAGCCACCAGCTATGACGACATTTGTGCGGCGATGAAGGCGGCTTCTGAAGGGGCAATGAGAGGCATCTTGGGGTATACCGATGAGCCCGTTGTTTCAACAGACTTCACCTCTGATCCACACTCCAGCACATTTGATGCTGGAGCTGGCATGGAGTTGAATTCTAACTTCTTTAAAGTCGTGTCCTGGTATGACAAGAGTAGCCCCACTCGTTGTCATACCAGG
>JBCBLF010000361.1:0-3650 GCA_038520475.1 Cyanobacteria bacterium J06627_8
TTCGGGCTAGGTTCATTATTTCTGGCTCTGCATGACCATGCCCACGTCTGTGAGGCAAAAGGACCATTTGAGTTACTGACAGCCGCTATTCCATGCTGAATTTCTGGCTATTGATGTCACCGACGAAGAAAGCGTCAAAACTTCTGCCCAAACTGTGACCGAGCAGCACAGCAGACTTGATATCTTATGCAACAACGCAGGAATTAATCCAGAATCTTCACACCAAATCTTTTCCTCTGACCAGCTTTCCCTGGATCTGCTGAAGCAAATTTATGAGGCCAATATATTTGGAGGTTTTACCATCACCCGAGAATTTATACCCCTGCTCAAAAAATCGACCGGAGGACGCATTGTGAATACGCCCTCAACGCTAGGTTCCCTGACGGAGCAATTGAAGCGGGAGTCAATTACTATGAGGTCACCACGTTGGGCTATAACTCGTCAAAGACGGCGCTCAATGCATTGACCGTTCAGTTTGCCAAAGAGTTATCTGATACATCAGTCAAAATCAATTCAGCTTGCCCAGGTTGGGTAAAAACCGATTTAGGGTCAGATAAAGCGCCCAGGACAGTAGATCAGGGCGCGCGTATTATTGTTGAATTAGCAATGCTACCGGAAGATGGCCCCAGTGGAGGCTTTTTCGATGAAAATGGGGTTGTTTCTTGGTAAAGGAACAACAATCAACCTCTGGTTGATTGTTGTCATCCAATAAATTCACCGGATAGCCATAGCCAGTTTGGCTATTGACTAGGTACCCAAATCATACTGGATGTCCTAGCCTAAATGGCTCAAGCTATATTCGCTAAGGCTAAAACAGGCTTTGGCAGCACCCGAATCTGAGCGTCATCATCAATGTCCAACACTGCTGTATCCCCTGCTTGAATGCGTCCAGCCAACATTGCTTCTGCAAGATTGTCTTCTACCAAGCGTGAAATGGCTCTTCGAAGTGGTCGGGCTCCGTAACTAGGGTCATAGCCTTCAGTAACTAGCCTTTCCTTAAAAGCTTTAGTAACCTCAAATTGAATCGATTGCTCGCTCAGGCGATTAGCAACATCTTTGAGTAAGATGTCAGCAATTTTTGATACTTCGTCACGATTAAGTTGATGGAACACAATGATGTCATCCAAACGGTTGAGAAGCTCAGGCCTGAACAATAGCTTCAATGCCATCGTTACTTGCATACGAGTCTGTTGATGCGCCTCACTGTCAGCATGAACCTCTTCATCAGTAATTGAGAATCCAAAACTGCTGCTTTGCTTCTGAATGACTTGAGAACCGACATTAGACGTCATGATAATCAAGGTATTTTTGAAATCTACTACCCGACCTTGAGAATCCGTTAACCGGCCATCTTCTAAAAGTTGAAGCAGTAGATTAAAGACATCTGGGTGGGCCTTCTCAATTTCATCAAGCAATAGAACTGTATAAGGATTACGACGCACTGCTTCGGTTAATTGCCCACCTTCTCCATACCCAACATATCCCGGAGGAGAACCGACGAGTTTAGCGACAGATTGGCGTTCCATGTATTCAGACATGTCCAGACGAATCA
This sequence comes from Cyanobacteria bacterium J06627_8, assembly GCA_038520475.1. Lineage (GTDB taxonomy): Bacteria > Cyanobacteriota > Cyanobacteriia > CAKZMO01 > CAKZMO01 > JBCCWF01. Next base: position 1,553 of record JBCBLF010000361.1, read on the forward strand.
TGGCATCTTCTGAGTCGAAGACACTCGCTGCCAGGGCCTTTGTTAATTCTGTCTTCCCAACTCCAGTCGGGCCGCAGAAGATAAAGCTGGCAATAGGACGATTTGGGTTCTTTAAGCCAACTCTGGCGCGACGGACAGCGCGTGAGACTGCTTTCACTGCTGCCTCCTGTCCAATCACGCGTTGACCCAGAGTCTCCTCCAACTTCATCAAATTGGCTGATTCTAATGCAGTGACCTGAGTCACAGGTACCCCAGTCCAACTGGTCACAACATGAGCAATATCGTCTACCCCTACTGAAACTGATGATGGTATCTGTATGTTCTGTTAAAGAAGTTGGTGTTCAAGTTCTATTTCTTGATCGCGTAGCTTGCCAGCCTGGTCGAAATCGTGTGCTTGTACAGCTATCGCTTTCTCTTTTGAAATATGACGCAGTTGCTGTTTGAGTTCCTTTGATCGTACCTGCTGAGGATGTTGCAGTCGAACACGAGAGCCAGCTTCGTCAATTAAATCAATCGCTTTGTCTGGCAAGTGCCGATCGCTGATGTAACGATCAGATAATTTCGCTGCAGCTTCTAAGGCCGCGTCAGAGATAGTGAGTCGATGGTGTTGCTCATAACGTCCTCGCACCCCTATGAGAATCTGGATGGTCTGCTCCACGTTTGGTTCATCGACCATAACCAGTTGGAATCGCCTTGCCAAGGCTGCGTCTTTCTCAATGTACTGGCGATATTCATCTAAGGTGGTCGCACCAATGCATTGCAGTTCTCCACGAGCTAATGCAGGTTTGAGTAAGTTGGCTGCATCCATGCCGCCTTCTATGCCTCCAGCACTGACCAGTGTATGAGCCTCATCGATGACTAGAATGATATTGTTAGCCGCTTTCACCTCAGCAATGATTTGAGTTAAGCGCTCCTCAAAATCTCCTCGAAAGCGGGTTCCAGCTACAAGAGCACCCATATCTAGGCTAAGCACTCGACGATCCATTAATTGTTCTGGAACGTTGTGATCAACAATTCGCTGGGCCAGACCTTCAGCGATCGCCGTCTTACCGACACCCGGTTCACCAATTAAAATTGGATTATTCTTGCTGCGTCGTCCCAGGATTTGTACAACGCGTTCGATTTCATTCTCCCGTCCTACAACTGGGTCGATGTTGCCCGCTGCTGCAAGTAGCGTCAGATCAGTTGTAAACTCCTCAAGCGCCTTTCCATTGGACCGTTCAGTTTGTTGACCACCGTTCCCTACAGGAGCAGCAACTTTTTCGTCTATTAATTGGATGACTTGCTGACGAACCTCTGTTGGGTCAATGGAAAGTTTATGAAGAATGCGAGTTGTTGCGTCATCTTCATTGGCGGCGATCGCCAGCAATAGGTGCTCCGGTGCCACATCGGTTTGGCTGAGTTGGCGAGCTTCCTGAACGGCTTGTTCGAACACTTGTTTCATCATTGGAGTAAAGGGAATCTCAAGTGCGACAGATCCTGTTCCCCGTCCAAGCCTGTTTTCAATTTCATCCATTACGACTGGAAAGGTTAATCCAAGTTTTTTGAGTGCTTCTGCAGCAATACCCTCGCCTAAGCCCATTAATCCTGCAAGCATGAGCTCTGAACCAACATATTGTTGCCGTAAGTTACGAGCTTCTTGTTGGGCAATCATGATGGCTGCGATTGATTTGTCAGTAAACGATTCAAACATTGATGATTCCTTCTATCGATGAGAAAAATTGCAGTAGAGATAAAGTATTTTGAGGAACTATAGCTTTAGCCATTTAGGCTAGAACACTGAGTATCATTCGGTTCCTACGCGTATCGCCAAATGGCTCGCCGTCTTGTCCTAACGAAACTGGCGACGGCTTAAAAACTGCGTTCGTGAGCAATGTTGTCTCTCTCCAAACCCAAATTTTCGGTTCTGGATTCACCTTCGAGGACGCAAAAAGGCAAACCTGGAGAACAGCTCAAAACTGGAAAGTGTTACAAATTATTAAAATATGTTTACAATCTATCGCTTTGTAAGATTTCAGCACAGTTCGGATAACCGCCACACTTCAATTTGGGCAAGGTACCAGGAAGCACTGCATATAGTTCTTTATTTTCGTATTTA
>JBCBLF010000362.1:0-3550 GCA_038520475.1 Cyanobacteria bacterium J06627_8
CTTAAATCTGCTTATCCGTCAGGCATTTTTAACGCAACCGAATTCTTCGGTGTTCTCTATGATCTGCTCAATCCAGAACGCTATTCAACTGCTTGCGAATGGCTTCGAGGTGATGATCTCGATGACGAAAGCTTAGCGCTCCTTAAGGTAAAGCAATCCATTGATTCAGAAGATGCTGCCCAAAAAATATTGGCGAACGTTGGGCGCATCGCCATTGAAACTCAACCAATCGTCCTCTGTTTTGATCAGTTGGATAACATTGCACGTACCTCGGATGGATTAATTGACTTGCAGGCTCTCTACACTGTCAATTCAAGTATTCACAATCAAGGGCTTAAGAACTTTTGCGTCATCATCAGCATTATTACCAACACCCTTCGTGGAAACATGTCGAGGGTACAGCCAGCCGATCATGCCCGAATTGATCATCAACTCGCTCTACGTCCAATTCCGTTATCCCAGGCAGAATCACTGTGGATGAGTCGACTGGCTCCCCTACATCGGCAAGCTGTTCCTCAACCCGAGTCCCCGATCTTCCCGTTTTCCACCGCTGTCCTTGCAGAGAAGTTTCCAGGAGGAAAGACCTTTCCGAGGAATGTCTTGGAGTTGGGTCGGCGATTGCTTCAGAGTTATAAAACCGGCCAAGCCCCTCAATCATTGCGTTTAGATGGCGATCGCCTCCAAGCGGGTACAGATGATAGTGCAGTTCCCACTCAAACGAACTCAAGCACCAACGAGCAGTCATTTGACGAGGCGATCGCGACGTTCCGCCTGTTGTGGAGAAAAGAACGTGGCCAAACCCAACAGCGCATTTCTCGAATTCGGCAGTTGGCGGCCCCGGAACTCGTTCAAATGTTGCTTGAGGTGCTTGCGGTCTTCTCGATGAAAGATGCTCGCACGCGACTCCTACCTAGCCAAACCTACGCAAGTCATTCCTTAAGTTACCAACGCCCCAGAACACCAGGGCGCATCGGCATTGTGTGGAATGAAGATGCCAACATGACGACGTTTTATCATGTGATGAACGCGTGTCGCCGCGTGGTCGAGCTGGGCCTATGCGATACCTTGTTTTTGATTCGAGGCGAAGGTATTGGTCAGCCTGGCCGTAAAGGATACATGATGCACGAACAAATCTTTGATGGCCAGCCTCATCAACGAATTCGACCCGATTTGGCATCGGTTCACGACCTAGCCACCTATCACAGCCTCGTTAACGCAGCCTATGCGGGTGAGCTTGTCATTGCAGGTCAAGTAGCTGCGCTCAGTGATCTGGAGCAGTTGACACTGAAATCAAAAGTACTCCACTCCTGTCGGCTATTGCAGGAACTGAGTATTGTGTCAGGGCGATCGCCACGGTCTCGCACGAAACAACTCTCTAAGTCTCAGTTAAAACACGAATTGCAGCCTGTGCGTGAATTTCTCCTCGATTTGGTCAAAACCCATCAGTTGTTGGGATACCAAATCGTTGTTCAAGCGATTATGGATCAATTTCCAGAGCGATCGCCCGAGCACATTGACCTTGTCATCCAGGACCTTATGAAATCAAACGACATTGAGGTCTTAGACCCAACAGCAAAACCCGATGAGCAGCTGATTTATTTTGTTGCCTAATGTAGCCAAAACTTGCACAAAAAATGATGCTAGGGACGCAAAAACATCGATGTCTCATCTAAGGCATCGATCGGTATCTCCTCGGCTAGGCACTCACTATCGTTGTGATGCTTGCTGGCGTCATTACAGCGATGGGGCCATCGATTCGACTGCTCGTCGCCTAACGAATTTTGATCTGTCTGATGCCCACTGCTATCTGCAAAAGCCTTGGAAATGTCATTGACATATTGATCTGGAACACGATTGGCTTGATAGATTGATGCACAGGTAAAAAAGGTAAAACTAAGGCTCCCTAAACGAATGCGATCACCATCTTTGATCCGCTGTTCTTTTCGAATTTGTTCACCATTGATAAACGAGCCGTTGGTGCTCTCGAAATCGACAAGATAGAACTCTCGTTCCTGCCGTTGATACACAATTGCTGCATGACAGCGCGATAATCGATCATCAGTTGTAGAAATGATGGACCGACGGCGATCGCGTCCAAGAGTCCAAATATTTTGGGGTTGGAAAATCGTCCGAGTTTCACCTTTGGCAATATTCGTTGCAATTCCGACTCGCCCGTTGAGCAACAAACCAAGAACATACAGGTTAGTAGACGAATATGCAGCACTACCTTTCATCGAAGGAGCACCCAGCTCTAAAATTTCGTCTAGTAAACTCCGATTATGCTCATACAACCGGAGAAACACCTGGTAGAGATTAAGCTTTTGTTCTAATCCATCATCAATGATAGTCGTCGGTTCAGATTTTTCTGATGATGCAAGAAAATCGCGCGCATTTAGCATAGCTGGTTACCGATAGTCCGATTCGTTAGATCTGCTCCATAGCGCTGGGGCTACATGTTCACTCGATCAGCAGGCAATAGCCTAACCCTGCTTCTATCTTGTGAAGCAAGCACTGCAGTGTAGAATGCCAACCATCGCATCAGCTCAGTTATTTTTCTGACTTGTGAAATTTCCCTATTAATCGTGATGCGGGCTCTGACTGATTGCTAACAAAATAATCAATGAAATGGATTTTTAGGCATGCTATCCCTTCTTCAAGAAGACACAAACTTGGCCTTCTTCTTCGCGAAAGGCGTGATACCAATTCGAAGAATTGGCGCACGGTTTGAATTATGTAGAACTTGTTTGGTGGACGAGCTCTACAAATTCGCTTAGTGCAACCATTTCAAGAAATTACATGAGAGCATGACACCTGATATTCATTTGGAATACTCATCACCTCCCAAATTAATTTGGATGAGTGTTATCGATAACCGGACATTCACGTGATTTGTATCGGTACCTGGTTTTCTAATCCGAGAAACTCACTATGCGGTTTTAGAACACCCCTAAAGGCAAAGCATTTAGCCAGTAACGTTTGCAACATTTACAGAGCATATTGTCCAAATTCTTCGTCCTCGCAGCTCATCAATCGTTATCCTAGTGCTTGACCAATTTTGAATGGTTTCATCAAACGGTAGGATGTGATGCATGGGACTGTATTTTACGATCAGTAACTATGCGCAGTGACGATCGATTTGCACCAACTCATCGACAGCAAAATAAGAGGTATTTAGATCCATGACGGCTGTAACCCAGGCTCCAACTTTTTGTGAGGGTATTCAATATTTCGGTCAAGCTCCTAATGGTTTTGATGAATATGGCACCGTTCCAGTCATTGCTGAGGGAGCAACGGCGATCGCTGACCCGTCTGATCCTGCTGCTGCCTTTCAAACGCAGCTTTATGCCGATGCCTTGCGCTATCTCGTTCTTCAGGTGACGGCTAGTAAATCATCTGGTCACCCCGGTGGTTTTGCGAGTCAGGCAGAGGCCTATGCCGCACTCGTCATGTTAGGCCACAAAAACATCATCACAGAGGTTGGACATCACGCCCCTGGGTTTTACAGTGCCATGTTTCTTGATCGATCTCTTGAAGACATGGACATCTACAC
>JBCBLF010000363.1:0-3529 GCA_038520475.1 Cyanobacteria bacterium J06627_8
CATTCACCGATTCCAAGAATCGATGAATGATTTGTTTTTATAAAACCCTCTCTTCAGGCGGGTTTTATAAAGGTATTAGTACATCCATTGCAGGCAATGGTATTGAGCCGAATAGAAGGATAATGGTAAGCGATCTTTATGCTGCGGAATAGATGTGAGGATAATTTCTATCCTTCTTTTCGAACCTAACAGCTTCGAGCCTAACCATTAAAGACAGCGCAGCTTTCAATGAGAGAAACCTTTACTGTGGCAAACGAGAATCAACCTGAGGCCCTACCATTCCACCATATTCCCGTTTTGCTGAAGGAGGCGATCGCCCATCTGGACCTCAAACCAGGCGGCTGTTATCTTGATGCAACGGTTGGGGGAGGCGGACACTCATCAGCAATTCTCAGCACTCATTCCGACATAACGGTTACTGCACTTGACCAAGACCCACAGGCGATCGCCGCAGCTCAACATCACCTGGCTAAATATGGCAATCGAGTTCAATTTTGGCACGGAAATTTCGCAGACTATGACCCGGGTCCACAACAGTTTGATGGAATCTTAGCGGACTTAGGTGTGAGTTCGGTGCAGTTTGATCAGGCCGATCGAGGGTTCAGTTTTCGTCATGATGCACCGCTCGACATGAGAATGAATCAGCACCAAGTGCAGTCTGCGGCTGATCTCATCAATCACACGGATGAAACTGAACTCGCCAATCTGATTTATCAATACGGTGAAGAGCGCCTGTCTCGACGGATTGCTCGCGCTATCGTGCGATCGCGTCCGCTCTCAACAACCGCTGAGCTATCTCAAGTCATCTGGAAAGCCGTTCCTAACTCCTATCAACGTGGCCGCATTCATCCGGCGACCCGAACATTTCAGGCCTTGCGCATCGCTGTCAATCGAGAACTAGAGGTACTCCAATCTTTTCTGGAGCGATCGCCAGATTGGCTGTCCTCAAATGGACGACTTGTGATTATCAGCTTTCACAGCCTAGAAGATCGCATCGTCAAGTTTGCGTTTCGCGAGCATCCATCTTTGCAGGTCATTACTAAAAAACCTCTCGTTGCATCACCGGATGAAATTTCCGAGAACTCACGTGCTCGCTCTGCAAAATTACGCGCTGCTCAACGTCAACCGTCCGATTGACCACGACATCGCTATGTGTGCATATGTAGCTTTAGTAGGATAACAAGTGTTGTCGGGTCCTTGGCGCATCGCCAAATGGCTAACCGTCTTGTCCTAATGAAACTGGCGACGACCATACAACTGGACAGACGGTTCAACATGAAAATCTGAACGCTAGTACGAAAAATGAAAGGTCAGAGCCTCCGTTAGGGCGCTGACCTTGCGAGGCGTGTTGAGTCACTTGTCCGAGTATGACTGACTCAGTTTGAGACGTCTCGACAATCTTCATCACACAACTTGGCAACCTTCTCGAATCCACAAAAAAGAGATTTTGGGCGCGCAACGCGCCCAAAATCTCTTCTCAGAAAAATTTAACTTACCAAGTCGTGGCATCAGCCCTATTTAGCTGATGATTGTCACAGCGTTACTTGAACAGCCTGAAGGCCAACGCCAGCCCCATGCCCAGACGTGAGAGCGTATCTTTCAAACACCTGGGGATGGAAGCACGCTCTCAGTCTTTCACTACGCGTTTGCTAAAACAGGCACATAACCCATTTCTTCGAGTTTCTTGAGAACTTTCTCAGTGCTCTCTTCCAGAGATTCGAGATCAGTTCGGCACTCAACTTCTGGGTTCAAGGGAGCTTCGTAGGGATCGCTAATTCCAGTGAACTGCTTAATCTCACCACTCCGCGCTTTCTTGTAGAGACCTTTTACGTCGCGTTCTTCACAAACTTCTAGTGGCGCATTCGCATACACCTCAATAAAGTCTCCAATACGCTCACGGACTTCGTCGCGCACGGCACGGTATGGAGAAATCGCTGACACCATAACAATGACGCCATTGCGAGTCAGCAGGTTAGAAACAAAACCAATGCGGCGGATGTTTTCGTCCCGGTCTTCTTTGCTGAAACCCAACCCTTTCGTTAGGTTCTGACGAACAATGTCACCGTCCAGAACTTCAACCTTCAGTCCTCGGTCTCTTAGCTTCTGTTCAAGCGCCATGCGAATTGTTGTTTTGCCGGAGCCGCTTAGACCTGTGAACCAAATGGTTACGCCACGTTGACTATCACTCATTATTGTCCCTCTCATTTATCGTAAATGATTTAACCATAGTGCTGCCTTCATCGGGTAATTACCTATCGCTGAGCGATCGCCAACCCAATTGCCTTCAAATATTAGGCGCAGCTCTTTAAATAAACGCTAGCGCGTATATCTACTCAACATTAAATGCTTTGAGTCCGTAGAACCATGCTTTGCGCTGCAGTGTTTATCAAACCTTTAAGCTTTATGCCGCTTTCCCAAATGGTTGATGAATTAAGCAGCGCATCAAGGGGGGAAGCCGGAACATTAGTTGGATTGTTCTGGAACAAACTCAGTGATCACTTGATTGCCTGTCACTACAATTGTTTCAACCGAGGTTCCACCACTGAGCTTGCCTTCGGCTCGATTGCCCTGCAAATTTGCATCTGGATCGGATTGCCGATAGACCACGTCACCTTCGGCAACAAAATCATCGGTCTCGACGTTCCAGACAAGCTGATTCGAGTTCAACTGAGATTGATTTTGTTGCGCGTTAACCACCACATTACCGGCCATCGAAAACGTCTGCGTGTTCAGGTCTCCAGTTCCACGATTCGCTCGTAGAGTAACCGTTTGGTCATTCGTCTGACGATACACAACCCGCAGGGGTTCACTTGCAACAACTATGTTATCGACGAGATTCCATTGAAGTGAATCTCCCGTCACACGCATTTCTGGGTCTCTCAATGCAACCCGACCATTCTCTTCAAGAAGCGCAACCTCAGTCGCGAGGTCAAATTCGGCCCGCTCCCCCTGTGCCCGAGCTGTGATTTCTTCTCCATCAAGTTGCCGAAACTGAATTGGGCGATCGCTCACAAGCAAATCGTCATCAATCAACCACGTAATCTCAGCGCCTTCAATCTGGATATCTTCATCAGCTGAAACCGCTGCGACATTACCAATAACTTCAACGCGTTGCTCAGCAATTGAAACTCGTGCTCGGTTCGCTGCGATTGTAAAGTCTGGATGGACGCCAATAATGTTGTTGCGAACAACGATAACGTCTTGGCCGGTTTTCCACTCCAGCTCATCCCCTCTAACAATGGAGCCCGTCTCAATATCCGTTGCAACAACATTACCGGTTAGAAAGATTTGCGCACCGTCATCGCGAACTTCACCCCGCTCAGCCTCGATCATGAGAGTCGCTTCATCATCTTGGAAGAATTCACCAGACGGATTTTCAATCACCGCTGTTTGCTGATCTTGGCTATAGATGGCTTGCTCTTAAACCATACGCCAGATCAAGTTTCCGTCTTCATCTTATTGCTCATTCGTGATTTTGTTAAACGACTGATTTAGTTCAGGCTCTTCTTATGCATCTTCACTATCAGCG
>JBCBLF010000364.1:0-3519 GCA_038520475.1 Cyanobacteria bacterium J06627_8
ACCTTCAAAGACACTGCATATGGAAGAGTAGGGTGCTAATTGTGCTCCAATTACAAAATTGTCCACTAGCGTAAAGTGATCAAAACTGAGTCGTCCGTGAAACGAAGCAGTATAAAAACTAACACGAACTTAAAGGTTATATAAATTCAGCAGAATTCATACCTGTAACTCCTGAGTGTTGCCATAATGTCTACCGGCTAATGGATAAGAGCTGTTGAGCTTTAATACTGGCTGGTCTATCTAAGTCTTCCTTTTCCACCACCTTAGTGATAAACACGATGGCTTCACCTAACGACAATACACTGGCGACTGCGAATAATTTGGGCGTTCTTTCTCAGCCCATTAATATCTCAGACACGTTTGAAGGCTTTGGCGGCGATCGCATTGCTTTTTATCGATTTACCCTGACTCAAAATAGTGATGTCAGCCTTTCATTCAATGGATTTTCGTTAAGAGCCAGCATCATTTCTGATATCAACGGAAATGGGATTGTGGATACAGGAGAAGTTGTCAACACCCGTTTTGGACGAACAGAGACCTTATTTGAACCGCTCCCGCGAGGGTCGTACTTCATCCAGCTAGAAACCAATGCTGCTCTGGCAGAACCCTATTCACTGCGAATTACTGGAACTCCAAAACCAGGAAATGTTTTTCCTGATCCGGGGAGCAGTACATTTCAAGCTCTGAATCTAGGAGAACTTGTAGGAAGCAGAACATTGAGGGATCACGTGGGAGACCTCGACGAACTCGATGTCTACCGATTTAATCTGACTCAAGACAGCAATCTGGGAGTCGTCGTTACCGGTGAGACTAGTACAACTCCAATCACTATCTTCACCGACTCTAATAGAAATGGTGTTTTGGACACTGGAGAAACGATTGCTCAACGACCAACAACACGTAACAGTTTTTCAACAGGTTTATCGGCAGGAACATACTTTATTCAAGTTGGACGTGTCCTCAGCACAGTTACAACTAACTATTCAATCAATCTTACTCAGACAATTGATTTATCCGGAGACAATCGTCTAGTCGGAACGCCCAGAAGAGATTCGCTAAATGGATTAGATGGGAATGACACTATCATCGGTCTTGGTAACAGAGACCGTCTGATTGGGGGGAATGGTAACGACCAGTTGTTTGGGGGTGGCGGCAGCGATCGCTTGATTGGGGGGAATGGCAACGATCGAATGCTCGGTGAATCGGGCAACGATACACTGATAGCCGGGTCAGGGAACGACCGCATGTTCGGCGGATCGGGTAACGACCGGTTTGATGGCGGAAAAGGAAAAGATGTGATTGAAACTGGAAGAGGACGCGATCGCATCACGCTCAAGCGGAACGGTGGATTTGACCGCATCACTGATTTTCAAAATGGTCGAGACAAAATTGATCTCGTGAGAATTAGTTTTGGGCAACTGAGCTTCCAAGAGAGGCGAGGCGATGTCTTAGTCAAGCTTGGAAGAAGCAACCTGCTGCGCATCGAAGATACGAGTCTGAACGCAATTAATCGTGCAGATTTCGTGTAATAAAGTTGGACCTTAATCGAGGTACTGCACTTGAAGCAGCTACCTCGATTACTCTTTTTCAGTCAAATAAACAGTCTCGTCAGGACTCACTGTGGGAACTGAGGAAACGGCACTAACACTCTCAGTCGAATCTGATAGTTTCTGAAGCGTCACAATATTATCGTCAAAGACTGTCGGACGAGGCAATCCAGATTCATTCTTTTGCACGTTCAAAATAGCCTCGTTGGTCAGCTCAAAAATCGTAAAAATAAGCTGCTCTTCCTCTGGAAAGATGATGTCGAGCTGCATCGGCGACGATTCAGTGTTAATGGCATAACTCCCAACCTGAGACACTCCACTCTCTGGTCCAGATAAATCGAGAATCACCAGTTGATTGTTACCCGTGAATACCCATCGAGGAATCGTGCCAACAGCCTTATTTGGATCTGGAATAATTTGCCACTCTCCAATTATCGTGTCTTTGACAGGGTTAATTTCTCCGTGTGGTCCTGTGGTCGCTGTGTTTGACGATGTCGACGGTTCAGGTGAGCAGGCGATCGCTCCGAGGCCAATTGTTCCAACAAGCAATCCGGTTAACCCAAGGAATCGCAAGAAACGTTTTGAGCAGAACTGACGGGTGATATGAGGCATAGAGATTGATAGTAATGGGAACGCGCATATCAATAGATCCAGATGCATGGGGCAGAACGGTTCATCAATTGGGCTAAACCATTTCCCTTCTTTCTTTATTCCCTACAAAACCGACGAACCCGCACAGACCAATCAGTGTTCAAGTATTTTCTATGATCTCGAATGGCGCTATTGGTCTTACATTTGTTGCTGTAGAAGTTTTCGATAATCCTGCCATGTTGAAGCTTGCTACGTGACAGGTATTGGAAAAATTTGAATGCCCAGACGAAATCGTCTCACGTTGAGAAGGTTGAAGGATAGAATCTTTAAGGACAGAATCGCGATTCTCTGAATTCAAACTCAAACCATGCGCATTTCACTCAGTTGGCTACAAGACTTTGTTGATATTGACCTGACTCCTGAAGAGTTAGCCCATACCCTCACAATGGCTGGCTTTGAAGTTGAGGAAATTGAGGACCAGCGCACATGGGCCAATGGAGTTGTTGTCGGTCGAGTGTTGACTCGTGAAAAGCATCCAAACGCAGATAAACTGAGCCTCTGCACAGTTGATATTGGAGAAGACGAGCCGTCTACTATCGTCTGTGGAGCAGCGAACGTCCGAGCCGACATTTTGGTTCCGGTGGCAACTGTTGGAACCTACCTACCTACCATTGATTTGAAAATCAGCCCTCGAAAAGTGCGAGGGATTCCGTCTAAAGGCATGATTTGTTCGCTGGCAGAAGTGGGGCTCGCAAAAGAATCTGAAGGGATTCATATTTTTTCTCAAGATGATCTCACACTCGGACAAGACGCTCGTCCGCTCTTGGGTTTAGACGATGTTGTACTGGATCTAACATCAACCGCAAACCGGGCCGATGCGCTCAGTATGGTGGGCGTTGCCCGTGAGGTCGCAGCTCTGACCGGGAAAGCCTTGAAGCTCCCAGAAGTACCAAACGCTTCAGTTACCGCTGATCAAACCAAGCTGTCAGTGGGCATCACAGAAACAACAGCCTGCCCAATCTATATCGGGACAGTGATTGAAAACGTTAACGTCAAGCCCTCGCCTGACTGGTTGCAGCGTCGTTTGCAAGCTGCAGGCACTCGGCCCATCAGTAACATCGTTGATATCACCAACTATGTGTTGCTGGAATGGGGACAGCCGCTTCACGCGTTCGACGGCGATCGCCTCCAAACAGTAATTGGAGACAAACCGCTTACCCTCGGAGTTCGATTTGCCAAGTCCAACGAAACGCTGACCACTCTGGACGGACAAGAGCGTAAGCTTCAAGACGAGACCCTGTTGATTACCGCCAACGATACACCCGTTGCTTTGGCTGGCGTGATGGGGGGTGAAGAGACCGAAGTGCATGACGGCACAATG
>JBCBLF010000365.1:0-3518 GCA_038520475.1 Cyanobacteria bacterium J06627_8
TTGAGTTTGATCCTTTCGAGCGCTGTAGTGATCTTCCTGAGCTGAAATCTCTGCATAGAGCTCATCATAGACATCATCTATTTCAAACACCTTAGTTGCAATCTCAGCGTCGCTCGTCCCTTGCTCAATTAGGTTCAGCGTGCTGTCAACTTCGCTTTCGTATCCCTGATACAGGGAGATGAGCATCCCTAACTGAGCATTTTGAGGATCAAGGCTTTTGAGTCCTGCGATCAGGCCGGTGGTGTCCTCGCGATACTCTATTAACTCTTCCTCTAAATCATCATCAATTTCTGTTTGGGCGATCGCCTCCCACTCTAGGGAATTCAGCCGACTCAGCTGCTCTTTCATTCGAGTTAAGAGCAAACTGATTTGAGTACTTTTATCGACCCTAACATTTAGCTGCTGAATACCAATCGCTGTCAGGCCAGCAACAAGAGATGTTGCTAATATCACAGTCCACGTAGCACTAAACAGACTCTGCTTAAGTGATTTCGATTTAACTGGTTTATTGGGTGATAGCAGAGTTTGATCAGCCATGCGTTCTAATTTTTTTAACCAGATTTATTTATAACCTAAGGGTATAAAGCCTGTCATAGGTAATATTTTGGAATAGAAACTGGGCGACAACCAGTTCAGCAGAACTAAGCAAACATAAGGTGTGTGACGCGATCGCCACCCAGCCTTATACTGAGGCATGAACAAACTAATTCCGACAGGCTTTACGCAAATCCACTGTATTCCATGCAGGGGTGCAGGGGTAGTGAGTTGCGATCGACACGCCTATCGATGCAAAGGTCTGATTTGATGCGGATTGATACGAATGAACACTAGTGTGCAGAAGCGCATAACCATACTTCTGTGTCAAGTCTAGATGCAGTGAAATATATCCAAATGCAGATCGAGCTCAAAACCTAAAGGCCACCTCTATGAAGCACCCGAGAACGATCCTCTGAGTCATCGAAACAACCCAAATTTGCCCTAGCTCCGGTAATCTTCCCGGGCAACAAACTCGGCATCACTGCTGCGTACAGGTACGTCAGGATAAACCGACATCGGTAGTGCCTTTGCTTCCGTGGCTCCTAAAGATGAGAAATGCCCTTCAATGACTGCACCAGGAGCAACGTCATATTCTTTGGCAGTCACATCTCCCTCGATGCGCCCTGTGCGACTGATGCTAACGCGACCATCGACAACAATTCGAGATTTCACAACCCCGTGGATGGTTAGACTTTGGGCATGAAGTTCTGGACCTTCAACGAGGCCCGTCTGCCCAACTTCCATATCACCGATAACTTCTACGTTGCCATGAACAATGCCGCTGACCAAAAAACTGCCTTCGACATGAATATCACCCTGAAACTCTGCCTTATCAGCAATATGCGTTAATGACGCCGGTCGCTTTTGCCAAAACATAGTGAAGCTCCTCAAGGAAAAAATCTTAGACAAATCACGGGCTGAATAAGACAAGCCGCCTCAATCATCTGATGCGGATACCCACACTCATGACTAATGTTAATACCATGTTTCAGCTAGTCAATATAGTCTGCCGGATCAACCGAGTTCCCGTTTCGATAAACCGAATAGTGGAGATGAGGCCCCGTTGACCGCCCAGTGCTCCCTAAACCACCAATCACCTGATCCTTCGAAATAGAATCACCCTTATCGACAGCCATATCTGATAGGTGGGCATATAGAGTCTTGTATCCATATCCGTGATCAATCACGATATGGTACCCATACCCTCCTTGATACTCAGCTTTTTCAACAACTCCCGGAGCAGTCGCATGAATTGGCGTTCCAGTTGCGCCAGTGAAATCTAACCCGTCATGAAACTCGTATCCCCATCCAAACGGATTTCTTCGAAGACCAAATTCTGACGACATTCGAAAGTTTCGCTTAACTGGCACACCTTTTGGACGCGCAGCTGCTCGCGCTGCTTCTTCATCGAGCGTTTCGTTAAGCGCAGGCTTCACCTGACCATATAAACGACTAGACAGAACTGGGATTCTTTTCTTGGCGATCGCCAACAACTCAGCGGTCTCAACCTGAACAGAAACACCACCGCGTGAATCTGTTTCGGCATCGCCCCCATCCGTGCTCTCCTGCGCACTTAATCCTGCACGCTCGCGCAGGGTCGTAATTTCACTATCAAGAGACTTTAGTTCTTGAATAACTTCACTTGCCGTCTCAGACAACGCGTAGTTTTCTTGCGCTAGTGCCTCATTCTTCTGCCGCAATAGATGAATTCTTGACCCAAGAAATACAAGTGGCGTAATGATCGAGGCTAGTGCAAAAAGTGTAATGATCCTCGGTCTGACGAGCAACGTAACAGGTGCTTTTCCTGTGCGAGCAATCAAAACCGTGTATTGCTTAGGATTTAAAAGACCCATCTGCCTTAAGAAAAGTTTAAAGAAACCACTGACTACGGAATCATATCAGATTTCGGGGATCACGGCCTGACATACCGTACAATCTCGTCGATATAGAACGAGCTTCTCCCTTTAAACAAGAGGGAATTTACCATACTGTCACGATCAACGGAAATTATTCTCAAGCTAGATATTGATTACCCCCAACTGCTACTTGTTTCAAGACATATCCGGGCTAGCAATCCGTATCGGTTAAACCATTGAATATTTCACGGTGACAAGGTAATCAATCCATGATTGACGAAGTGATCAATCTATTAGTTCCCGTCAGCCCATCATTTTGATGATGAAACGGCATGAGCCAGCTTCGTTTCGGCACGATCATGTTCTCAGACTGGCTGTTATGACGATGGCATTGTCGGCGTGATTCGCCCACTTCTTCCACCTAGGTGTTGTAGGCGCAGGGAGCGCACATACAAAAAGTTCCATATCCAATTAGTGATGTAGCTATAGCCCTTGGTTTCAAGAATTGTTTGGGGCGCACGGAGTACCCCCCGAACAATATCGCGTATCAATGCGCGCTTAAATAAGCTGGCTATAGCCATAGCTAGAAACGTTGATGGCAAATTCGACTTAAATGGGCGATAGCAAATCAAATCCCCCTCGGCTTTATGAAGCCGAGGGGGATTTGATTTGCTATCGCTACAAATGTAGCGACAGTCAGCTCAGACTAGCTTTCTAGCCGTTAATGGAAGGAGCAGTAAGAGCAACAGGAGTAGCTTCACCAGCAGCCAAGTCGAGAGGGAAGTTGTGAGCGTTGCGCTCGTGCATGACTTCCATACCCAAGTTGGCACGGTTGATGATGTCAGCCCAAGTGCTAATCACGCGACCTTGGCTGTCAATTACAGACTGGTTGAAGTTGAAACCGTTCAAGTTGAACGCCATCGTGGAGATACCTAGTGCAGTGAACCAGATACCAATCACAGGCCATGCACCCAAGAAGAAGTGCAAGCTACGAGAGTTGTTGAAGGACGCATATTGGAAGATCAAACGACCGAAGTAGCCGTGCGCTGCAACGATGTTGTAAGTCTCTTCCTCTTGTCCAAACTTGTAACCGTAGTTCTGGGACTCAGACTCAGTTGTCTCACG
>JBCBLF010000366.1:0-3503 GCA_038520475.1 Cyanobacteria bacterium J06627_8
GTTCTCAGGAAAATCGCCATTGGGATGGTGGGTTGAGTCTGCTGATGAAGGCAACATGTGTCGGGATTATCGTGTTTGCTTGGACGGTCATGGTGGGAGCGATCGCCCCACTTGCCCATGCGAAGCCGCTGTTGTGCCGAACCGTCAATCAGCATCAGGTTTGCATTCTTAGCGTGAAACGAAGCGCCAAAAATTATTGGGAATACCGAGCGTCTGCGCAAATCGATGGCGAACGAACGCCGGTGGAGGTCTATGACTGTCGCCGTCACGTCAAGGTTTCGCAAGATGGGGCTCAGCAACCGTTTCAGCCCGATGGTGCAGGCCCAATCATTTGCGAACTCTTGGGCGCATAACGGTGGCGCATAACAGTTCTGTGAGCTTTTCTCCGAGCGCGTCTCGATCATTGTCCTACATTAATGAACTAAACCAATTGGCAGTCACTGTAGTAAATTAAACGAGGAATTTCCTCGACATCCAAACTTAAAGCAATGTTGTGATCACTGGATTGTTGGTCACGATTAACGTTATCCCTATGGTGTCGCTTGAAGCGTATACGCCTACGCGGAGGCCCGATGTCTAACGAACCAAACCCATCAGCTGAACAGTCGACTGATAACGGACCTGAATCAGTCGAAGCTAATTCTCCAGAAGCGGGGCAGCCCGACCTCGATTCACCATCAGCTGCGCCAGAAGAATCACCTGAAGCGGATTTAACCGTAGTTGAACTAACCCATTCAGACTCAGAGGGTCATGCTTCTTCTGACGATATGGCAGAAGAAGCTACCGTTCAACTCACAGACGCGCAAGCAGAGTCTGAAGATAGCGATGATGCGGTTGAAGATGGTCTTACTGATAGTGCTGAATCTGATGACGCGACATCAGATAGTGGGGCAGCGATCGCCAGTCAGGACGATGATCGTAATGAGACAGAGATATCCGAACTTGATGAGCCGGATGCCGTTACAGAATCAGAATCCATCACGGAATCCGAGTCCGTCACAGAGTCAGATAGTATTACAGAATCAGAGTCCGCTACAGAATTGGATGACGGCACAGAATCAGAGGTTGCGGTAGACACACAGACCGTTGCAGAAGCGTCTGAGGCGATCGCTGATGCTGAAGCTGGGGCAGATGAGACTGTAGACCCATCAGAGCCAGTCATCGCTGCTCAAACAAATGAAACCGAGTTAGAATCAGCATCTTCAGCGTCTTCGCCATCGACTGCACCTCCACCACCATCGGAGTCAGCGCCAACCGGCATTTTCGGAAAGATAAAGGCAGCCACCGTTTGGGTGCTTCAACGCATCGCTCAAAGTGCGGATTGGACACTCATTCAGCTTAAGACTCAGCCAACATCCGACACACCATCAACAGATGACCAGCCAGCAGAAGGTCCAGTTTCTTTAGGTGCAGCCGAAAAAATTGAGGGACTGATTGCTCAAATTCTTAAAACCGTAGTGATCGCCATTGCGACAGCCCTATCGTTTATCACCTCAACCGGGCTCAAGCTCTTAGGAGCTGACCCACAGCCTGCTCCTGCCGACTCATCATCACAATCTTCACTGATTGGCGGCATCGGGTCGACCATCTGGGGAATTGTCTGGCCGATTCTCAAGCAGCTGTGGCGACTATGGCGTCGACTACTTGCCATTCTCAGAGAGCGCCTACTACCTGATGCCATCAAACCTCTATCCGATGTGACATTGACCATTGTGGCAGTTGGCATCATTTACGGCATTTCATGGGTAACGTCGGCCATTTCGCCTAGTCCGAGTGCACCTCCAGTGGTTTCAAGTCAGCCAGCGACAATTGAAACGAATCGTCAGCCAGTGAAAGCACCGTCTGCTAATGCCAAGCGCATCACCACTATTCAGAAGAACCTGACTGAGGCCGTTAGCTCCTACGGTGATGATTTCGTGCAAACGGTTGACATCGATCCAATCGGCGATCGCCTCACAGCTGGACTCGACTGGGAGTGGTATCGTCTGAATGCTCGTCAGCAAGACCAAATCGCTAATGCACTGTTGATAGCTTTCCAAGACTTCGATATTAAGAACTTGGATGTCGTCGATCCAGATGGTGTTCGTGTTGCCCGCAGTCCTGTGATTGGTTCAAGCATGATTGTTTTCGAACGAACGTCTGACAAGCTTGAAGAACTCGATCGAATTGCGGCCGAGCAAGCAGCAGCCGAGCAAGCAGCAGCCGAGCGAGCAGCGGCTGAACGAGCAGCAGCCGAACGAGCAGCGGCCGAAAGAGCAGCGGCTGAACAAGCAGCAGCCGAACAAGCAGCAGCCGAACAAGCAGCAGCCGAACAGGCGGAGCAGGAAGCAGCCGAAAGAGCTGAACAGGCAGCGGCGGATCAAGAAGCTCGTGATGAGGCTCAATCCGAAGCAGACGAGATGCCTGAAACCAATCCGTCTAATGAATCCATACCTGATGAAGCTGAAAGCACCTAACAACCCTGCCTAAGATCGCCTAACGTTGCCAAACTGTATCTGAATGGGATGGAGAATTCGTCACGTCTATCAGCAGGCCAACCGTTTTTTAGAGACAGCGCGTAAACTGGTACAGAGAAACTTATCGATACACCCCCTAGTCTCTACAGTTTAGGGAAGGGTTGAGTTAGGTTTTCCTTATCTCACAAGAACTACGGCAGCGAGAGACAACGTGCAAACGTCTCATCTAAGACACACGCTTCACTTGTATCAAGATTGAGGAAATGGCATGACGCGTACGCTAAATCAAATAGAAGTTGGAATGGTTATCTTGCGGCTTGTTGTTGGTGGGTTCTTCCCAAATCAAGATTTTGTTGTCACTGGTTCAGGACAAGTGCTCGCATCTCCCGAAGCCCGAGCATTTTTGCGAAGGAACTTAGCATGGATAGAGGCTCATCAACACATTGGCGATCGCACTTCATCTGACCGCGCTTCATCTGATTGCGACTGATTCTAACTGGACTGATTTAGCAATGTGCTTTCAATAACAATCAATATCAATTCCTAAACAAATAAAAAGAACTGCCGCATTTTGGCAATGCTTGGCGCATCCTTCTAGAAACACAAGGAATATAGAACTCATTCGCCTTGATTGCTGGCTATTCGTTGCTGTCGCTCTTTCAACAGACATTGGGTTACGCTCACTCGTCTGACTGGCGATCGCAACAACGGTCGGTATCGTTCATAGAAGGACATTACTATGACACATATTTCTCCACAAATCGCTTCTCAGCACCTAGACTCGATCGATCATGCAGACGTGACAACAGGAGCCGTTTACCGACAAGAAGCTCAAGATATCCTAGCCGATCCAGGCATCAGTCTTACGGACAAACAGGCGATCGCCGATAAGTTAAACCACGCGAATCATCTGTTGGAACTACGAACCGTTGCAGGCGACGATAGCTACTAATTCTCTTAAAACCATCTACAGGTGAGGCGTTGGGACCTCAAAGGAACAAGCCAACACGATAAACAAAGAGCCAATGTATTAAAAAAAAAAAAGTT
>JBCBLF010000367.1:0-3499 GCA_038520475.1 Cyanobacteria bacterium J06627_8
ATTGGCATAGGTGAAGGCAAACTGTAGGCGCTCGGCTGGCGTGACTGTCAACTGGCCTAATGCAGCATAGGCGCCATTAAACAAACCTTCTCCAGCTGTCGGATCAGCGGAAGTATCGGCAAAATATCCCCCTGAGAGCGTCACTGCTTCAAACGGGGTGTAGTTGAATCCGACGCCTGCTCCGGTTGCCAATCCAATCTTGTAAATCGGGCTGGACTCACCAAAGCTGGAGAGTGCGCCGCTACCACCGGTGATGTCATCAAGCTGTGGACTGAGCACTGGAACAAAGTCCTGCCAGAAGGGTGCCGCTGCTGCAACATATATGTCGAAGTCGCCAGCTGGGAAAAGATACCCTAACGCGTTGATGACAAAATCATCATCAGTGTCCAAGAAGTTGAACGTCAATTCACCCTGATCGAGTCCACTGTCAGCAAAGGTGTCGGCATTTCCAGATTCTAGGCGAATGAAGAAAGAGTCATCTCCTCGGAAACTGGTTAAGAAATCCAGTCGGACGCGGTTTTGAAAGACGGTTTGGTTGTCAGAGATGTCGCCATCACCAAAGGCATCGGCGATCGCGAAGATAACTTCACCCGATAACTTCGTCGTGGTTGAAAACTGATTAGCCTCTAGTTCAGCCGTGCGAGCTTCTAGCGCATCAACCCGTCCTCTAAGTGTCGCGAGTTCAGCCGCGAATTCTTCTTGTAATCGCTGGAGCACCGCTAAATCGTCTCGACTTACTTTGTCCGATAACCCTGCGGCAATCAGCTCGTTAATGCGATCGAGACAGGCATTTACCCCCGCAGCAAATTCGTAGCGAGACATGGCACGATTACCCCGATAGGTGCCATCTGGGAATCCTGCAATGCAGCCATATCGTTCAACCAACGATTGAAGCGCCTGAAAGGCCCAATCTGTTGGCTGCACATCGGATAATTGTGATACCGACGTGACCTGCGACATTGATGGATTCGCACGCTCGGCCGACAGCGACGCAACGCTAAGCGGTCTCGGAGCAGCCTCATTCGCCTGTGTAACGGGAATCGCTTGAGCTAGCCCAACTGACTGGGTGGCGATCGCAACACCTAACATTGGAGCAATACATACAAACCGAAGAAAAAATCGATGCAACATCATTTTGTTGTCCTCACACACATTGAACAAACCACACAGCAGTGCTGCTGATGCCCAATCTGTGAATAAGAACCAGCTTTAGAGTTTATAAAATCCCCGTGGCACGAGAATTCTGTAAAACCACTTGGGTCTTCAACCTGGATTTGGCATCAGGCGGTATCAACCTTACTCGGTTGTCCGTCAGCGAGAGATAGCGCTATGCGTGTGAGCTAAATACAATGCCATTAGATAGGATGCGACCAGATGCAGCACATCCCACAACATCGTACAGACGCCTAACGCTAGTACAAATCGCTATAAATCAACACGCTGATCTTTCATGTGGAAAGTCTTAAAATCCTCTCCACATGAAGGTTTTGGGAGTATATGACTTGTCAACAATGTTTGTACATGACTGAAGTTAGATAAATGCGAATATGTCAAGCATTCATCAATTTTTGCTTGGCGAGACTGAGTCAAACCCACCATATATCGCGCAAGAACCGTATATCGCGCAAGAATAGTCAGGTCACAGGCTGGCCCAAGGGTCCGACTCTCCTCACTGATGAAGGATTACCTGAACAATCAGGAATTACGCACTTCAAACAGGGCTTTGGACTTTGGAAATGTTTTTTCGCAGGCACAGCTCAAAAAAAGTTCAACTGCATAAGTTCTAACAAGTTAATGAGAAGCTCATAGCACTGTAGGTACAGCCCACATCTGCTGCGCTGTACCTAAGTAGTTACAAACCGCTACAAGAGGAGCGGAATGATTATTCTGCGTCTGATCCACCTTTGGTCAATCGATTTCGAGCTTTCGGTGCTCGTTCTTCAGCTTCGGCCATGACCTTGGGCATGTCTTCTAGCATTTCTCCAGGCGTATTTTCCAATACTTTGGTTGACAGCGCGACGCGACGGCGTACCTCATCAAGGTCAATAATCATCGCTTTTACTGCTTGCCCGGGCTCAAACATCGCCGTCAGTGATGAAACGTAGTTCTTACTGATTTGATTGATGTGTAACAATCCAGTGACGCCATCAAAGTCAACAAAGACGCCGAAGGGCTTGATGCCTGAAATCGTTCCTGAAACAAGCTGTCCGACTTCGAGTTCACCTAAACTAGCGGCCTGTCGCGCCAAGCGCTGTGACAACACCAAGCGTCGGCGTTCAGCGTCCACTTCGAGCAAACTCACGGTAACAATCTTGCCAATCATCGACTCAACGTTATCGCGCTCTGCTAAGTGCGAGCGTGGAATAAAGCCTCGAAGTCCTTGAGCATCAACAGTGACGCCGCCCTTGTTGACGCCACCAATACGGACATCAATCGTTTCACCACTGTCTTGCATCTCGGTAAAGCGATCCCATAGCTTGCGAATTTCAAGCTGACGAACAGAGAGTGTCACCTGACCTTCTTGGTTTTGTTCTCGAATGATGAGAAACTCTCGTTCTTCTCCGACTGGCAATCGTTCTTCAAGATTTGACACTCGCTTGAGTGCCGCTTCGTCGTAGGGCAAAAACGCCGTTGCTTTACCACCAATATCGATAAATACGCCTTCGCTTTCGTGGCTATTGACCACTCCCTTCACAATATCGCCTCGTTGGAAGGAGTAGTCGTGTTGCTCAAGCGCTTTTTCAAAATCTTCAGACGAAAAGGACAAACCAGCCTCCTAGGAACAGCTTGTATCTAGACTGCCAGCATCATCCAGACTGAGTTTGAACAAACTAACGGTAAGGCAGACTAGCCGATCCAGTCTATCCAATATAATCAATTACCGTGTATTTCTTCCATTTTTTGTTTGCGAAGGTTTGCGAAGGACTACAGATTAAGGAGCCATTTCTTAACAGACGTAACAAACGTAATAGACGTAAAGATTCTCCCTAAAGCAATTGGTAGAAAGGTTTGAACGATCAGTGACGTGACTGAGGTACTGGTTTTGTCCATTTTTAGTGTCAGCATGCAGATTTGAGAACGGTGTTAAGTTACACGATTGACAACGTTCATGAAGAAATAGGGTTTTAAGAAGCTTGCTAAGTTATGAAGTAAGTTAAGTCAAGCCTGGGTTTGACCGTCTTCGCTAGAGGGTGAGCATCTATGGATTTTGTCTACAGCGTTGCTTGAAAAAGTGTTTGCACCTTTGTCCATGCATCTCGAGCTGCCTCTGCGTTGTAGCTACCTCGGCGATCGCAAAAGAACCCGTGTCCAGCGTTTGGATACATAAAAATCTGATGAGCAATGGTGTGTTGCTCCAGTGCCGACTTGATTGTTGCAACATCATCGGGAGGAATGCTGGCATCCGTTTCACCAAAAAAGCAATGAATGGTTCCGGTAATCGCAGCGGTTCGCTCAATCGTCGGCTGATCCTCACCCGGACACCATGATGGAAGTCCTG
>JBCBLF010000368.1:0-3494 GCA_038520475.1 Cyanobacteria bacterium J06627_8
CTCTGACGAAAGGTGCTGAACTCCGTTAGAGCAAGTATCTGAACAATATGGTCAAGCAGGAGCATCGCTGTATGAAACGCTTAGGCAAACCGGGATTGGACTTCGGCTCTTTCAATAGCGCTCGACGCACGCTTCAAGGGACGGCAAAACTTCCTGGGAATCTCGTTTCCAGTCCACGTATTTCTTTGTCGGTCATTACCACGACAACCCGTAAAGACAATGGGGGCGATCGCTCTCCTCTGCTGTCTCCCCCCTCAATGTCGACTGCCCATCATGACCAGGAAAACCACCTACGGCATCTACATCTCCGGTGAACTCTACACCTTTGTCCAAGTTAAGGAAACAGCTCATGACACTGCGAAAGAACTCAGAACTCAGGGTCTCGATGCCGATGTCATCAAAGTGAATCTATTGAAAAATTTTGGGCTTGCTTAAAACATCATCTCCGAATGACTCTCACTGACTTCGTCGACTTGTAGGATGCTGTCGATGATGCCTTTAGAATTTTGTCCTGACCCACTCTTCATCAGCAATACAATCTCATGCCCTAGCACAGCTCATAATAGGCTTTTGAAATATCTATGGATTTAGGGATTCTGCTTTTTCAAGCATTGCTTGGAACTTTGGATCTTGGCGAACCTTATTACTCTCTCCGCCATAGGCCTGCTGCGAAGCGATGATTGCCCGTTTGAGTTGTCCTTCAATACGTCGAATGGAGGGGTCTCCGTCCTGAGCCCTTGCATGAAGCTCGTCAATACTCGGCATCTCGCGATCGCCATACTGCTCAATCCATGCTGTTTCCAGGTTACGCATGGCTTCATACGCCCCATGGCCTTCTTTCGTGCTCTTGGCCTTTAGCATCCCGACCAAGTTAAATTGAAGTTCGCAGACATGCCCGTCTACCGCAATATTCACTTTGACATCACCATAGGCAACTGCCGACGGCCCAACATTTGCTTCAGCAAGTTGATCAGCATACCGCCCTGGAGGTAGATTCCCGCTGGGGCGTTTGGCTTTCGACTTTTTCCCTTTAACTTGGAAAATCTGTTTAGATCGCACAATTTGAACGTCATCACGTGAGCCACAGAACTGTTGTAGGAAGTCCAGCCCCGCAATTAACTTTTCGCAATCATCATAGGCAATCGTTCCCCTCACAATGTCGAGTACTTTACCAAATTCACCACCATATTTCTGTGTCACTTTTTGATTAATACGCTCCTTTTTTTTCAGCGGGGCCGACTTAGTTAGCTTTTCTTCCTTACTGGTATAGATTTGTCTACCATGCTGAGTCTTCTTATCCGACCCGTCCTCGTTCTTCGCTTTTTTGGTGACTTCGTGTTTTTCAATATTTGCCCCTGAGCCTGCAGCAATACCTTGAAGAATCTCTGTGAATTTACCTTCCACACGGCCAGCATCTTCAATCAATGCATCCGCGTTGTTTAGGTTCTCATCTTGTAGGACTTCCGCTTTGCCTCTAGCGTTTTCCACTTCTCTAAAACACTGAATGGGCTTCCGCTGTGTCGCAGGTGTTTGGGCTCCTTGGGGAGCGGGGCTCATTTGATTGAGCAAGGGTTCAGCGCTGTGTCCTGCAACAACCGCATCGGCAACTGCATCGGCATGTTGCTCATAGGGATCGCCAACTTCGCCGATTCCTCCTTTGAGATGGATGCCAGCCCGTTGCTGAACAACGTGAGCCGCTTCGTGAGCAACGGTGTGAAGGCCTGCAGAAGGACTGAGCGCGACCTCATTGCCACGAGCATAGCCTTTCGCATGGAGCGATTTCGTGGCTTGGGTTGCCTTGGTATCGGTGTGAGCCTGGACAGTGGTGACATCATGGCGACCAAATGCTGTCTGGATGCGCTCAAGATGGGGCAATTGTGTCGATGACCCTGACAACCCTTCGTCTGCCACTGCATGGGCATGGTCTCCGTGAGATTGATCTTGATTCAACTCTGTATCGTGATCATCCTCTTGAGTCTGTAATACCGGGCTTTCTGCACGGCGACGCTTCTTCCGCCGTCTCGGTGGTGATATGACAGGTGTCAGTGCTGGCTGAATGGAACTTACTGGTTGTCGGGCAGGTTGATCTGAATCGGTGACATCTGACAACTGCTGCACGGTTTGGCTCGGTGAGTATGCTGTGATGTGTTGAGCATTGTGCCCATATTTCACCGCTCGCTGCAGTTGTCCAGGGAGGTCTTGGTGCGATCGCTGAGCGTTCGTATCTGCAACTGAATCGAATGATGCGGGATCAACTAAAGATCGATCGTCCTTGTCCAACTGCATCGATGTCGACAGCGTAGAATTTGTAGAGACTCGCTTACGCTTTCGGGGAGCATAGGTACGCTTTCGACTAGTCATGGTTCTTGGAGAATCGCTCTTTGATACAGCACAATATCCAAGACCATAAACCCCAATGATTCTCTAGGATATCCGCAAGTTCACGGTAGAAATTTACGAAACCTACTGTTGCGTTTTCCTGTCTACGTATGAATACAGGTTGGCTCTAGAACTGCGTTTTGATGCAAGACCTTTATTCTTGGTGATACTCAGACGGCTTACTATCTGGACGGACATTCGACGTAACTCGGGTTTGCTGCTAATGAGGCAAGTTCTATATCCTCTCCAATTAACGCGCAAGATTGAGCTGGACTGGTTCGGCTCCAACGGCGGCAGTCCAGCTCGGTTACCATTCCTACAGAAAAGCGATCGCCAGCCACTAAGCACGTCAATTGCCCTTTTCCATCGGTGTTTTGTTGGCCATATCTCACCATGCCTGATTTTCGGAACCTGCTACTCACAGGAGTTGAGGATTCCGTGATGAACGGGTTCTGTCCTAATACAATCTTCGTTCGCTGTAGTTTATCAACGCGGAAGCTTGCATTTTGACTGGCGACTTCAAGTAAAATAATCAGCCAAGCGTTCGATAAGCTTATAGAGTAGTGTCATAGGCAAGGGTAAACGACATAGGTAATCACCAATCTTGAGCACGCGAAAATGGATCCATTAGAGATGTTCGAGGTTTTTGTAAAATACTTGAAGTCTTTGCTAACGACCAAGGGCATGTTCCACCGAAATTCGTGAATAGGTTAGAGATATTCTGTTGTTGTTAGCGGTCATAGTGGAGTAGTGAGCAATATGGCTATTCGATTAGTCGCATTGACAAGTTTAAATCCTGGTATGCAAGACAAGCTTGATGAATATATGAATGTAGTAGGAAAATTGATGTCTGCGGCGGATGCAGAGATAGTAGAGCGCTATGAGCTACAAGCGGACATCGTTGGTGATGGTGAATTCCAGTTCGTGACGATTGTAGACTATCCGGACCAAGCGGCTGTGGATTCAGTGTTTAAGAGCGCTGAATATCTCGCACTATCAGATGTCAAAGAATCTGCTTTCTCCTGCTACCAGATCTACACTATTGCAAAGCAAGCCTAACGAGTGCAGGATTTTGTCTGACTCGATTTCATTATTCGAGTCAGACAAAATCCTGC
>JBCBLF010000369.1:0-3455 GCA_038520475.1 Cyanobacteria bacterium J06627_8
GGTTGGGCGATCGCCTCTTATTGTTTCTAACGCTTGGGCAACCTGTTGAATGCGGGTATCGAAGACTCCATCTGAGAATCGCTGACTCAACTGACGGCGCTGGATTTTACCGATGGCTGTTTTGGGAATCTCCGCTGTCTCCACCGGAATCACATAGGTCGGCACAACGCTAATGCGGTTCATGACCTGAGCGCGAATCTGACGCACCCAGGCCATAAGCATGTCCGGTGACCACGATCCATCAATACCCGTTGAAAAAGCGATCGCCTCATCTGAATGAACGTCAGTTTGATCATCCATAACGGGCTGTCCATCGTCTATTGCCCGATCGGTTGTCTGAACAGAGGCTATGGGATGGAAGAAAATGGCGAGCTGTTCCGTCGAATCACCGGGACGACTCACGCCACAGGCCGCTGTGAAGGATACTTCAACCCACTCCAGTTCTTCTACAGCGGCTTCAATGTCATGGCTAAAGTAGTTGACTCCATTCAGGATAATCACATCCTTCTGGCGTCCGGTAATTGTCAGCTTCCCGTTTTGGAGAACGCCCAGGTCCCCCGTCCGGAACCAGCCATCTGCTGTGAATGCCTGTGCATTCGGGTCTAACGATGGTGCAGACGAAGAATCCGCACTCCCATTGGATGAACTGTCAGAACCATTCAGAAAGTCTGGAGCCTGGTAATAGCCAGCCATCACCGTCAACCCGCTAACTTGAAGCTGCCCCATGGTTCCTTCGAGGACAACCTGATCGTCCTCGTTCACAATGCGAATCGATACCCCCGGAATAGGGCGTCCAACGGTCACAAAAGGGACATCCTCCGAGGTGGTGTCTAAGGAAAACTCATGGGAATGGACGATGCCAGATGCCGTTTCTGACATGCCGTAACCAGGACTCACCGCATGGGGCGATAGGCCATAAGGAATGAGATACTGAAGAAATCGCCGCGTGGTTTTGCCAACCACGGCCTCTGCGCCGTTGCCCATCCAGCGCACCGACGATAAATCCCATGCATCGGTGCTGGGCTCAATCGCGTCCACATTCAGCTGGTCATTGACCAGACCATAGGCAAAATTAGGTGCCCAGGTTGCGGTTACTCGATATTGACTCATCAAATCCAGCCAGGTTAGTGGCCGTTTCAGCACCCGTTCATTCGCCACGTGAATTTGCGAACAGCCTAGATAGACTTCTGTGATATGAAACATCACCAGACTGGCAACGTGCTCTAGCGGCATCCAGTTCAAAGTGAGATCCGATGACGATAGGCGATTGGCGGTCGCCATTCCATAGGCACTCACTCGCAGATTTTGCTGGGTGAGCCGCACACCTTTTGGTGTTCCGGTGCTCCCAGAGGTAAGCAGCAGTAGCGCCAAGTCATTCGGCTGAATCGTGGATGTGTCGATAATTTCAGTGTCTGAGACGGTTTCTCCGGCCTGTCGGACCTCATCCAGCTGCAACACCGTAGGCAAGAATCGAGACGTTGCCCGTTCGGCATCCGTAGAATCTCCATCGGACATGTCGACGGAGGGTTTAGAGGACGATCTGGAAGAGAACTGAGAGAGTGTTTGAGAAACGACTGACTGACCGACGGCATCGGTTAACACAGCTGCTCTGTTGAGTAGCTTTAGAGCGGCGAGTAGCGGTGATGATTGCTGAGTATGGAGCGGCGAAACGGTGATAGGAACTGGAATACACCCACGTAAAACGCATCCCCAAAACGCAGATGGAAAATTAGCGCACTCTGCGACTTGGAGAATCACACACTCGTTAGGCGCGATGCCATTGGACGCCAGTCCTTGCGCAAGTTGAACGGCATCATCCCAAAGCTCACGATAAGACTGCACAATTTCAGTCCCGTCTGCCAGCACGTATCGAAGACCAGCAGAAGTTTTGGCGGCTTGCTGCAGGGCGGCGACGAGATTTGAGGGGCCGTCAGCCGAGTCAGGAAAGGTAGAGCCATGGGCGATCGCCTGCGGAACAGCGGAAGTTATGTCCCCAGACTCATTCATGGGATCAGAGGATGCTCTTTTTCGCTCGCCTCCACCGTTTGCCATATTTAACCCTCGTCATCTGACGCCTGATATTTTACAGGAAACTACGAAGACGCCAATTGCAGGAAACTGCAAAGCCAGGAATGTATTGGGATACGTATGGGTTAAGTATTGATGTTGTGACTGTGACGTGTCGGGTTGAATCCGAGCTATCGCTATGGGGTGATTGTGATTGCACGTGCCATTTCCTACAACCCTGCATAAGTTCTCCCATATTTTCCTGACCTTTGCAGAATTCGGAGAATGAGATTGCTAAAAAGTACCTTTACTATCCCACGTGTTCCTGGTTCATTGGTTCTAGTCGGACCTTGAGAGTTAGTCCGTACACACGTAACCAGGTATATTTTTTCTGAAAGATAGTCAGACAGCCCCGTTGTGTCCTTTCCCCCTTTTATCTGAACTGATGGAGAAGATTAACCTACTGATTTCTGATGAGACCTTGCGTGATGGAGAGCAACAAGTTGGTCTGTTTTTCGACGATAAAGAATCCCTGGCACACTTAATTGCCCAAACAGGTGTGCACCATATCGCGCTGATGCCAGCGATTCATCCAACCGAAGAACAGATCGTCAAATCACTGGTCAATCATGGTCTCAGCCATCAGGTGATTGCATCCACAATGATGAAACGAACGGCTATTGATCAATCAAAAGCCTGTGGCGTTCAGCAGATCATCTTGTTTAATGCGGTCAGCGATCGCCTCCTTTTTCTGCGTGACTCAGCTGTTGGCAATGACCCAACTCTACGAAACAAAACCATTGATGACGATATTCCTACCCATGTTATTCAAACGGTTCGGCAAACCATGTTGGACCAAGCCTTAGAGCATGTCCAGTATGCTCACGCTCAAGGACTGAGGATCTGTTTTGCAGCGGAAGATGCCAGCCGTGCCGATTTTTCTTTTTTGGTTGATTGCATCAACACCTTGACCCCTTACATCGATGAGTTTTTAGTGTGTGACACCGTTGGAACGCTGACCCCCGAAAAATCCTTTGTGTGGATTCACGATCTCCTGGAATACACCCAGCCTGCTCGTCTATCCGTCCATTTTCACAATGACATGGGAATGGCGGTCGAAAACACCATCCAGGCGATTCAAGCTGGAGCGACTGGAGTGTCAGGAACCTTCTGTGGCATCGGAGAGAGAGCCGGGAACGTTCCAATCGAACAAGTTCTTCGTGGTCTTCGAGTGCGCTTTGGCTGTGATGTTGAAGGCATTGATTACGATGCCATCGATCGAATTGTTGATGAGTTTAGGCGTCAGCGCTGGCAGCCTCATCCTCCCTATTCTCGTCAAGCTCAGCGGCAAGAATCTGGCATCCATGTCCACTCGCTGTTGCGCGATCGCCACAGCTACTCCATTTTTCCCTACGGGTGTTCCGACATCTGGTTTGGGAAATGTAGCG
>JBCBLF010000036.1:0-26955 GCA_038520475.1 Cyanobacteria bacterium J06627_8
GCAGCCAAAATCTCTCCCGTCGATTCATCGACCCCTAGGTGCAGCTTCCTCCAGGTGCGTCGCTTACTCACTCCATGCTGTCGGGTTTTCCATTCTCCTTCTCCATAAACCTTGATGCCGGTTGAATCCACCACAACATGGCGTGCTCTATCCGTGGCTACCACCGGCAACACAACTGATAGGCGGCCTTTTCGGCGAGATACTGTACTGTGCTCAGGCACTCTTAGCTCAAGCTCATGAACTCAAAAACAGACCCTAGAAATCTAAAAATTGCAGAACCGATTTTTTTGTAAGGCTCTACTAATTTCTACCTTATTTCTCTGTGTTATCGTCGAGCTAAAGGTTCATTAATGCGAGGCAGCGCATATGATGAAGCGAATAATCCTTGGCTTGAATGTTTTCGGCATTCTAGCCGCCCATGTCGTATCGGCTAGTGCGTCGACAGAGCTTGAACGCGTTGATTCAGCCGCATTGGGAACTCGTCCAAGACCTCCATGGTCGGAGCCTGTTGAAATCAATGATCCATTTGAAGGGAATTTTATTGGGGTATTTGACCGGAATTTTTTCTTTGGTCGAATCTTCGACACGACGGTACGTATTGAAGTCCAGAGCCTTTGGAGTCTTGAAGAGATCCGATTTTTATTAACAACTCGCGATCGCGACTGCTTGGGTGGCCCGTTTCGTCGCGGTATTTCACTAAGTCGCGACTGCTCAGAATTTAATAACGCTAGAAATCTCACAGCACTCTTCATTAGAATCAACGATGATGTGTTTCGAGTGGAAGGTCAAAACAGCACGTTTCCAGTAAGCCTTGAACTTGCTCAAGCTCTTCAAAATGCCCCAGAAAGCAATGTCAGCATTCGATTGGTTGCAGAGAGTGGAGAAACCATTGACAGTGAAATTGGAGAAGGCACCGTTGAAGCATGGAAAACGGTTTATAGCGACGCTCAAGCCCATCTCATTAACGAGTAATATACGACTGCATCAAGCTCACATTGCTCACGACGCGATCGCCACAGCTGTGAATAATTAGTTGCTTTAAGATCATTCCATTTATTGAGCCTGAGGACACTGGATTGCAATTCCCAATCGAGTTCTTTCAATTGTGCGGAGTTCATCCATCACACCGGCAATGATACCGTGATACACCGTCTCATCTGCATTGATAGTCACTAAGCTCTCAGCGCGATCGCCCTTCAACGCCACCACCGAGGACGCATCCGATGCTCCCTTAAATGGAGCAGTAGTACCTGATGATGCATCAGAAGCTCCTGCTGAATCGGTCTCTCTTGAACCCGTTTCAGAACCGGAGCCAACACTTGTCCCTGAACCTGCATCTGAAGCACCTGAGCCTCAACCCGACGCTTCAGAATCTGAGAATGAATGAAGTGTAGTTAACCACACTGAGCCTGCCATTCCTACCCATTCGATGCGACTACAAGATTATTGGGGCTTAACTCTACGACCAGATTCAATTTGTTCATTAGGGTGTAAGACGACTTGGTCTTCGGGGTGTAGTCCAGATTCGACGACGACAGCGGTAGTACTGCGTGGACCAAGGATAACTTGACGAGAATAGGCACGGTTATCTTCAACAACAAAGACGCACCAGTGCTCACGACAGCGATAGAGAGCACTCACCGGCACCTGCAAAGCATTGTCATCAGCCCAAACAACAATCCCAGCTTCGATTCGGTAGCCATCTCCTAGGAATTGAGCGCTAGAGAATTGGCTTGGCAATTCAGAAGATTCAACAACTGGGTCGATTCCAGGATTCATAAAGGTGCCGATGACGTTGACTCGCTGTTCTTCAACACCCAGGGCAGAGATTTCTGTAAACGCTGCGGGTTCGACATAGCTGACGACAGCTGTAAGAGGTTCGATCTTGCCCCATTGTGTAATTTGAATCGAGTCGCCTGGTTCGATGTTCACGGCGTCAGCCGAGAGAACATCAATCACAAGTTCCAGGTCAGCAGGGTCACCCAGCTCAATCAGTGATTCTCCTGCCTCAACAAAACGGGCACTCGCTTCAGGAACACGCAACACGGTCCCACTGACTGGAGCCGCAATTGTGGTGCGGCGGGCTTCGTCTGCAAAATTGGCAAGTTCGGCTTCGACCCCTGCAATCTGAGCACGGTAGACATCCATGAGATAGTCGGGATCTCGTTGTTCAGCTCGAAGAAGGGGAAGGACTTCTTGAGCATCGGCGACAGCGGCGATCGCCCTCTCAAGTTCCTGTTGAGCAGCTTCTAGCTCCCGGACGAGGCGAGTTTCTTCGAGTTCGGCTGTTTCTCGCTGTTGGCGAGACATGGCTCCTTCAGTTTCAAGTTCCTGGGCCCGACGGCGATCGCGACTGGCTTGTTCGAGAGCCGCACGGAATCGAGAAACGTCAGCTGTTGCGGCCTGCTGAGCGGCTTCCGCTGATCGTAAGCGAGCCTCAGCCTGAGTCAATTCTTCCAATTTAGGGCGTTGAGTTTCAACCCCAATGAGTTCCGCTCGAAGTTCTCGTAACCTCGCCTGTGCAGTGTGCACTTGAGTGGTGAGGGGCAAAGGATCGATTTGAGCGATGATTGTATCCGCTTCGACCAAATCTCCCGCGTCCAAATCGATGCGCTGTAGACGACCCTCTACCGGAGCAGAAACAACATAGCGGTCTTTGACCCGGGTTTTTCCTTCAGCTTCAACCATCACGGATAGGGGACCTCTGGTTACTGTTCCGACCTCCACAGTGATCGGAGCTGGGCGAAATGCCAATGCAACAAGGGTCACCACGCCTGCTCCGAGCATGCCATAGGGGATCCAACGAGGTAACCGAAACGATCTCCATCGTTGTTTACCAATTGGAGGCGATGTTGCAGCCTCTTCAGCTCGCAATCGGAATGGGAAGGATTTTTTTTGGGTAGGTTCTTTGATTGACCCCATGGCGCTATCTCCTTACTCACGGGTTTTCAGAACGGCAATCAAATCAAGGCGGTTGAGTTGGTGACGGATCATCCCGGCAGACAGCAACGCTGCAGTCATAATGACCACAAATGCAAATGCATAACTGGCGGGAGTCACCACCAGCGGAAAGCGGAACAATTCCCAGTCATAGAGGTTGGTGATTAATGCAGCCAGGCCAAACCCTATAACAAAGCCAATGGGAATTGACAGGATCAGCAATACGGCCTGTTCTCCTAGTAAAATGAACGCGATTTCACCTTGCGTAAAGCCAATGATACGCAGCGTTGCCAGCTCTCGTCCTCGTTCAGATAAGGCAATGCGAGCCGCGTTATACACAACTCCAAAGGCGATAATTGAGGCAAATCCTACGAGAACTACGGTAAACCCACCCATGCTTTCAGCAATGATCGATTCAAATTGGTCGATGGTGGTTTGGCGCATGGCCACACTTGCTACGGTGGGAGTTTGCTTTAACTCGGTGTAGAGCTGCTGCTGTTGGTGCTCATCGACCTGTAAATATGCTCCAGAAACAGTAAACCCTTCACGCATCAATCGATTGAGGGCATGAATATCCATGTAGGCCGAGATGCCCACAAGCTCATCGAAAATGCCAGTTACAGGTACTGTGCGAGTGGGGCGTTCTCCTT
The DNA here is from genome assembly GCA_038520475.1 of Cyanobacteria bacterium J06627_8. GTDB lineage: Bacteria > Cyanobacteriota > Cyanobacteriia > CAKZMO01 > CAKZMO01 > JBCCWF01. The sequence continues at coordinate 3,591 of JBCBLF010000036.1, forward strand.
CTAGGACGTTGACAGTTAGCTCATCTCCCAACTGAGCGTGCAAGATATCGGCGAGCTTCGTCGACAAGAGAATTCCTTCAGGCGGCAACGAAACTGGGCGTTGATCACGATCGAGCAGGCGGCGCAGTTCATGGGTGGGCTCCACTCCATTGATGCCGCTGAGTTTTTTGCGATGCCCCAACCGGAGGCGAGCAGGTACCGTACGAAAGGGTTCTGCTTTCAACACTCCAGGGAGGTGGTAGAGGTCAAATTTGGCCTGAGCCGAGAGCGGATCATTGAACACCAAGGTGATATCTTCTCGCTGAATTGTCCGAAATTGAATGTCTACGATGGCATCCATCGCATCTGTGAAATACCGACCGACAACTAGGATGGCGATCGCCACCGCAATGCCAATAATCGACAACACCCCTTGTAGGGGGTGACGTTCTAAATTCCGTAAAATGATCCGGCTAGGCGCCGAGAACCATCGCTGCACTCCTAGCTTTTCGACTAGGGTCGGACGATAGGTAGCTGGAGGCTCAGGGCGCATCGCTTCGGCTGGAGGCAGGGCTACCGCTCGCCGCACGGCCAGAAATGCACCCAACGTCGCCGCACCCGCGCTGACCAATAAAGCCGTCAACAAAACGTTTGGACGAATATCATAGCGGAGGACTGGAAAGTGGTAGAAATCAGCATAGAGGTTCGTCATCCCCCAGCCCAATCTCCAACCCAGAGCTGTGCCTAACAGACTTCCCAGAAATACCACAACCATGACTAATTTCAGGTAGTGAATTCCTACAGCAATGTTGTCATAACCAAACGCTTTCATAACAGCAATTTGATCGCGTTGAGTGCTGACCAGACGACTGAGCAACAGATTAAGTAAGAAAGCGGCAATGCCCAGGAAGATACATGGGACGAGAATGGCTTGGGCCGAAAGCAGTTGGATTTCATCTGAAATGAACGTGTGTGACACCTGCTCGTCTCGCCCAAAGGCACCCAAGCCTCCGTAGATTTCAAGGAGTTGATCCAGTTGAAAGATGACTTCTGATTCACTGGCCCCAGGCCTTAAGGTTAATGTGACATCATTAAAGGCTCCCTTCATATCAAAGGCTGTACTGAGGGCATCCTGATGCATCCAAAGCAGACCAAAATGTTCATTATCAGGTACGAGCTCCGTGCCTCGAATTTCATAAATGTATTCTGGAGACAGTGCCATCCCCACGATCCGCAGCGTTTGCCAGCGCCCGTTAATAATGGCTCCGATGGTGTCATTCAATTCAAAGTGATTCGCCTCAGCAAAGGTCTCACTGACCAATACTTCATCTCCTCGCTCTGGATAACGCCCCGTGCGAATAAAGACGTCATTCAATATGGAGGTCGGCAGCTCTGGAATCGAAATCAACCGTCCTGTTGCTGGCTCAACCATTCCCTCCACTGATAGCGTGACATCCTTGACGACTCGCGTCTGCACGGTGTCCACCCCGGGGATGTCAACGAGTCGGGACATGAGGCTGTCTGGGGCTCGCTTTAACTGCACAAACACATCAGCAAATCGATATTGATCGTAGTAGGTGGTTTGGCTAAGCTTGAGAGACGAGTAAGCACTCATCATTGTCACCAAGCTAGCAATACCACAAGCCACAATCAGCACAATTGCGAGTACCTGTCCCCACATGTGCAGCAAATCACGAAATAGCTTTTGGTCAAGTGCTTTCATGCCTAATTCTCTCCATCTCCTCACCACTCCAGCTCAGATGGAGACGCTTTCTGTAGGTTGCAGGTTATCTCGGCGATCGCCCCACTGCGCATGTGGATGACGCGATCTGCCATGGCAGCAATGCCTGCATTGTGAGTGATGACAGCTGTTGTCGTACCAAACTCTTGGTTGATAGCTGCGAGAGTTTCCAGCACTCGCTTCCCAGTCTCGAAATCCAACGCTCCTGTCGGCTCGTCACATAACAATACCTCTGGACGCTTAGCAATCGCACGGGCGATCGCCACTCGTTGCTGCTCCCCTCCCGAAAGTTGTGCAGGGAAATGATCCAGGCGATTTTCCAGATTAACCAGACCTAACGCTTCCTCAGGTTTCATGGGATGGCGAGCGATATCGGTAACCAGCGCCACATTTTCCCGCGCTGTCAAACTAGGAATCAAATTGTAAAACTGAAATACAAACCCCACTGAGTTGCGACGAAATCGCGTCAGCGTTCCCTCATCCGCTTTAGAAAGAGACCGATTATGAAAATAGACATGCCCCCCAGACGGAACATCTAGCCCACCTAAGATATTGAGTAGAGTTGACTTACCGCTACCGGATGGCCCTAAAAGCACCACAAATTCCCCTTCGTAGAAATCCAGATCCACTGACCTCAACGCATGGACATTAACTTCGCCCATCGTATATATCTTACTTACCTGCTCAATATGAAAAACAGCAGGAGAGTCTTTGGATGGTATCTGCGGCTGAGTAAAATGAAGCAATGAATTTATCTAATGGAAATGTTTCTTATGTGCATCCTAGTTGCTAATAGTGGGGAAGTTATGAGGAGTAAGCTTTTCTTACAAACTCTGGAATCTTTAGTGAACACAATAGTCACTGACATATAGTGCTGTTCAAGATAGTCAATCAAACAGATGTACTTAACCAACGCGAGCAGCACTATACTTCATGGCCTCGATTGCATGACCGATGTTTACACCGCGTGGATATTAGACAGAACGGATCATTGAAGTAGCTTCACAGGGGTGTTTCACAATTGCATCAGTCGTTGAATTTCCCACATAAATTCCCAAATCTTGAGCAATCTGTATCCAAGAATTATCTGGTTCTACTGGATGGGGACAGCGATGGGCCTGATGTCGTTCCTTAATCAATGACATGACGACATCTAGAGGCTGACTACTCACCTGCCCTTGCGACCAAATGACCAGACGTCGATATTGGTGTGTTTCGATTAATTCAACTGCTTTACGCCCAAATGCAGCCGCAAGCAGCCGATCAAAAGACGACGGTACGCTACTCCGTTGGATATGTCCAAGAGTTGTTGCACGGGTTTCCAAAGTTTCCAGTAAACAGAATTCAGGATTCCCTGTCATGCAAAGCAACTTACCATGTTGCTGAATCTGTTCTGCAAGGCAATCACCAATGTATTTTTCTTTTTCTCCTGTCTGATTACGAACTCCTTCAGCAACCACAATCAATGCAAACTGTCGGTCAGCTTGCCGGAGTCTGACAATCTGCTGACAAATCCCGCTAAGGATGGAGTCGTTCAGTGTTGGTGTTAGTTCAGGAATCAAAATAACATCAGCCCCACCTGCAACTCCCGATTGCAGGGCTAGATGACCTGCATCTCGTCCCATGACCTGGACAACAATGATACGACTGTGGCTAGCAGCCGTAAAGGTCAAGTCATACAATGCTCGTGTGACCGTATTAACCGCTGTGTCAAAGCCCAGGCAACGCTCGGTAAAAGGCACATCATTATCGATGGTTTTTGGGATAGCGACCCAATTCCAGTCTCCCTGTCGGGCTAGAGCATCAATAATGTCAAGGCTCCCATCTCCACCCAAGGCAATCAATGCATCAAGGCCAAGCAGTTGATAACCATCGAGAATCTCTTGAGCAATAAGAGGATCACTAGGATTACCCTTATTCAGGGCACCAAGGATGCTCCCACTCAGAAATTGTAGAATATCAACACCGTGTAACTTACCTGGAATATCAAAGCCATGCTCTTGTAAACGAAGATCTTGGATAGCGCAATGGCCATGCTCTAAATTAACAAGTCCTTGGGTACCGTAGGGAATGCCATACACTTCCCAACCTCGACGTGTGGCACATTTAACCACTGCTCGAATGACTGCATTCAGCCCAGGACAGTCTCCACCACTAGTTAGGACGCCAATTTTCTTGGGGCGGCTTGAACGATTCATCATGACTCTATGTTTTTAGACAGCACGATTCTCAGAAACAATGGCACTAGACGTGTCGGGAACCATTGGGTGAGTTAGGTTATAAGTCTGAATTGACTTAATATATTGAGCACGCTCAAACGCACTTGGATCTGGACAATTTCTCTGGCTCATGCTGCCTCGGAGTTGTTGAATTGATGTGTATTCATGATCCTCTAGCCAACGGCGCATCTCTTGGTCAACCGTACGTAAATGATCAATGCCATGACGCAATAATGCACTCACCATCATGGTGACACTGGCACCAGCCATCAGCAACTTGAGGGCATCTTGCCCTTGGTGAATTCCGCCTGTAGCCGCAAAGTCGACTGGCAATGTACCGTACAGTATTGAGATCCATCGCAGAGGTAAGCGCAAATCCTGAGGAGTACTTAACAACAGGTGAGGGTACGCTTCCAATACGTCGATATCAATATCAGGTTGATAGAATCGATTGAATAAAACTAACCCATCAACACCTGTTTGTGAAAGCTGACGTGTCATGTTTGCCAGGTTAGTAAAATAGGGGCTAAGCTTGACCGCAACAGGCATATCCACCATATAAGTAACCGCTCTAACAATATCGAGATAGGTCTGCTCAAGCTGTGTAGCTGTTTGGGTTGGGTTAGTGGGCATGACATAAAGATTCAGCTCCAGAGCGTCTGCGCCTGCTGCTTCAATTTGTTCTGCATATCCGGTCCACCCTCCCAGAGTTGTACCATTCAGGCTAGCAATGATCGGAATATCAACCATTGCCTTTGCGCTGCGGATATGTTCTAGATAGGTTTCGGCACTCATATGAAACAGCGATTGATGCGGGAAATATGAGAGCGCTTCAGCATAGCTCTCAGTATCTTGAGGCAGATAAGCATCTAAATTCAGATGATCGTTTTGAAGCTGTTCTTCGAATAACGAATGGAGGACAACAGCACCTGCTCCAGCATCCTCCATATGACGAAGATTCCCAAGGTCTTCAGTAAGAGGTCCACACGAACCAACAACGAGAGGAGAGCGGAGTGTAAGACCAAGATAGGTTGTAGCAAGCATTGACATTGGTGAGTAAGAGAGCATAGAGGAGTGATGAGTGAACGGGAGCCAGAAGGGGGAATAGGAGCATATTTATTCGTGCATAATGAATCCAACGTTGATATTACTCAGGTTGATGCTCTAGGCGATCAAGAATAGCCGGAATGGTATCGGCTGATTGGGTGCCATAGCGCGCAAGGAGGGTTGCACCAAACCCAAAGAAGGCCATGAAACTAATGAGTAGACCACCTGCAATGGGAATGAAGCTGAGAATAAATAGTAGAACTAGACCCACCCAAAACTGCTGAAAGTAGGCGTGTTGATCATGATTGCGTAATCGCTTTCCGAGCCAGACACAAATCGATGTGCCGCCAAATAGTCCAGTGAGTAAGACAGCTAAATTGAGCAGCGGCAGCAGAATTGCTCCAAGGACACTGCCAGCTAGAAATACTGCAAGGATGGTAAGACCTAAAATACCGCCGATACCATAAATAAGACTAGTAAAGGGACGCGCCTGAACTGTAGCGGCGATCGCATCGATATGTCCTGGCAACAACAGTAATAGTAACACCCCGGCGATCGCCGCAAGCACAAAACTCACGAACCAGAATAAAACATTCCACAAGTAGAGTGTCCCAATGATGCCAAATCGCTGAAACATGTTACTGAAGTGCTCTAAAAAGGTGAATTCGCTCCCATTGATAACTGCTGTCTCCGAACGGATCACCTGTCCACCAATGGCGAAGGCATCACCATCCACTTGAACGTTTTCCTCTAATTGAACATTGCCACCGATCGCGAAGACATCTCCCTCTACATAGACTCCTTCCTGAACGGTCACATCTCCACCAATGGTGAAGGCGTCTTGAACAGTGCGGGACTCAGGAACAACTAAATCACCACCAACCTTAAAGATTGCCGGGTCATTTGGACTAGCTTGAGCAGGTAAGTATCCACTGCTCAGCCAAATCGTGAACCATAATACGATAAAAGCGAGGAGCCACCATTTCAAAGGTTTCCATTTTATTGAATTCAACCTCATGGGCCTACACCTCAAATCACAGTTCAATAGCAACGGTCCCTCGAACATTGTTCAGAACCTTGCTGAGCGATGTTCCGAACATATCTACGATTTGTCCTTTGAAAGTTCATGTTGAAGGGGCCCAGACACAAGTATCTTCAGAAAACGAATTAGACGAAGCTGATCCCTCACCATATCCATTTAGATTCCATAGCGTGGTCAGCCAATCATCACCCTAAATCGAGGAACATCTAGTTGAATCGGATGGTCTCGATCAGGATCTAACGTTAGACTTAATAGCTTACTTAATCACTTGTCCAATCTTCTCGACCGAGCAGATCACAAACGCGATCACGCAGTAGATACTCATGTTCCTGTAGATCTAGCTCAACGCATTCCCATTCGCGCTCTGGAATGTAGCGGCAGAGGTTATAAATCGGCTGATGACGATCAATGACTCCTTGATGAACCAACTCACGAACCTCATCACGAAGCATGTCAAAGGTATAAATTCGTTTTTGTATCGTTGTAACCATAATACCTACTCCATTAGGCGATCGCCAAACTAGCTATTTTCCCCACGTCTTACCCTACAGGGCAATGTTGAGGAACCTGTGAGGAATCAAAATAGAGGCCACATGCTATGGGGTTTAAATGGATAAGTCTGCTTGCATCTGCCCTAATATCATGCAGAATCCTGAGCACGGGCTGAGACAGGTTGATGATGAGGCTGCTGATAGGTTTGAAAGAATTGTTCAATGACCTGGAGCGCGCGATCGCATCCATATTGCGCCGCTACAGATAAATCGTCTCCAGCACCAAAGCACTCTGCAGGCACTTGAATCGTCCACCCTTGAGGATGATAGCCATAGAGCTGCTGAGTCAGTAATAGCAGAGATGAAGGCGTATAAGATCGGGTGACACTCGGCGCAACCCAAGATAGCGAATCTGCTTTTTTACCTAGAGTAATGGGGGTGACTTGAATCAACGGTGCACACCCTCCAGTGTGGGCATCTACGAAAATAACATAGTCAACATGGACAAGGTAATCGGTAAGCTCGGGGACCAGTTGTTGAACAACCAAGCATTGCACAGATGGCATCTGCCATTGAGAAACAGCCGTAGCTACCCATGGGCCGATCGCGTCATCGCCTCGAAGTTCACAGCCATAGCCAATGACGAGGAAGTGATAGTGGTAAGTAAGATGAGTAAGATGCGCCATGTTCGTTCAAAGGATCATTGCGTTACACTAACAACTCTTCTGGTGCTTGAAGCGGTTGTAAACTGCTCTAAATGTGGGCAAAAGAATTCAATCGCATCTCCTCTAGCACCTGCCAGGCGATATCGCACTCTTGTTTCACCCGTGTCTCTTCATCATCAACAATACGCGCGTGACGGAGGGCTTCTAAGATACGTTGAGATAGTTCATCTTGAGCCGGGGTCGCAAGACTCCCTTTTACCAAAATGTCAGTCAAAGACACAATTCCCAACAGGGTGTTGTGATCAATCACAGGTGCTCGATGAATGCCACAATCTGAAAGAATCTGTGCTGCTTCCTGAACCGTTGCACTATATGGAATTTGGATGCAGGGCTGACGCATAATACTCTTCACACGGGTAAATGTTGGGCTGTTTCCTGGTGCAATGACCTTGTAGACGATATCTTTCTCCGTCACAATCCCATAGCAACCTCCATCAGGAGACGTTTCGACAACGAGCGATCGCACTCGATTGGCTCGCATTAACCAAATTGCATTTTCGACTGTAGCGTTACTGCGAATTATGACCACAGGAGTGGTCATAATGTCTTTGACGGTTAGCATGATCGTCCTCCCTACTGCATCAATAATGCTAGAAGCAGCTATCTCGATTGCTCTTAATGTCTTTTTTGTACTTTAAAAGTCTGAGAAACTTATGAGGGATATGAGTAGAGGACATATATGGTGAGAAAGAATGCCTATCAGCAGAGCAGTTCATGCCCCGCTGATAGGCGAGTAAGTGAACGATATTTGATCTTTTGCAGGCGATCGCCATTCACGATTCGTTCAAACACCAGTATTCCTGGCAATATAATCCCCGGCAAGTCGCCTTGAGTGCCCTGCTCAATCATTACCCCGAGCATTCTCAGGTGCTAACACTACTCCGCGATCGTGCTGAAAACGATCCAGATGAGGCATTGAGACAATGGGCACAACGACAGATCAAATGGTATGACTCTCAAACCAATATCAACAGGTAATCACCTTAAGTACAGCAGTGATTATCATCCTTCTACTGATGCTAGAGAAGCAGATTCATCAGGTGATTCGTCCATTGCCTGTGTTTGAGGTTGGTCATGAACGACTAAGACAGAACAAGACGCATGATGCATAACATAGTTGCTTACACTACCCATCAACATCTCGCTAAATCCTTTCCGGCCATGGCTACCAACCATCACCAAGTCGGCTTCCCATGTCCGAGCTAAATCACAAATTGCTCTCCCTGGAGTTCCCATATTCTGAGTAAATTCAGTACCCACTCCTTCAATCATGGCTCGATTCGTGAATTCTCGCAGCATATTCAAGCCCTTAGCTTCGTATTCCTGATAGCGCTTTTTGTACGTCTCCCAGATACTTTCGTTCATACTTGGAGAGTAGTAATTCACTTCTGAATAAATTGGCATGGCTGGACTGTCTTTATCATCCGGTGTCAAAACGCTCAGGAGCATGAGACGTGCACCCGTCGCTTTTGCCAATGACAGGGCTTGATCAAAGACAACTCCACAGGTATCTTCTCGATCCAGGCCAACCAGAATTCTCTTGAACATGATAGTCAACTCCTTAAACAATACAGGGGAATACACGTGATTTAGACACTGGCAGTAAACGGTAATCCAGTTAGGCTTTCGTGCTCTCTAACCTGACCATGAGCAGAGGTCTCTCTATGGTGAATGACCATGACTGAACAGGGAGCATGGTGCATCACATGATTACTGACACTGCCGAGAATTAACTCTTTGAGGCCACTGCGATTGCGGCTACCCACAATAATTAAATCCGCAGAACATACACTGGCCGCTTCACAAATGGCTTGGCCTGGATTCCCATAGGGCTGTAGGTAACTGACTTCGATTCCCAGTGATTTTGCCTCTTGCTCTTTTTGTTTGAGTAGCGCATCGTAATGGCTGACAAATTCATTCCATTGGTTTTCGTATGTTTTCTGTACCTTTAAATCCAAACCCATCCCATAGCTATTAACAAGAGTTGCAGGGCGTTCAGGGGCCTCTGGGCCAAGTACATCGAGCACATGGACTAAGGTGAGACTCGCTCCAAGAGCGTTTGCAAGATCGAGGGCGGTTGCAAACGCTTCTTGGCTGATTACAGATTGATCAATAGCGACTAAGATTTTACTCAACATGACGGAACCCTCCTGGAGTCTCAAGCAGTTTGTGCTCTATCTCAGCAACTGCCAGCATCGTTTTCAGCACGGAATCTGGATTGAGGCTCATCGAATCAATGCCTTCTTCAACCAGAAATTGTGCGAACTCTGGATAGTCACTGGGAGCCTGACCACAGATGCCGATTTTTCGGTCGCACTGTTTAACTCGGGCGATCGCCATATGCACCATTTCTTTGACTCCAGTATTTCGCTCATCAAATAAATGAGCGACGAGCGCTGAATCACGATCCAATCCCAAGGTCAATTGCGTGAGATCATTCGAGCCAATGGAGAAGCCATCAAAAACCTCACTAAACTCCACTGCCGAAATGACGTTATTGGGAATCTCACACATGACATAGACTTGGAGATCATGTTCACCACGTACCAGGCCATGACGCGCCATTTCAGCCAAAACTCCGCGTCCCTCGTCGGGTGTCCGACAAAACGGCACCATCGGAATCACATTCGTTAATCCCATGTCATTGCGAACTCGCTTTAAAGCCTGACACTCCAACGCAAATGCATCGCGATAACGCGGGTCGGTATAGCGAGAAGCTCCTCGCCAACCAATCATAGGGTTCTCTTCTTCAGGTTCAAAACCCTGTCCCCCAAGTAAGTTTGCATATTCATTGCTTTTGAAATCAGAGAGCCGAATAATAACGGGCTTAGGATAAAAAGCAGCTGCAATCGTCCCAAGCCCATGGGCAAGCCGTTCAACAAAATAGTCAGGCTTGCAAGAATAGAGCGCAGTAAGGGCCGCAATCTCTCGCTTTGTAGAATTATCGTCCAGCTGATCAAAGTGGAGGAGTGCCAGCGGGTGAATTTTGATGTGGTTGGCAATGATAAATTCCATTCGTGCCAATCCCACACCGTCGCAGGGAATTGCAGCCAAGCGGAATGCCTCCTCAGGGTTCCCCACATTCATGAGAATTTGAGTGCGCGTCCGAGGCAGTTGGGCGATCGCCGTTTCTTCAATATCAAAAGGCAACAGCCCCGGATAAACCTTACCCACTTCCCCTTCTGCACACGTCACTGTAACCGACTGCCCTGTTTCCATGACCTCTGTTGCGTTGCCACATCCTACAATCGCCGGGATGCCGAGCTCTCGAGCAATGATAGCTGCGTGGCAGGTTCGTCCCCCTTGATCGGTGACGATCGCACTCGCGCGCTTCATAATTGGCTCCCAATCCGGGTCTGTTCGCTGCGTAATCAACACTTCACCCGGTTGAAAATCAGTTATATTTTCCACTGATTCAATCACACGTGATTGTCCTTGCCCAATCATTTCGCCAACGGCCTGCCCGGTAATGAGCGGAGTTAGCGTCTTCACATCAGTTTGAAGCCGGTAGCTTCGCAACACAGATGCTGATTTCCGCGACTGAACGGTTTCAGGACGCGCTTGGACAATAAATAGTTCTCCCGTCAAGCCATCTTTTGCCCACTCGATGTCCATAGGCGTATCCGTACCTCGGACATCAGAATAATGGTCTTCGATGATGCAGGTCCAGCGAGCGAGGGTCAAAATCTCATCGTCACTGAGGGCATAGCGTTGGCGATCGCCCTCAGACACTGGGACGTTTTTCGTTAACTTACTGCCCCCGACATCGTAAACCATTTTGATTTCTTTACTGCCGAGATGCTTTTTCAAAATTGGTTGAAAGCCCTGCGCTAAACTTGGTTTGAAGACTAAATACTCATCAGGATTAACCGCACCCTGTACCACATTTTCGCCAAGCCCATAAGCTGCTGTTACCAGAGCAGCATTTCTAAATCCCGTTTCAGTATCAATGGAAAACATGACGCCAGAGGTTGCCAAGTCAGATCGCACCATTCGCTGAACTCCAACCGACAGGGCCACGGTCAAGTGGTCAAATCCCTTAATTGTGCGATAAGAAATTGCCCTATCCGTAAATAGAGATGCAAAGCATTTGTGACAGGCTTCTAAGACTCCTTTAATGCCATGAACATTCAGATAGGTCTCCTGTTGTCCAGCAAAGCTGGCATCCGGTAAATCTTCTGCGGTTGCACTCGACCGGACAGCCACATCAACAGATGAGCGTTGGCTGTCATGGCACAGCGTGAGATAGGCGTCAGTGATGGCCGCTTCTAATTCTGGAGGAAAGGGAGTCTCAAGAATCAAGGATCGCACATCATGCCCGCACCATCGGAGTGCTTCAACATCTTCGATGTCGAGACCTGCAAGACGCGATCGCAATTTCTCTTCCAATCCAGCCTGTTGAATAAAGTAGCGATAGGCATAGGCTGTTGTTGCAAACCCTGTGGGTACACGGACGCCTCTGGGTACGAGATGTCTAATCATCTCACCTAAAGACGCATTCTTACCTCCCACTAACGAAATATCCTGAATTCCAATGTTCTCGAATTTAAGAATGAACTCGGTCGTAGCGCTAATCACAGATGGATGGGCCTGTGTTGTTTGCACCATAAGAACTTAACTCCAAAACAAGCATTGGAAGCATCGGTTATGTTGCTTCCCTCTTGATCTATAAATCAAGAGTTTGGGGAATTTATGAGGATTTCGAGGATGATGAAGTTTTTCGAAGTTTGATAAAATATAGCGGTGTGTGCGTTGGTTAAGTACAGTTATGTGTGGCGCGCTGCGCCACACATAACTGATTTTGTGCTTGACTATCTTGAACACTGCTATATATCATCTGAGTTTTAGATTCAGTTATTAATTAATAGGCATAAAAAAATAAGATACTGAATCAGCATCTTATCAATTAGTTCGAGCTTACGAAAATTCACAGAATTTGTGCCTCATGTATACAGCCACAGTTCCGAGAAGCGTTCGTCTCCCTGACCTTTGGGGATGGTAACTGTGCTGTTACAGGGTTTTAAGATTCTATTTCTGCTTCAGCACGACTTTGCATTGATGCTTCTAAATGCTCAGTTTGCTTTCGCTGCGTGACAAGCGACTCACGAGCCTCTTCCTGGATATCTAGGCTGTCATTCACTGCAACTTCTTCTTCACTCCGCTCTAACATTGACTCTTCTAGATGATGTTGGTGGTGGCGTTTTTGAGCCATGGTTTCACGAGCTGTTTCCGGTATATTCATGTGTAAAAACTCTTTTGAAGCGTTTATGTGCAAGGAGCATAACTCCTTGCATGTCATAATCTGGTGAGAAAATTTGAGGATGTTATGAAGCATCTTGAGTTTCTAAAAAACGCACTCAGTTATCGGTGCTTGCAGAAAATTGGGACGGCCGAGACAAAATCTCAGAAATAATACTTGCCATGACAACCAAGTCAAATGGTTTTGCAATCACAGCTGATGCTCCCTGCTGTAGTGCTTTAGCCTGGTCTTGATGACGATTGCGCGGCACAATACAGATGGTTGGAGTCAACTTTGCAATGGGATCGCGTTGTAATTCAAGTAAGATGTTATCTCGATGCGATGGTTCGTCAACTAAAATTAAGTCAATTGTCTTTACGTGAACGACCGACAACCAATCATCGTTCACTTTGGCACCAATAACCTCCACTCCAGCGATCAATTCAAGACCGAGTCGAACAACAGTTTGAATATCGTCTGAGTCTTCAATAAGCAGTAAGCGGTGGCACGTCTGTGCAACTGAGTGTTGATCACCGTCTACACACATCACTTGTCCTTGTTGCAGTATCATGGCTACCTACCTATATCGCTTATAGGCCATCATTCGATAAGATTATGCCTTTTCTTAACGAACTTAGAGTAGTAATAAACTTTTCAATACGGGTGTAAGAGTTTAACCCTATTGCATTTTCCACATTTGCCAGCCATTTGCCAGCAATCCCTTTTTTATAAACACTTAAGGAAGTAATTATTAGACTTGAAAGATAAGGCACTGATAAAGTAAATCAAAAATATGAAGAACTTGTGAGGTTTGAAGAGTCAGCGCTTTTTTTGATGACTGTCCAGTAAGAAAAGAGGCAATGGTTATCATTGCCCCCTTGACTATCGCGACTCGTTTTGATGTGCTGTCAAGACAGGCTCTACTACACAGTCTCTAAATTCCTGTCTCGGAATGAAGACGTAACTCTTCATCTGAGAATTAACACCTGAATCAATTAACTCATAGCTGTTCTACTGCGATCATATCCAGCAAAGTCGTGAGGGATTTTGCCTTGGATATGGGTTTCATAGTGAGCAACATCAGCGATATCAAGACCCACGTCTTCATTCAAACGAATCAGCATGGATTGTTCACGCTGGCGTGTCTTTTGATGATGTCGAACAAACAGGTTTCGGGACTCGTCTCGGACACTCATCTTCGTTCTTGTCGCCATCGGCTGATTTGGAGAGGGTTCTGTCGAACGTGCCATCACGTTTGCTGAATCGCCTCCAACGCTTTCCTCCATAACCTGGTCAGCAGTGATATTATCTTGCTTGACTGGACTACCCATACAATAGGCAATACCTCTCCATTTCAGGCTAATGTCCAATGGCTTTGGAATACTAACAGCAGAGCGAAATAGCATCCCTACCCCTCGATACATTCCAAATGCAGTCACTCCGGCATTTGTCAGGAGTTCGTTAAATACTGCATCATAGCGAATTCCACGATAAGTGAGTTTCATAGTCCATGCCTCCTTGAAGCGTTTTGAGGCGCGTTCCTTCGGGAGTCAGTCCCTACTTCCGTCTCTTGATATGACTCTTTCAGCATGAACAGCCGGGTAAAAGCCACGTTAACTCGATGGCCCATCGAGCATCTCGAAGAGATGAACGGTTTTTCTCACAACTGTATTGTAAGATACCATTTTAAACTTTGATTCATATTTTAAGGAATCCTTACGCAAGTTGGTTAAAGCACATTTTTCTTAACTGTGTAGCGCGATGGGACAGTCCATCAGAATTTAGGGACTACCAAACCACAACAAGGCTAGTCCCTACCAAGATAAGAAACTTGAAATTTGGCTCGCTAAAGTCATTGGGTCAAACGGCTTAGTGATAACACCTTTAGCCCCTGAGCGATAAAATTTCTTGCGGTCTGCGGCTTGAGCTTTAGCCGTTAGGAAAATAACAGGAATGTTTTGTGTCTCAGGAGTTGCTTGCAACTGCTCTAATGTAGCAATTCCATCCTGATCGGGCATCATTGCATCCAATAAAATCGCGTCTGGATGGTTGTCTCTGGCAACATTGAGTCCTTCTTTACCCGATAATGCAGTGAGGACGCTCCACCCCGATTCCATCGTTAGGCCCAGCTCAGCAATGGTGTGAATATCTGGTTCGTCATCAATTAGAAGAATACATTTGTGTTGCATCACGCTCTTCCTTCAGCCAATATTGAGACGTTAAATATTTAGACGTTGGTCTATCGCTTAACTCATAGAAATCTTCGAACAGGGTTGTTTCGCTTTAGCCATTTAGGTTAGGACATCGAGTATCATTCGATTCCTTGGTATAGTGTCAAATGGCTCGCCGTCTTGGACTAACGGACTGGTGACGGCTATATTAACTAGGATGTGGGTAGCGTTAAAAAGAAGGTACTACCAAAACCAAAGGTACTCTCGACCCAAATTTTACCGCCGTGCTGCTGAACAATTTTTTTACAGATGGCAAGTCCTAAGCCTGTACCTCCTCGCTGACGCGAATCTGATGAGTCAACTTGTTGAAACCGATCGAAAATCGTCTCTATCTTGTCCGATGGAATCCCGCGACCATGATCGCGAATCGATAAAATAACGTCTGTTTCTCGTTCAATGGCACGTATCCAAACTGTTGCGCCTTCTGAAGAAAACTTAATCGCGTTGCTGAGCAGATTGGTTAATGCTTGTGTAATGTGGTCTGGATCAACAGAGATTGTTGTGGTCAGAGATTCGACGACAATGTCAATATGATGGCTATCTGCCATTGCTTGCATCGATTGAACAGCTTGCAATATCAGTTGTTCAACATCACAGGGGCGCCGTTCCATCGTCACCCGGCCCGACTCTATCCGCTCCAAATCTAGGACATCGTTGATTAAACGTGTGAGACGATCGGTATTCTTAAGGGCAATATCTACAATTTCATAGCCTTTAGCTGAGAGAGAGCCAAGTCGTTGAGTGGACAGCAGCTTGAGTGATCCATGAATGGATGTCAGTGGTGTTCGGAGCTCGTGGCCCACGACTGAAACAAACTCATCTTTCATTCGCTCAGTAGCTTTGCGATCGCTAATATCGCTCGTCAATCCAAAAAAGCCTTTGATCTTACCGTACTCATCGAAATCAGGAATATACGTTGCGAGTACGTAGAGATGAAGGTCATCAATAGTTATCAACTCTGCTTCAAAGCTTACCTGTTGACCCGATAAAACTTTCTCCATATAGGGTTTTACCTGGGTGTAATACGCTTCACCCACAACTTCTTGGACATGGCGTCCTTGCAATTCTGAAACAGGAATATTGAACCACTCTTCATAGGTTTTGTTGTTAAATCGATAATGCTCGTCGCGATCGACATAGCAAATTAGCGCAGGCATGGCATCCGTTGTGAGCCGGAGCTGCGCTGCGCTGCGCCTTAGTGAAGATAACGCCAACCGCTGTTCAGTTACATCTTTCAAAATGACCGTGAAGAGTGTCCCTGCTTTCGTTTGTATTTTGGAAATCGATGCCTCTGCTGGGAATTCTTCTCCCGTCTTTCGCTGTCCAAACACCTCTCGACTGCGTTCGGCCATGGGTCGAGACTTCTCGGATGTTAATGCAAACTTTTGCACATGCTGTCGATGGATTTGCCGAAAAGCATTTGGCAACAAGATATCCAAGGGACGTCCCACAACTTCATCCATGGTATAGCCAAAGATCTGCTCCGCTCCTCTGTTGTACATGACAATTTGCTGTCGACTATCAATGGAAATAATGGCATCATCAGCGTTTTCAAGAATGCCAACGATTTGTTGTTCACTCTCTCTTAGCGCTTCCTCGGTTTTAATACGCTCTTGAATTTCGCGTCTGAGCTTTTGATTGGTGCGAATAACTTGCTTATTACGATGCTGAACTTGAGCTTCCAAATCATTCAAGAGCTGAGCTTGTGAAATCGCGACGCCCATTTGGTCTGCTAGCTTCTGCATTAGGTCAAAGTCAAAGGACTCCCATCGACGAGGGCGATCGCACTGACTTGCAGTAATCAACCCCCACAGCTCTTCCCCCACATAAATTGGGACTTCGATACAGGCTTGAACGTTAGATTGAGTCAGAAATGCCTCACTGTATAAGTTACAGGGTCCTGATGCAATATCATCACAGGCACAAATTTGTGGCGTCGTCTTAGAGGTTGCTGGGACCTTTTTCAATCCTGATACGGCCCGATTCAGGAGTGATGCCTGATTGTTGCAATTGTTGATTGATTCACGGATAACCCGACCGTTCCCATTCTGATGAGAATCATATTGAACCACCAGTACACTATCGCAAGCCAAGTGAGATTGAACCTCATCAACGGCTGTCTGCAAGATTTCATTGATATCTAAAGATTGTCGAATTTTTCGCGTGATCTCACCTAAGAGTTGCCCCTGCTTATATTGCCGAATGACCTTTTGTTCAGTTTCTCGCTGGCTCGTAATATCGATCCCTGTCCCAATCACATATTCAACAGAGCCTGAGCTATCGGTCATTAATGTGTTTGACCAACAAATAAGCTTGCGGGTTCCGTCCTGGCAAACCCAGGAGTTCTCATAGTGATTTTGCCTTTGCGTTTGAACCAAATTTCTGAAAACCGATTGAACCTCAGCCCGTTCCTCAGGAGTAATAAACACGTCCCAAATAACTTTGCCTTTCACTGAACTTGCAGAATAGCCAGATATCTGTTCACATGTTTTGTTGAAACTAATAATCTTACCTGTTAGATCAAGTACGATAACGAGTGCGCCTACGGTTTCTAGCACAGTAGAAATAAAACTGCGTTCTTGCTCAAGTTCTTGCTCAAGCTGTTTCTGTCGGGTCACATCCCAAGCACATGAATAGATAAGCTGGTCTTCGGGAATCGCTTCTGCATTCCAACTAAGCCAACGGTAGCTTCCGTCGTTACAGCGATATCGATTTTCAAACCCAATGGTCACCTCTCCGTTTGCAAGACGCTGGAGTTCGTTTTCAGTTGCAGATCGATCCTCTGGGTGTACAAAATTAATAAAGGGGACCGCAAGTAGTTGGGCGGCTTCGTACCCTAACACTCGACTAAATTCTGAATTAATTTTCTTAAAATAGCCATCCAACCCTGCAATACTGAGCAGACTAGGAGCCACGGCAAAAAACTGCTCTAGCTGAGTTTGGGCTTGGTAACGCTCTTGCATTTCGTCCTTGAGCGCTTCGTCTGTCTGTACAAGTTGGGCAGCCTGGAGCCCAACCCGTTTCTCCAACACTTGATTGGCCTTTTGTAAGGCTGCGTTAAGATGTCGTCGCTCAGCAATCTCAGTCTTCAGCGATTGGTTGAGCTGTAGGAGACCTTGATTGGCTTGCTGTAAATCATTTGCCTGAGCCCCGATTAGTTGATGAAGTTGCTCAATTTCTACTAACATTTCAGTCGGGTCCAGGGGCTGAAGCATATTGGCCTGGGTAACCATGCCTGCCAGATTTCCATCTTCATGGGCAACCACCAGACGACGAGTATGACGCTGCTGCATATGCTGATGGGCCTTCCAGAGAGAATCGTGCGGATTGACTAAAAATAAGGGCGCACTCATGACCATTTGAGCCGTAGTTTGAGTGAATGAGAGCCCTAGAGCACGAAACTGAACGATATCTCGTTCGGTGATAATGCCAATGGGTGTGACGATGCGAGCCAATGCCTCTTGGGTGGCCTCCGTTATGA
Source organism: Cyanobacteria bacterium J06627_8 (assembly GCA_038520475.1). Taxonomy (GTDB): domain Bacteria; phylum Cyanobacteriota; class Cyanobacteriia; order CAKZMO01; family CAKZMO01; genus JBCCWF01. Next base: position 21,786 of record JBCBLF010000036.1, read on the forward strand.
TGACGCAGCTTAATCCCTGCTTGGTCATTCGTCGAGCAAGCCCGAGCAGAGGTTCAGTGCCATCAGCGGTAACCACTTCATTCACCATGACATCACCAACTCGCCTGAGCCTGAGGAAGCTGAAGGGATGCATGGCTTTTCGAATCGCTGTTTGAGTAATGATGCCCAACAACGCCCCGGTCTCGTCTAGAATCGGCAGTTGACGAATCTGATGTTGCTTTAAGGTCGTCAACACCGTAAAAATGCTGCCGATATCTGAGCGTTTTAAGGCAATGACAGGCTGAGTCATCACATCGGCAATGATTACATTGCTTAGATCAATCTCTTCGGCAACGAGCCGCACGAGGTCCCGTTCTGTAAAAATCCCGAGCAGGTGGTTGCCAGCTGCCACGAGAGCATAGCCACGATAGACGTTAGAGTCTAACTGAGATGGCTCTAGAGCAATTCCGGGAAGGTGGCAGGCTTGCCCTAGCGCTCGACTCATCTGCTCAACGACATCAGCCACAGTTGCATCTGGCAACACTGTGAAGGGTTGGCAATCGAGGACTTGATCGATACTGAGGAACTGCAATGGGCTGTAGTTTGCGGTTGCCATACTAAGTAACGATGAACTTAGAGAGACGAGCCAAACGCGACTTCAAAACGCAAAGCCAAAATACTAAGTAGGTTAGAAGTCGTGATTACATGGTCACACTGGATCAAGCCAGTCGTGTTAATAACAGCGATATTTCTTCACAAATTCCTCAACTTGTTTCCCTAGGTTGAAGATGCAGGAATTGGGAGCAAAGAGCAAAGGGATGGAGCTTTTCTATTGTTTTGAAAATGCAAGCCTGACACAACGGATTCTGAAATATTTAAATGCCAAGTGGCGATCGCATCTTAAGCAGACAACAGTCATTTTCTTGAACGATCACTGGGCAATTCGGATGATCCTCGACTCTATTTCGAAGCCTTCTCAGTACAAAGATTGCATTGCTTTTCTAAGTGAAAATGGAGTCTGTTGCTGTGCCCCAATCCTAGTTGCTGAAGCCCTCTCCGATTTAGACTCAGGGTGTTCTGCAACACTCGTTATGGATCGACATAAAGTGGTAATTGTGTCTCATGGCGCTCCACAACCGAGCGAAATTAAGCACTTTCGAGACCATTTTGTCTCAGGATTGGGATATTGCCCACAGAGCCTAGGCTAAGCTCCATCTCTAAGAGAAATACTTTAAATCGAACATTAAGAGCAATTAATGAACAGCGCATCAGACACCGTATTTCTCTGAATATTTCAACGATGAAAACAGCACAATTTGATAACTAAAAACTCTATTTGCATCATAGAAACGACGTCTTGCCGTGCTCAATGAATGTTCACACAACATTACATCCATTAATCATTTTACAAATGAGTGTACCGTTCACTTATAGCCTTCATGTATGAATGGAATTAAGAGCGCTGTGATGATTGATTTACCGTTGCTGATGGTGGCGTGGCGCTATAGCGTGAGTGACGGTTTGCAATGCAGGTCATGTCTTTAACTGAGAATAGCGCGATCGCCGGAGTCGGTTGAGAATCCGGGTCGGTAGCTCTGTGGCAATTTCTGATTTGCTGACAAAATCATCTGCACCAACTGTAAATGCATGATGCTGGGTGCTCGCATCTTCGTGACCGGTCAAAAATAGAATTGGAAGCTGTTGCCAGCGTTCATCTGCACGAAGGACTTGGCACACATCTAGCCCATTCGCTTGTGGCATCTCCACATCCAAAATCAAAAGATCCGGATGAACAGTCTCAAGTGTATGCCAGAGGCGTTCAGGATTGTCTAGCGTTATGAGGTGGAGTCCCCAAGGTGACAAAACCATTTTGAGAAAGTCAAGAATTTGGTCATCATCATCAACAACGACGACGTTGTACGCTGCACGAGTCGTTTGTAAAGACTGTTGAGCCGCACGGATGATATGTTGAGGCGTTGCTGAGGTCGGAAGAATGTGATCAACACCATGCTGCACGAGCGTCAAGCGTCGCTGAAAATCTTGGATATCCGTGATAACGAGTAATGGAACCGAATCTAGGCACTGAGCGATCGCCTCTAGAAACTCTATCGTGTCGAAGAGATTGTCATCATGTAGCCACAACAAAATCCCATCAGGGGGATTCGTTTGGAGAATGTTATGGGCTTGAGTGACGTTTGAACATGCGGAGCATTGCATGCCAATCGTCAATGCATCGGTGGCAAGTATCGGGTTCAACGCTTCGCCAGCACCAATCGCCAGCAGTTGAGGTCCACTAGCGATCGCCTCCGACATAACCGTAGGATTGGGATTATGGTTTAAGTTTTGACGTAAGTTTCGAACGAGCGTTGAAACCCGTGAGGCATGGTGGTTACTTAACGGGATCTCAAGTTGCAACAAGTGTTCTAACTCTCGTGCAAAGCGAGACCCTTCCGAGAATCCAAAACATCCCAGAGAACCCGCTAGTTTGTGCGCATGCGATCGTCCAGCCTGCTGAAGATCAGTGCCAAGCTTGCCCATATCTAGCGCTGCCGCTGTTGCTTCTAACACACTCAATCGCTCTTGCATCGTGTCTCGATAGGTTTCCCATGCTTTAGCCACAGCAGCAGCAATTTCAGGATTTGCGATTTTCTTCGTCACAGCTTTAGCGGAAGACGGAGATGAAGACACCTCAGGGGATAACGGCTTCAGCCGATATCCCAAACCATATACCGTCTCAACAAAATCTTTGGGTGCTCCACCTGCTCGCAGTTTCTGTCGGAGACCTTTAATATGAGTTCTCACGGCATCGCCACTTGGCGGATCATCAAACGACCAAAGATTTTCAATAATGGCATCAAGACTAAAAACCCGGTTTGTATGACGTAAAAAAAGCTCAAGCAACGCATACTCTTTCGGTGTCGTGTGGAGCTTCTGATCGTCATAGAAAACCTCGAATGTATCCGGATGTAAACTCAGATCACCCCATGAGAGCACAGACGATGGGGCCTGAGTTTCACGGCGAAAAAGAGCTCGGATTCGAGCACATAGTTCATCAAAATCAAACGGCTTGACAACATAATCGTCGGCACCAGAATCCAGTGCATTCACCTTATCTGAGCTTGAATCACTTGCCGTTAGCATCAAGATGGGGCCACTAAACCCTTCTTGACGGAACTGCTTACAGAGCGAGACTCCATCAACATCTGGCAGTAGCATATCTAAGACAATAAGATCGTAGTCAAAAAGAGCTAGAAACTCTTGAGCCGACTCGCCATCGACCGCTAGATCAACGGCATAGCGTTGTTTGACGAGGCTTTCTGCGAGTAACTCCATCATCGATTCGTCGTCGTCAACTAGCAGTATTCGCATTATTGCAATTGTGAGACGCCATAACTACAATCAAACGACTTACTCGCTACTGGGTCAAGAAATGGTGTGTTATTCCCAGATTACTTTCATTCAATAGTGTTACTCTCCAATATTTTCTGTTAGCACGTTGGGCTCACATTGTTTAATCGCAACTGAAATTCCCTGTGCCTTTTCATAGATCAGATCTTCGATATAACCAACCTTGTAATGATTAGCTTCGCGCTTACTATCAAAAGGTCCAAAGTAATACTTACATTTAGGAACACACGTATGTATTTCTATCCACCATGCCAACCGATTGATTCTGCTGGGTAAAACGTTAGCAACATCCATGCCAAGTATCTTCATCCAAGCCTCCAAAGTAATTATTTTTGAGTTACAGCAAATAAGCAGGCTACGGTAGATTTCCTCAATGTCAGTAAAGACCATAGGCAAGAAATATGAGGATGTTGTGGGGACACACCCTCTAAAATCGTCACAACTTCCTCAACATTTTTTCTTAGATTAAAGATGGAACTTGACGGGGAATCAATTGAAACGACTGCTAATTGTTATCGGACTTACGTTTCTTATTCTTATATTCACAGCAACAGCAGCAATTGCACACGGTAGAATGTCAGCTCTGTTAATGAGTGGCTGCTGTGATAATCCAGGTAACAGCAGTCTGGTGTCAGCACCTTTCATACTCAACAGAAAACATTGCCATTAATCATATATAGCCGTCGCCAGTTCTGTTAGGACAAGACGACAGCGAGCCATTTGGCGATAGTCCAAAGAACCAAATGATACTCGGCGTCCTAGACTAAACGGCTAAAGCTATACATCTAACCTATCAATTTCCTAACCATTTAGTGAATATTTCCCATAAACGGTTTGGATTGGATCATAACCGTTGTGTGCTGTGTACTGTGTACTCGTTATCGATTGTGGATTCAGGAATAAACCATTTCTCCCCAAAATCCTCAAGATGTTTCCATAAGGTTGAGCTGACAGGAAATTCACCAACAATACTGGTACTCAATCGAGGTGCTGCCTATGCAATCTCAAGTCACAACGATCGCCTCTCCAACAACAGTTCTGAGTGTTCGACATACGACAGTTAACTATGGCTCTGCGCTAGGTGTCTACGATGTTTCAATGGATATTCCTGAACATCAAGTTACAGCCCTGATTGGCCCATCTGGTTGTGGCAAAAGTACATTAATTCGATGTTTTAATCGTCTCAATGACTTGATTCCCCATACACGAACTGAGGGCGACATCTTATTTCATGGTAGGAGCATCTACGATCGTTCCTTTGAAGTCGATAGACTACGCCGACGGATCGGCATGGTGTTTCAACAGCCCAATCCGTTCCTCACATCGATTTATGAAAATATTGCCTTTGGTGCTCGGGTCAACGGTTATCAAGGGAATCTGGATGAGTTAGTGGAGAGTTCTCTACACCGAGTTGCTCTTTGGGATGAGGTGAAGGATCGACTACGGCAGAGCGGGCTTGAACTATCTGGCGGGCAGCAACAGCGACTCTGTATTGCTCGATGCATTGCGATTGAACCTGATGTCTTACTTATGGATGAACCTTGCTCCTCGCTAGATCCTCTGTCAACCCGACGTATTGAAGAGCTGATGCAAGAACTTCGAGAACAATACACTATCATCATTGTGACTCACAACATGCAACAAGCTAGTCGAGTTTCAGATATGACCGCATTCTTCAACACAGAAACTGATGATAAAGGTCGTCGTTATGGTTACTTAGTAGAGTACAACTTAACGGACGTCATCTTTAAGCATCCTCAAGAGCGACTAACACAAGATTATG
>JBCBLF010000370.1:0-3422 GCA_038520475.1 Cyanobacteria bacterium J06627_8
CAAGGATAAACAAACCCAGTAAGATTCCCATCTTACGCCATTGGCCGAGGTGATGCTTCACGGGTGCTTATAACCATCCGCTCAAGGACAAACTGATTACTGCTTAGCGTTGCATATTTTTGTGGATCATGCGACCAGCACAACGAACAGAGCAGTGTATTCTTATGCAATATACACTTGTGCAACAGAGATAGAACGTGCAACAGAGATAGAACGTGCGCAAGTTCGCTTCATCGAGTGCATGATCATCGGGCCGCGGCCCTCATTTACCGACAGGTATCCGTCGTAGGAAACCTAAGGACACCAGCGACAAACGTTTCGAGAGATAGTACTGAATTCATAACAGGTATGACTGTACGACCAACCATTACTTTTAGCTCTGCAGCGATCAACGAAATTAAACGGATGAGGTCTCATCATGTCCTGCAAGATGACGCTCAGATTCGGTTGAATGTGCATCCAGGTGGCTGCATGGACTGGCATTACGACTTGTCGTTTACCTCAAACCAGGCCAGTGTGAATTGCTATCCGGTCACGTCTGATACTAAATGCGACCTCCATTTTAGTCTCTCTGAGGATCATCAATCTTTGTTAGATGGATTGCACATCGACTACTCAGAAGACTTGATGGGCGGAGGTTTTCGGTTCTCTAATCCTCAAGCCACTCAAACGTGTGGATGCGGTAATTCATTTTCAACTCAAGATGTTCCGCTCAACAGAAATGAGCATTGCCTAGAATGAGCAAACCATTTAGAACAGTTGGTGAGCTGATTTAAGAAATATGGCTTTAGCCATTTAGGCTAGGGGCTATCATCATTTATCTACCATAATGCTTTTTTAGCAAGGGTTTTATCCCCTCATTCAATTGGAACGGGCGCGTCATGCTCACACCATAAGGTTTCTAGTATCAATTGATGATGCGCCCTAGGACACCAAGTATCATTCGGTTATCGAGCTGATAGCCAAATGGCTTGCCGTTTTGTCCTAACGGAACTGGCGAAGGCTAGAAATCAGGCGATCGCCTGATTTCTGGGAACAGGCATCTTGGTCTCCGCCAAATTTGCACCGTCCAGGATGCATTCAGTGAACCTTGTTCTAGCAAAATCGGCTCGCCTTAAATCAGCATCTGTGAAATTAGTTTTGTACATGCGTGCTCGATTGAATAAGACGTCGATCAAAGCAGCATCTGTAAAATTAGTGTGGCCTAGGAATGTGTCGATCAACGTCGATCGCGAGAAGTCAGTGTAGCTTGCATTCACACCTCGCAGATCGACACGCTCTAAATTACAGTCCCGTAAATTTGAACGTTCTAGCTTGGCCATTCGTAAATTCGCACCAACCATAAACGATTCGACTAAATCCACCCGTATCAACTCACAACCAATAAAATTCGACTCGGCTAAATCGGCTCGCGTCATTTTCGCGCCAATCAAATTTGATTGTTCTACATTTGCCGCAATCAATTTTGCACCAATCAAGTTGCAGCCCATTAAACTTGCCCTTCTGAGCATCGCGCCACAGAGCGTCACTCCAATGAGATTACAGCGGGTCAGATCAGCGCCACTCAGGTCAGCATTACTGAGGTCAGCCAGCCCTAAATCAGCACGCATGAGCTTGGCACCTTTCAAATTAAAACCGCGAAGATTCGCGCGGCTCAGCTTAGCTTCAGTCAAGTCGGGCACAATGTTATAACGCGATCGCCATTCGTTCCAGACCTTTACACCTTTTTCCAGCAGTGCGAGTTGATCGTGCTGAGCCATAATTTTATTCGTCCCGACAGAGAAATAAAGAGAAACGGTTGTCGATGTATTTCTCTTTTCTACCTATCGAATTGCAGTCCGAATCATCAATATAAAAGCTCAGTGAATCATGGAGCGATCCGGTAATCAAAACTATATGAAGAAACGGCTCAAGCGTAGAGATTTTGCGATGTTCCAGCCCTGAATCATCAGCAAATACCCCTAAGTCATCAGTAAATACTATGAATTTGTCGGTTGATCCTGGCGAAACGGAAGATCCTCGTTGATTCGATCAATTTCTCGTTGCTCTAGTTGGTTAATTTCGTCAATATGACCGTGCAAAATCTGACTGAAGCGACTGTCATAAAACCGATGAAGGCTGTAATGAGGACGAGCTGGAAATCCTCTACGTTTTTTATGCCGTCCTCCCGCCCCCGGATCAAACAACTGAATATTGTTAGCGATCGCCCACTCAATCGGCTTGTAGTAGCACGCATTAAAGTGTAGACAGTCAAACTCCTGTGTTGATCCCCAATATCGTCCGTAGAGGCGATCGCCTTTTGTCAAACAAAACGACATTCCAATCGGGTCTGAGCTGCGCTCAACATCATAGGCTGCCACAAAAACAACACGGTCTCTGAAGGTGCTGTGCAACTGCTCAAAAAACCTTCGAGTCAGGTATTTACTACCCCACCAACCAAATTTGTCGCAGGTGTCGCTGTAGAACTCATACATTCTTGAGAAAAACGCTTTGGGAATATCGTCACCGCTAAAAACACGCATTTCCAAGCCAGCTTTGGCGATCGCCTTTCGTTCTCGCTTGATGTTTCGTCGCTGATTGGCGTTAAAAACGTTGAGATAATCGTCAAACCCTTGAAAGTTATCGTTGGCCCAAACAAAGCTATGATGCAACCATTCTGCAAAGCCAAACTGCGTCATCAACTGCCGCCAAGCTGGATCAACATAAAGAAAATTACAGCCTGAAATGTTGTGGCGATCGCAAAATTGATCAATAGCACTCACCATTAACGATGTAATCGCATATTCATCTTCATCGTCAGCAATCATAAAGCGATACCCTTCAGCCGGGGTAAATGGAGACATTCCCAACAGCTTGGGGTAATATTCAACCCCCAAACGATAGGCTAAGTCAGCCCACTGATGATCAAATACAAACTCACCATAGCTGTGACCTTTAACGTAAAGAGGGGCCGCTCCAACCAGTGCTTCATCTTTCCAAACCGTCAAGTGGCTTGGTAGCCAACCTGACTTTGCTGTTGTACTGCCTGATGACTCCATGTTTTCTAACCACGTCCATTCAAAAAATGGGCACGGTAATGGCAAAGCTAATGCATTCCACTGTTCTTCAGAAATCGTACTAATGCGATTAATCCACTGAATCGAATAATTTGAAGCGACAGATTTTGACATAAACAATCCAGTAGTCATAGTTAAGTAAGTAGAGCTGCGCAAACTGACTTGACAAAACAGAACATGCCCTTTGGGGCATTCCTAATCTTGGCCATTGACGTTAACAGTGCTCAGTCACCTACAAGTCTAATACCGACTCAAATCAATGGATGCCATGATAACAACGCCAATCAGATACGGCCCAAAGTCACAACGCTGAACATTAGACGAACCTTGAGCTGGTCGACGCACTGAGTCGCTTTTATCTCGTTG
>JBCBLF010000371.1:0-3385 GCA_038520475.1 Cyanobacteria bacterium J06627_8
TTTCGCTCACGCAGCTCAAGAATAGCTTCCGGAATCTCCTCAAAGGCATGAGGTTCCATTACAACTAGCTCACTCGTCAAAGCATTTAGACCAGGCATCTCAATTACGTTATCTGGCGAATTTCCATGAGGCTGAGGCGTCTCATGAGAGTAGGACGGCTCAAATTCCTGTTGGGGTCTGACTGGAACCCCATTTTCAAACGGGACATACTCTTCCGTCACACCAAACATATCCTGTAAGCGTCCTAGGAAGCTCATTTCTTTAACACCTTAATGGTTCACATGTTCTACTTTACAACTAGAACTCAATAACGTCTATCAGTTCATCACCATTTAATTGATGACAGTTCTCCAAAGATGAAAATCACTGGGTGTTTGGACAACACAAGCTCAACGATTCTTACCGATTTACTGTCAACAAGGATACAGAAGACGCTGTTGAGTAAGAGCCAAATCTCGTCTAGGCAGCAGTCGTTTACCGATTCATTGCAAACCGTATCTGTTGCTAACAGAATAGTAAGTGATCTGTGCAGTATTGGGGTTGATTACAGGCTTCATGTTCAAGTTATGTAATTAAGGTGTGAGAAGCGTTTTGAAAGTTAACGATGCTTGATGTTTCTAAATGTGTGCACTGATAGCATCAGCGTTGACGGTGTACGGCTTGCTCAGTCAGACATACCTATTCTTCAAGACCTCGACATCAGATCTTTAGCGCCTACCTTAACCCTGGTCCAATTTTGAGGCGAAATTCTGTATTAACTGGCCACTCTAAACATTCAACTAAAAGGTATTGCTCCGTATGCTCCTTGAATCAGCATCTCTAAATTCTCTACCCACCCCCCAACAATGGGTTTGGAAAGGTCTGCCTATTTGCTATCAACAAATGGGGAACGCTGGGCCAGCTATCTTGCTCATTCATGGGTTTGGAGCTTCTTGGGGACATTGGCGAAGAAATATTCCAGTGCTAGCTGAGCATAGTCGCGTCTACGCTCTTGATTTGCTGGGGTTTGGTGCATCTGCCAAACCATTTCCTGGCAATCCGCTGTCCTACACCTTTGAAACGTGGTCACTGCAAATTCGTGATTTTTGTGAAGAAGTTATCGGAGAACCTGTATGGCTAGTGGGGAATTCGATTGGCTGTGTAGCAGCCATGCAGGCAGCGGTGGATAAGCCTCAGATGTGCTTGGGTGTAGCAATTTTGAATTGTTCAATTCGAATGCTTCATGAGCGTCGGCTTGCCCAGCTTCCGTGGTATCGACGCATTGGGGCTCCGATTTTGCAGCGTTTTTTAGGCAACCGCTGGCTGGGGCATCGATTTTTTAAGCTTGTTGCTCGTCCGAGTACCGTTCGAAATGCGCTCAATCAAGCCTATGCAGATTCAGAAGCCGTCACAGATGAGTTGGTGAATTTGCTACTGAAACCCGCTTCTGATGAAGGCGCAGCGGATGTGTTTCTAGCATTCACGCGTTATTCTCAAGGGCCACTGCCTGAGGATTTATTACCTCATCTGCATTGTCCGGTGCTGATTATTTGGGGCGAGGCTGACCCCTGGGAACCCATCGATGAAGGAAGACGCCTGCTGAGCGATTTCCCTCAAGTGGAGGAGTTTATTGCCCTTGAAGGAGTTGGACATTGCCCTCAAGATGAAGCCCCGAATCGTGTCAACCCAATTTTGATCGACTGGATCAACAGAAACCAGTCTTCAATGCCTTGAGCATGGGTACGACACAACTTGAAGAGTCATGTTGTGCGCGTCGCTATTTGGCATCCATCCAGTTGGCTCCGGTATGGGCTTCAGCAACCAGAGGCACATCCAGCGCCACAGCAGATTCCATGGTGGACTGAATCAGCAGTGTCAGTTCATCCAGTTCATCGGGCGGAACTTCAAAGATGAGTTCATCGTGAACCTGTAACAAAAGCCTCGCCTGGTAATCCTTCAGGCGCTGATGTAAGTGCACCATCGCAATCTTGATGATGTCAGCACTTGAGCCTTGAATCGGTGCATTCGCTGCTGCTCGGAGCATACCCGAATCATATTGATTTGAAGAGCGAACTCTGCTGAGTTCGATGGTGTCTGGGTTGTCACCTCGCAGGGATTTGAGGCGATCGCTCGTGAAATTGAAGTACCGCCGTCGGCCCTTAATCGTCGTGACATAGCCGTAGGCGATCGCCTCTCGCTGCATTCGTTGTAGATAGTCAAACACTTGAGGATAGCGTTCGTTAAAGCGATCGATGAACGACTTGGCATCTACGCGATTCATTCCGGACTCACGGGCAAATCGTGACGCCCCCATCCCATAAATCACACCAAAATTAATCACCTTTCCCAAGCGTCGTTCTTCAGACGAAATGTCGTCTCGGTCAAACAACAGTTGTGCCGTGAGGGTATGCACATCCTGTCCAGTTTGATAGGCGTCAAGCAGCACAGGCTCTTGACTCAGGTGAGCGAGAATCCGCAGTTCAATCTGAGAGTAGTCAGCAGCAACCATCACCCAGCCGGGTTCAGGCACAAACGCAGCGCGAATCTGGCGACTGAATGCGGTACGGATTGGAATGTTTTGCAAATTCGGGTTTGAGGACGATAGACGCCCCGTTGCAGTAATGGCTTGGTTGAAGTCAGTATGAACTCGTTGGGTATCGGAGCGAACCAGAGCAGGTAGCGCGTCCACATAGGTTGATTTGAGTTTCGACAGCGTTCGATGCTCCAGAATGCCATCAATCACGGGATGGTCTCCCTGTAACTTCTCTAAGGTCGAGGCATCTGTCGAGTATCCCGTTTTGATTTTGCGCGACTTCCGCTTGTCGAGACCGAGGGTATCAAACAGCAGTTCACTCAGTTGCTTCGGCGAGCCAAGGTTAAATTCAGTTCCGGCATCGTCGTAAGCTTTCGTTTCGATCGACTGCAAATCGTCTTCAAGCTGTTGAGAAAACGTGCTGAGGTAGTCGGTATCAATGCGAATGCCCTGATACTCCATTTCTGCAAGAACGGGTTCGAGGGGAATTTCGATGGTGTCAAACAGCGCTTGCAAATCAGCATGGGGGGACAGCTCTGCTTTTAGTTTTTCGACCAGCATAAACGTGGTGTAAACATCTGACCCGCAATAGTCTGCAACAAGGGGAATGCTAATGTCTGCAATGGTTTTCCCCTTTGGTACAACATCTGTAAAGCTTTCCATCGTGACGTTGAGATAGCGCAAAGCTAGATCGTTCAAGTTATGGCTCGCTTCGGGGTTAATGACATAACTCGCCAGCATCGTGTCAAAACCAACGCCAGCCAGCTCAATCCCTTGCGATCGCAACACGAGTCGATCAAATTTCGCATTTTGCAATACCTTTGGATAATCCGCACCTTCAAGGATGGGCTTGAGCGCATCTAGCACCGTTGC
>JBCBLF010000372.1:0-3380 GCA_038520475.1 Cyanobacteria bacterium J06627_8
TGCGAGATTTCAATGAATGAAGAAAACGGAAAGTGTTGCCGCCAGATAGATGAACAATCGGTTTGGTGAGCACCTTATCCATCAGTGCTGCATCAAAGCTACTCTCAAAATCAATGTAGGTATCGAGGTTTACCCCTATAGATCTGTAGACACCTTGAAGCCTGTTGAAAAAATACCGCTCGGGGTCTGGCTGAGATGCTATAAATGCTGCTGAAGTATCGTTAGATGCAAGCGATTCTACCAAAAACTTAATTGCTGCAGCACCGCCTTTAGTGTCATGTGTACTAAGAAGAGCTACTTTCATTGAGGTACTACTGGAGTGTATGACGCATAATGGTTTGCTTGAGCGGTTGCAAATAACCTTGAACTCCAACCGAAATCTTACAATAGTCTGCTCCAAAGGAATTTTTATGTGACGAGTGAGTTTTCCAAGACAATCTCAGCGAACACAGCAACAAAACTCTTCAACTCGTCATCGGTAACCGTCAATGGTGGGTCAATTCGGAGGAAAGACCCGCGATTCCCGACGATAAATCCCCGGTTCAGCAGCTCCGAGTAGATACGATTCGTGGTTTCGGCATCTTGAAGGTCGATCGCGATCATCAATCCCCGCCCCCGAACGTCAAGCACTGTCGAAGTGTCCACTAACTTGCGAAGTTCATGGAGCAACGCGGATCCTTTTCGCGCTGATTCAGTAACCAACTGCCCTTTCTCAATGACATTGATCACTTCCTGAACAATTGAAGCACCCAGCGGATCGTTTTGATGAGACTGCGAATAGTGAAACGCTGTGCCGCGCAGCTCGTTGACCATATGTGGACTAATAACGGCAACGCTGACCGGATATCCGTTTCCGATGCCCTTCCCAACAGCGATCAAGTCGGGCTGTATTCCGTAGTGCTGGTATCCGAACCATCGGCCAGTCCTTCCAGTCCCCGTCGTCACCTCGTTTGCTATTATCTTCCCACCATTAGCCCGAACGGTGTCAACGATACGTTTAACCAAGGATTGAGGAGGAAACCGGACGTGGCCAGACGAGCTGCCAGGCTCGAAGATGAAGTCTGAAACGTCACTTGGAATCGACGCGATAAGCCGATCCGCTTCCGACGTGGAAATCTCGGAGTCACTGGTGAGCCAGTCGAGAATGCACCAACCAGCGCGCCGGTCGCCCACCGAGCTGTAAGCTCCAAGATATGAGTCGCTGAATGTCAAAGAGGTTTCAAATCCGGTGAGGTGTCGCGCAATCTGTCGTGAAATCTCAATGGCTTCACTGCCGGAGCACAGAAAGACGCACTGCCCGCCATGCATGCCAACGACGTCAAGTAACCGTTTCGCAGCCGATTCTACGATCTGGCTCGAATAGGCGAAACCGGCGTGTACGAGCTCGTCCCATTGACTAAATGCAGCCTTCCGAACGTCGGCGTGGTTGTGACCGACGTACACCAAACGCCTGATTCTAAATCCAGGTAACGCTTGCCGCTGCGATCAACAACATATCCGCCCTCCGAACCGACAATGTCAGGTAGTTTCAGTTCGTGCCCAATGCAATTATATACGTGCTGCATACGCCCTCGCTATCAGCGAATCTCGTTGTATGAACGCTACATAACTCTATGTTCAACGACAGATCTGACATCTAATCTTGGTTTAGTAGCTGGTTATCCGTCAAATCTATTGTTGAATTCTGCTGCTCAAGGTTTTATCCGACAATTCTGCCACTTAATTCCAGGTCTAGAGATATTAAACGATAGATGTGATGGATAACTCCTTTAGATGAGAATTATCCGACAGTTTTGACGTCTAACACCCAAAATTCAGGATTTATCCTGATCGAGTTCTCGCTTCATCAAGGGAGCGATCGCCGGTGCATGTTCATTCAATAAAGGTGCGATCGCCAGGGAATTCTCTCTACTCTCATCCGGGACCAACGGGAACATTTAAAGAGAAACCTACAGTTTTGCCTGAAACTCTTTGATTTAAGAGTTTCAGGCATAGATTCTTTACATTTTTGCTTTTAAGACAATGTATCCAGCAATGGTTAAGTCAACTTCGTCACTTCTAATCCACGAGCAGCGGCAGGCCGCTGTCTACAGCCTTCATACCAAGACATAACGTTAGGAAAGTTCTGTTGTAGCTGTAGCACCTCAACCGTATCGTACCCCCAATCGAGTGCACCTACCCAAGGAAACGTCGCCATATCAGCAATGGTATAGCCTTCTGCAACAAGATAGTCTTGCCCTTGCAACCGCGTTTCTAAAACGCCCAACAAACGCTTAACTTCAGTTTGATAGCGCTCAATGCCATAGGGAACCTTTTCCTTAGCGTACTTATAAAAGTGACCAAACTGGCCAAACATTGGGCCAACGCCGCCCACTTGAAAAAATAACCACTGCAGGCACTCACTACGAGCTGCCGGGTCAGTGGGCAAAAATTGTCCTGACTTTTCTGCCAGATAAATCAAAATTGCACCCGACTCAAACACCGATAGTGATGCACCCTTAGGCCCATTGGGATCAACAATGGCGGGAATTTTTGAATTGGGGTTAATCGCCACAAATTCATCGGTAAACTGATCGCCTGCCATGATATTGACCCGATGGGCCTCATAGGGCAAGGCCATTTCCTCCAGAGCGATCGCAACTTTTTGTCCATTAGGGGTTCCCAGTGAATAAAGTTGAATTCGATCAGGGTATTGGATTGGCCACTTTAAAGTCATAATAAGTCTCCTATGTTATCTCCGTTCAAAATTAGCTCCACTTAATCGAACAGCCTATGCTAGGGTGCTGCACCGTTGGTCCAATGCCAGTTGCAGCAACTAATTGCATGGCTTCGAGCAGCTCAGGCTTTCGGTTGGTCGGATCGCCCATGCGAGCATCGTCTAATCGCCCGCGATATTGTAAGGCCCCTTCAGCATTAAAGCCAAAGAAATCAGGTGTACAAACTGCACCATAGGCTTTGCCCACAGACTGATTTTCATCGACCAAGTAAGGGAATGTAAACTCGTGTTGTTGGGCAAACTTTTTCATATTGACAGGGCTATCGGCAGGTACGTAACGGTAGTCATTCGACATCACCGCAGCCACATTCACCCCATTAGTCTGGGGTAATTTGGCATCAGCAACAAATCGACCAATCACCGCCTGCACATAGGGACAGTGATTACAAATAAAGGCAATTAAGTGGCTAAGCAAAACTAATTACAAAATCTTTGCCATATCCTGTGAGCATCTTTTCAACATGCCTACCTAAATGGTGCCAACTTTCATACGCACTGATGTCCATCCATTCGTATTTCATAAATCTCCAAAGGATTTCAATCCGATTCAATTCGGGAGAGTCAGTAGGCAGCTCACAAATATGGATATCTTGTTCTCGCCATG
>JBCBLF010000373.1:0-3241 GCA_038520475.1 Cyanobacteria bacterium J06627_8
CAACCATCGCAGCAGGGCAATACGACCTCGGGTTCGGTGACATGTATTCGATGATCGAGTTCAATCAACAAAACCCCGATGACAAGTTGATTGCCGTTGCAGTTGCCTACAACAAAGCCCCCTTTGCTCTGCTGACATTTGAAGAAAACGGTATCGACTCCGTTGAAGATGTCATTGGCAAGAAACTCGGCGCACCCATTGGTGATGCTCCCCGACGACTCTGGCCGGTTTTGGCTGAGCAGGTTGGCGTGGACGCAGAGGGCGTTGAGTGGGTCACGATGGAACCGAAGCTGCGCCAAAGTTTCTTACTTCAGGGGAACGTGGATGCAATTAGTGGGTTTAGCTACTCAATGTTGCCTGCTCTAGTTGAAGCTGGACGGACCCTGGATGATTTGAATATTTTTTACTACACCGACAATGGGTTGGACCTCTACGGCAACGTCATTCTGGTTAAGGAATCTTATCTGGAAGAGAATCCAGAAGTTGTTGAAGGGTTTATTAGTGCGTACTTGAAAGGAATCCAAGATACGCTACGCGATCCAGAGGCAGGGTTAGAAGCTGTTATGGCTGCCGGTGACGACTTGATGGATCGCGAAGCTGAGAAACTTCGCTTACAGATTGCACTCGATGGGCTAATCGTCACAGATGAGGTTGAGGAGATTGGCTTAGGTGATGCGGACCCAGAACGGCTAGAAGCAACGATTGCCCAAACAGTGGAAGGCTTTGGTTTACCAGAAACTCCGGCAGTTGAAGAGGTGTTTGACAACAGCTATCTACCACCTTTAGAAGAGCGGCAAGCTCCCCCTGAATCAGACCGACAGCCGCTTGAGTAAGCGATCGCCATAACCATTTATAGCCGTCGCCAGTTCCGTTAGGACAAGACGGCGAGCCATTTGGCAATATGCCAAGGAATCAAATAATACTCGGTGTCCTAGCCTAAATGGCTAAAGCTATACCAACAACATGCACCTCTCAAAAAGGGGCGCCCTGCCGTGCAGGGCACCCCTTTTTGAGAGGTGCATGTTAGTAAAGCCACTACCGACAGGCATGAAGATCAATTGGAGCCGGAAGTACGGCTTTAGGTAAACAGGCATGAACGCCCTTAACAGGTAAGTTAACAGCCTGGGTAATGTGAAAATGAATGCTCAAACTACAAAACATGTAAGCATCTTCAGCGGTCATGCCAACACATTTTTGCAGAAAATCAAGCATTCGTTCCAGACATTGCTCAAAGGCGGCATCTATCGTGTTTCCGAAGCCCATCGTGATCCAGTCACTGGTGGTTTCTGCCAAGGGAAGCGGGAGATGTTGTAAGTTACGGTGCGATCGCAACTCAATGACGCCATTCATCGATGTTTCCAATGCCGTTAAGCAGGCTTCTCCATCCCCTTGGATGCTGTGTCCATCCCCGATAGAAAAGTGTGCTCCAGGTAGAAACACCGGGAGAAACAGCCGACACGGCGGTTGCAGCAGGCGATTGTCCAAATTACCACCATAATTTCCTGGTGGAACAGAGTGTCGCTGAGGATCCGCCGTGGCCACCCCAAGAATGCCAAAAAAGGGCTGAAGGCGAAGAACAATGCCACTCTTCGCTGGAAACTCGATCGTATTCGTTTCCAGATCAATCGGTGTGAATCGCAGCACGGACTGGTCAAACCGATTGGGTAGCGCACCAGCACCAGGACGCATGAGTGTAAAGCCCATGGGCAAGCGCGGTGTCACCTCATGCACACAGACTTCGAGCACATCACCGGGCTGTGCTCCTTCAACACTGATAGGACCGGTCATAAGATGAGGTCCCGACGCAATGCGGCGATGATCGGGCAAGTTTTCGCAAATGTCTAAGAACTCGGGCGGCACAAATTCTTTTGGTGCGGATCGATACACCGGAACACCAGAAAAGGTTTCAACATGAATGTGATCGCCCGAACGGACCGTTAAGGCAGGTGGTAGTTCTGATGAAAACCCACCATAGTGAACGGTTTCACAGGTTGCTTTAAGCGTATGAATCACCACAAAAGCCCCAAGGAGATAAAGGATTTGTCTATCTTGTGGCTAAACCCATTTCGTAGAACTTTCTGTAGTGTTGTTTACAGCATGGGGGTTCATTTCCACAGAGCATAGAACCACAAAATTAATCGCAACAGCAATGGTTGAGCATGTTTCTCGCACAATATCACCTCAAGTGACCACGGAGGCTGTTTTAGAATTTCGAGAGGTTGGCCTGCAATACGACATGTCGGGCTTGCCAATGCAGGTGATTGAAGAGGTTTCATTCAAAATTGCTCACGCCGAATTTGTGTCAGTCGTCGGGCCAAGCGGATGTGGTAAAACGTCGCTGTTGCGGATGATCTCAGGGCTCAATCCAGTCAAACAAGGCACCGTCTTTTTTCAGGGAGAGCCGATTACCAAACCCCTGAAGAGTGTAGGTATTGCTTTCCAGAATCCAGTCCTACTTCCATGGCGCAACACCATTAATAATGTGCTGTTGCCATTAGAAATAGTTCCGCCTCATAAGCAACAACTCAGAACACAGCGATCGCGTTATGTCGCTGATGCTCAAGAGCTGCTCGCAACCGTTGGCCTCAAAGATTTTCAAAAGTACTATCCATGGCAGTTGTCCGGTGGCATGAAACAGCGGGCATCGCTCTGTCGAGCCTTAATTCATCACCCTGAAATCTTGCTGCTTGACGAACCCTTTGGTGCCCTAGACGCCTTCACTCGTGAAGAAATGTGGGAAATGCTACAACGACTGTGGGAACGTACTCAGTGTACGAGCGTGTTAGTGACCCACGATTTGCGAGAGGCCATCTTTTTATCAGATACGGTCTATGTCATGGGGCCGCGCCCCAGCCAAATCGTCTATACGCTAGCGGTCGATTTGCCTCGCCCTCGCACTTTAGACATGTGCTTCACGCCTGAATTCCAGCACATGTATTCAGAACTCAGACAATACATTCAGCGCAATTAGAATGGGTGCAACAGGTTCAACATCCCATCTGTGGGGTCACGTTGTTTCAGCATACACAACTCTAGAAAAGCCGAATAAGAACAAGCACTATGGTCGCCACTCAAAAAGCAACCCAACGCCCTGTCAAGATGGACACCCTATTGGCATCAAGGCAAGCCATGTATGGACTGCCGATTCTCACGGCACTGTTCGTGCTTGTGGGCTGGGAAATCATCGTTCGAGTCTTTGACATTGCAGAGTTTGTGCTGCCGACTCCATCAGCAATTCTCG
>JBCBLF010000374.1:0-3237 GCA_038520475.1 Cyanobacteria bacterium J06627_8
AGATTTAGCAACCACTAGATCTGCTTACCCCGCTGCTGGACGTGTAATCCTCTATAGGACTATCCAAAATCTCAATCTTATCGAAAAAAGACACTACCCCTGTCTCATCTCCTAATATCGTTAGTCCATGAATTCGGATGTGCATTCCTACCGTCAAAAAACCGTCATCCTGGGCATGGCTCACCATCACTCCATAACCCATTAGGCTTGAGTACGCTTCTTGATCACTCACCTCAGTCTCATCAAGTTGGAGTTTGTAGTGGGCCGGCATCATTACAGTGCTACCACCAAAAAAGATACTCCTAAACGTCCTCTTGAAAATATTGATACCCGGCTTCCCTGGAGCAGATGAGATATTCTGACGTGGATGCCAAGTAGCTTGGCGAATGATGCCTTCTAGATCGATTGGACCAATCGGCGCAAGTGGAGCCATGCTTACTTCAGCTCCTTGAAAACCAGCAATATGCTTTATTTCTGGAATCCTGACAGTCACTGTTACTGCGACTACAGCTACTACTAGAGTCACAGCAGTAATTTTCTTACCTCTACTCCAAGTCCTCATAAATACCTGAATCCCAAAAGATACGCTTGTCTACACTCTACATATCCATAAAGTCTTGGCAACGATCCGATAGATTGGCTTTGGCCATGCCCACGGCACTGGAATGTTCCGCCATTGTTTCACCATGAAGCAAATCTCTTGAGCATAATCAGTCAAGTTTTTGTGGGTGAATCTGTGAATGATAAAGAAAGCTTCATCAATGGGATACTGTTCAACATCAGGCCTGAACTGACATAGCGTTTCAATCACTTTCACCACAACAGGCTTGTCATAGAGGTCGAGACGAAAGGCTCGGTTACAAGAAACGAAAAAATTGTTGGATCAGGGAAAACATGGCTCTCAGGCTGACACAAAGCGAATAAGCTTTGTTACGATGCCCGACGCGTCAAACTGGATATCTTCATCCTGACAGCTTTACAACTTGCAGACACCTGTTTGAAGACTGATATGAAGGCAATGTAGCTTCAGCCGTGGTGGATGATGGTGGTCTGCATATTTTACGTTTCGTGATCGCGGTGCATACTCCAAAAATAATTTGCTAGTTTGGGAATGTTAGAAGTTTCTTCTCAAAATCTGAGGACGTGTCTTATGGCTGAGTCGGTGACAATCTCTACACAACTCTTTGTTTAATCGGCAAGGTCAGAGGCAGCTTTTTTCTGAAGCATTCTCATACTCCTCCTAGAGCCTTGCCTTGTCATTGGTTTCTTTGAGGATAAAACATTGAATTTAAGTACGTTTGGCTGGTGTCAAGGCAGCAGCATTGATTTAGCGTTTGCATTATTTGAGCAAACGAAATTTGTCGCGGCTCGTGTTATTTCTGAGCATCGTGGCACATATCGGATTGTGATGGAAACGGGTGAGGCAGATGCACATGTTACCGGACATTTTCGGCATCAGATTGAAAACTCATTGATGTTTCCAGCAGTGGGCGACTGGGTCGTCGTTGAATCTCATGGGCGAAACAATCCAGCGACCATTCATCACGTGTTGCCTCGCACAAGCCAGTTTGTGCGAAAGGCAGCTGGTCCTTCTATTGAAGGACAAATCGTCGCTGCCAATGTGGATACAGTGTTTCTTCTGTCGGGCCTGGATGGTGACTTTAATGTGCGGCGTATTGAGCGATACTTGGTAACTGCCTGGGAGAGCGGTGCAATGCCGGTTGTTGTGCTGAATAAGGCTGATGTATGTGCTGATTTAGATGATGTTATTGCCCAGGTGGAATCCATTGCCATTGGGGTGCCAATCCATCCGATCAGTGCGATATCTGGAAGAGGGCTAGATCAGCTTGAACCTTATTTACTCGCAGGCAAAACGGTCGCGTTGATTGGCTCATCAGGCGTGGGCAAATCAACTTTGACGAACTACTTATTGGGGCATCAAAAGCAAGATACTCAGGCAGTGAGAACAGATGATAGCCGAGGGCGACATACCACTACTCATCGGCAGCTGTTGCCATTGCCTTCGGGTGTCTTGCTCATTGACACTCCGGGAATGCGTGAGCTCCAGCTTTGGAGTGATGGGTCTGGCTTGCAGGAAACCTTTTGGGATATCGAATCCTTGGCAGAAGACTGTAAGTTTCATGATTGCCAGCACGGTACAGAGCCAGGATGTGCTGTGCAGGAGGCGATCGCCCTTGGTACCCTCGATCCACAACGATTAAAGAGTTATCACAAGCTTCAGCGAGAGCAACAGTGGATTGAACAACGGCAGAATGTTCATACTCGCCAAAACACAAAACGCCGATGGAAGCAGATCACCAAAATCATGCGTCAACAAAATAAGCATCTTCGGTAAATCGTGTTGCTTTCTCGAGTTTTCGTCATATCCCAACAGCCTCTTCACCCGAATTGTTAGGGTAGAGAGGCTGTTCCTATCGAAGGTTTAGAGATATCGATGATGAAGGCGATCGCCTTCACTGTGCGCAACTGAATTGAGCCGCTTGCTCAAAAGGGAATACTCCATTCGTACGTTTATATCCTTACTCATGGAATTTTTCCATGAAGGCTAACAGCCCAGTGAGTCAAACTCTTCAGGCTGTTAGCCTTCGAATTGAGTTCCAACATATTCAGGATCGCTTTGCCTTCCTTTATTCCCCAGACCGTCATAGAATTCTTCATCGAAGCGCTCTTCGAGTTTATTCCCCAGACCTTCGTAGAATTCTTCATCAAAGCGCTCTTCGAGCTTATTTCCTAGACCGTCATAGAATTCTTCATCAAAGCGTTCTTCGAGCTTATTTCCTAGACCGTCATAGAACTCTTCATCGAAGCGCTCTTCAAGCTTATTCCCTAGACCGTCATAGAACTCTTCATCGAAGCGCTCTTCAAGTTTATTGCCTAGACCTTCATAGAACTCTTCTTCATGGATATCACTTAACGCTATGGAGGGGGAGGCAAAAGCCACAAGCGCGAGAGTTGAAAGTCCAATCGATATTAGGCGTTTCATCTGATCACCTCTCTATATTCAACATGTCAGGCATAAATGTTGCGATATCCTGACATTTCTATTATTGCAATTCCTTCTTATTCATATGTGAGTAGATAATGAAAGGAATCTTAGAATGTGATTAGTGATACACTTTTTGTAGATCTCTTAAATATTCCTTTAGATTTAAAAGCTATCAAGTATTCCAATTCCAATTCCCTATAATCTGACGACAAATAATGACTCATAGCTTT
>JBCBLF010000375.1:0-3189 GCA_038520475.1 Cyanobacteria bacterium J06627_8
TGGTCTTTATCTTTCCGTTCCACGCCCGGCGATCGGTGGGGTGGTGTCCCGTCCGCGCCCCCCCACCCCTCGTATCGCTGGGCTTTAAAGAACTGATACTGTGCGCCAACCTGAAGAATTAGTCGGGGCTAATGCTCGAATACGTTTGGGTACATCATGAGGTCGAGTGTCACAAAGGTTGGAACACAGGCAAAGCAGTCTTGAGCTAACTCCCACCGCCCCTCTCGCTTTAGCATGGCGGTGAGCTTGTCCCGCAAACTCACGAGATATCGAACATCATTGGCTGCGTAAGCGAGTTGGGCTTCAGAAAGATTTGCCGCATTTCCCCAGTCTGAGCTTTGGGAACTTTTGTCGAGTTCAACACTTTCTAATTCCTGCACCAACTCTTTTAACCCATGCTTAGGACTGTAGGTGCGGGCCAGTTTGCTAGCGATTTTGGTGCAAAAAATTGGGCTGGCCTCGATGTCGAGGTGATACCAGAGAGCCTTAACGTCAAATCGAGCGAAATGAAAGATTTTGGTGATTTCTGGCGTTTCAATCAGTGTTTTGAGATTCGGGGCTTCAGATTGTCCAATGTCAATCCGAACAGCAGACGTATATCCATCTGGGTCGCATAACTGAACAAGACACAAGCGATCGCGTTGTGGAATGAGTCCCATTGTTTCTGTATCAATGGCGATCGCTTCGGCCTGAAGATAACGTTGCAAGCTGTCATCTGACAAATCTTGCTCAAAGACTTGGAAATTATCGAGTGCCATGTCTACCATTGCTAATCAATTTCCTATCGCTAGACGTTCTGGGCACATCAAACCATAGCACCCAAAATGACGCTATAAAATTTCTTGCGCGATTCTGCCGTGCTGTGACGTGGCGCGGTTTGGCAAGCACGCTGGCAACAATTCATTAGTAACAATCCATTAACGGTAACGCGGCAATCATTACCGCACCTTACACCTAGAGCGCTACGCTATCGGTAATCAGACGTGCGCCAATTGTGTCAGAAAGGGTGGAGTTTACTGCCACTCAAACAACAACAGCAGTGATAGCGATTTGGTTATGGCGATTTGTAAGAGTCCTGTTGCTATCCCTTCTGTTGGCTTCCGATTCTGGATTGTTCGTTTCAGGACGTGTAACTGATGGTTACTGCTCCTCGCTCATGGTTATTCTGGAACTATGTCGTCACACAACCGAACGATTGCGCAGCAACCCTGGGAACAGCTCTCCCTGGACAACTCGCCCAATCCTGATCAACTCAACAACATCAAGGCTCAGATTGATTTAGTCTTGTTAGCTATCGAAGCGTTGACCGGCATTGGTTCTGACGCGATGTTGCAAGCTGCCGAGGACTTGAATGTTACCGATGTCATCGCCGATCGAGTGGCGCTGTGGCGCTTGCGCCAGTCGAGCCCACTACGTAAAGGGCAAGGTCGAAAACGACTCGATGTTGAAGAAGCGCGATCGCTTGTTTTAATTGCATGTCATCTAGCTCAGACCCACCAAGAGTTGTTGCGCCGAGCCGTTTCCCTGCTTGAACAATTAGCAGTTGAAGGGAAAGAACCTCATCGAACGGCGTTACTCGGAGATTACTTAGATAATTTCAGCACGCTGTATCAAGAGCGAATGGATGATGGGGAAACAGTTGACATGAAGACACTCTCAGATCTTGCCCTGAAGCTGTTGATTGACGTGTTTTTCTACAGCGCTCCAGATGGAACTCGTCGATTATGGATGGCACTGATTGACCGTGCTCAAGTGAATAAACCGCGATCGCCCCAGCCAACGAAGCTATCGCCAAAAGCCGTTCAACCGCGTCGTCGTTCCCCTTGATAGGTCGCTTATGTGAGATCGCTTCTATGCGGTTACATTTCGTTACGTTTTCATGATTCGCGCTCTTTCCTCCACACCCTTTATCACCATGCCCGTCTCCGTTCTCCGACGCTATACGCCACCAACCTGCACGCTCGAAATTATGGCAGACCAATCTCCGTTGTCTCGGTGGAGTCGTCAGCCCATTCTCAAGAATCTGCGATTTCGACTGTCGTTAGACGGACCGCATCTTTCATCTGACCACCATGTGAAAGTGCAAGGCGATCGCCATCATTTAGATGTGTTGTGTGATGTTGTTGACGCCTATATCCAGCAGGTCTTAAGTCAATCGGTCTCTTTTTTTCAAGCGACATTCGTACGAGACTTGCCGTCCGCATTAACGGAGCATCCCTCTCTCTCGGCACAGGTATCGCAGCCATTGTCATCGTTGCCGCCTACCCAACTCGAACCTGGGCAATCGCTGGTTCCTCCAGACGTGATGACTAGCCAACATCGTGCTCATCCCGTGATGCCAGAATCAAATGCCCTCAAAAAAACAGGCGGCATGGGGATTGTCATTCCATCACGGATGGCATTACTCCCCCGTGGAAAACTCAAACACGAGCTGTGGTGGGGCGCATTAGCAACCGATCAATCGGGGACATCAGCCATCTTGAGCACGATTGAGCTGTTCGATTTAGTGAATGCGTTGAGTCAATACAAGCAGGATCATTTGGTCTTACCAGAAGGACGCGATCGCCAAAATCAGCATCGTCGTTGGATGCAAGCTGCTGCTATGGTCGTCTTTGCTGTCGGCACAACTGGTGTTTTACTTCCGACGATTTTGGAGCAGTCCAGGATGCTGACATCCTCAGAAACAGCATCGGAATCCGAAACAGCGTTAGAAGACGCTCCGCCGCCTTCTAGCCAACCAGATTTACCGGCATCTGCGTCGTTGTCTCGTGAAGAGGCGAACTCATTTGACGAAGAAACCCAACTTGCCAATCGTGCACGACAACGGGCTCAAAATAACGATGATGTGCTGTTGGATGATTTGGAGTCGAATTCAACCTCAGCATCGGCGTCATCTGAAGATGATGGGACAAACCAAGCACGTGCTGATCGTTCGTCATCTGACGCGAATGAGTCATCGTCTCAATCCAATGAAGCTCCAGACGCCGATATTCCTCCCGAACTGGCTGCGATTCCGCCTGTAGAAGAGCGATTAGCGGAGGCTGAGGGAGCGATCGGTAGGACAAGGGGAGAAGCAGAAAATCTAGAACTATCCAGCTCGAACACCCGCACACTCCGTCAAGAGGTGCTAGAGACATCTGATTTTGCACTACCTGATGCGGGTCGAGCTCCTGCACCTCAAGTCACAGA
>JBCBLF010000376.1:0-3154 GCA_038520475.1 Cyanobacteria bacterium J06627_8
CCATCCTTACGAGCTTTGGTGCCAATGAAGCCGATGTCTGCGACCTGGGGCTGGCCACAAGAGTTTGGACAACCGGTCCAATGCATTCTCACAGAACTCGAAAGCTCTACTTCTTCGTCCAACTCCTTCGCCAAGGACAGAGCCCGATTTTTCGTTTCAACAAGGGCAAAATTACAAAATTGTGCTCCTGTGCAGGAAACAAGCGATCGCGCCAGCGGCGTGGGAGCGATCGAAAACTTTTCAAGCAGAGGTTCCTGGAGTAGAGGTTCAACATTGTCATCAGGAACATCGGGAATGATGACGTTTTGCTCAACCGTTAGACGAATCTCTCCATTCCCATACACCTCTGCAATGCGAGCCAGGTCAAACATGTCATCAGCGAAGAGGCGCCCGACAGGTACATGCAGCCCGATGTAATTCATTCCTGCTTGCTGTTGCGGAAAGACACCGATATGGTCTCGCTTGTCCCACTCGATTAAGTCGTCGGGAGCAGCCGTCAACAATTCGTGCCCCAGCTGTTCTTCAACAGCCGTACGGAATTTTTCAACCCCCCACTCATCGATGAGCCACATTAAGCGAGACTTTTGACGGTTCGCACGAGGCCCGTTGTCTCGATACACTTCTAAGATGGCGCGACACAGCCCAACAACCTCATCTGGTGTTGGAGGAACCCACGCATCAAGTGGAATGGCTGCTTCACATCGCTTCGCCGAGAAGAATCCACCCACTAGCACGTTAAAGCCAAGCACCTCATCGCGATAGGCTGGAACAAAGGCGATATCATTAATTTCTGCATGAACGGAATTGTCTCGACTCCCTTCGATCGCAATATTGAACTTTCGAGGAAGGTTGGTAAACTCTGAGTTGCCATCGCCGCGGTTGGTAATCATGTCTTGGACAGCCTTTACCAAGTCACGCGTATCAATCAATTCGTCAGCGCTCAGACCTGCAATCGGTGAACCTGTGATGTTTCGAACGTTATCCATTCCTGATTGAATGGAGGTCATGCCAACTGCTTCCATTCGATTGAAGATGTCTGGAATGTCCTCTAGTCGAATCCCGCGGAGCTGTAGATTTTGGCGGGTCGTAATATCAGCATTACCATCATCTCCATAGCGCTGAACGACTTCTGCAAGCATTCTCATCTGGCTGCTCGACACAATTCCATTGGGGGTCCTGAGTCGAAGCATGAATTTTCCCGGTGTGACTGGACGAAAGAAAATGCCCAGCCATTTGAGGCGCTGCTCACGGTCAGTTGCGTCCATGGCCTCCCAACCAATTTCTGCAAATTGGTCGAGCTGGCCTTTGACCTCAAGGCCGTCTTTCTCAGCCTTGAAGCGCTCAAACTTATTGAGAGTATTGCCAGAGTTAGCACCAGAAGGGGCGATCGTGTTAGTCACAACGAGAATCTTCTCAAAACAACAAAGGACAACAGTAATTCGGCACGTGCCATAGGTGACACGAGAGCAGCTACCACGAGAACAACATGAACCCAACGACTCAACTTCACAATGTCAATCGAATTCACAATGCTAACCAAAGAGTGAGGGTTTCAGGTCGCTGTAACAGCCCTGATGGTTGGGCAAGCCACTCATGTGATGCTGCGGATACTTGGCCGAAAGCATTGGCCGACAATCATCCTCTGACACATCCATCAAATGAGGACGTGTTAGATGACCTTCATTATTGGAGATTGAATGAATAATCTTGTAACTTTTAATACGGTTTTGAGTGTGCTATGCAGTCATTGCATCAAAAACCTGCATTTTCCGCATTAACTTTTGTGAATTGAACTTGTGCATTTTGAGTATGTTTTGAGCGCATGGTGTTTCCCTGAATGAGTCGCATTAGTGTAAGTTAGCTGATGAAGTAGTGGTAGCGTAGTGAAGGGCTAGCTATTGCCTCTGGATTCTGCCAAGTTTGCAGCAGGGTAGATAAGTTCTACTGATTTTCGTGGCTGGTCGTAGGTGCAGTCTGTCACCACTCACGGCAATCGCAAGAAATGAGATGCATGAGGTCTAGAGACCTGTATCAGCCCTATTAGATACATTCATTAGGTACATTCAGATGAATGAAACGTGATTTACTTTGAAGACCATCATTTCAGATTAGAGCTGTATAGCGCGCCGCGTACAACGGGCATGGTCTTCTTCAAGGGGGCTGGCGTGATGAGACATCAGAACCGTTCGTTTTTGTGTCAGGTTCTTGAGCTGTTTAAGATTGATATTCTATGACACTAGGTGGCCTTGTTGTCCAAATACGAAAAGCAGCCCAAGCGCCAAATTGGGAAACGTTTTATCGGTATTTGAATCAATATTTTTCAACTGTGTCGTGTCGATTGGCTACAGATGCTGAAGCTGCTCAACTATCGGTGAAGCCTGACGACCTTGATGCTTATCACGCTGAAACTCTAGATATTGTCATTCAGGTGCTTCGAGAGGGTGATTTTCAACTGCGATGGGATTTATCAAAGTTGATTCCGAACTTTGGAACGATCGCGATCGCTCCTTTGATTGACCTCCTAGAGGATGCTCAAGACGACGACGACTGGGAACTCAGCTGGTTCATTGCACGAATTCTCGGGCACTATCCAACGGATCAATCCATCGTCGCCCTACAGCGGCTCTTACAGACATCCTCTCAAGAGGATGTCTGTGCTGTTGTGATTGATGCCCTTGCCAGTATGGAAGAGGCCGTTCTTCCGACGCTAGCTGTGCTCATGAATGATGCGTCGACTCGGCTCTTTGCGGTTCAGGCGCTTGCTCGGCTTCAGCATCCTGATGTGATGTCACTGCTAATGACCGTTGTTCATGACGATGATGCTCGTACGCGGGCCGTAGCGATCGCTACTCTAGGACAGTTTCATCAGCCTGAAATTACACAACGTCTGATTGAAGCCTTAAGCGATGTCGCATCAGACGTTCGTTGTGCTGCTGTTGTTGGCGTCGGTTTACAGCATCAATTGTTGCCAGCAGAAAAAAGCCTGGAGGTTCTGACCCCCCTGCTGTGGGACGTCAATTTGGATGTTCGTCGACAAACTGTTCTTGCTCTGGGACGCCTGAAAACTGAACAGTCTGCACAGGTGCTCTTTGAGACGTTATGTTCGGCGGATACGCCACCCATGCTCTGGGGAGATATTCTGCGTGCGCTTGTC
>JBCBLF010000377.1:0-3142 GCA_038520475.1 Cyanobacteria bacterium J06627_8
ATCACTGACGCTAAAGCAGACGGACACTTGTATGAGCAAAACGGCCACCTGTGCCGCTCTGCCCACATTCCTATCAAGACTCCAAATCAGCTAACACAAACGCTGATGACGCCCTATCCCCAAACCGATGCGGTTGGCCAGTTTTCCCATGCCATTGCCCACAATAAGCGAGCACTGCTGATTGCCCCTGCCGAACTTCACGACAGACTTACCCAGGCCATTCGGCAACGGCTCAGACAATTAGGCACCCTAAATTCTCCCCAAACCGCGCTGCAACAGACATCAACAGAGCCTCTTGAAGTCACAATTTGTTCGGGAGATCGCTTACAGATTCCGGGTCGGGTTGGACCGGTCTATGTTCAGGTTGAAGCCAGTGATCGCCCCGGATGGGTTCAGCTCAGACACCGTAACGGTAAGGTTACCGCCTGGGACCTTGAGCATCCCAAAGCATTTGAGTTTGCCTGGGTTCACACAGGGGAAACACTGCCCAAACAACACATTGATGCAATCCACCTGGTGGGCAATATCAGCGATCAACGGTTGAATCAGTTAAGAAAAAAGGTCCATGTCCCCATCACGGTTTACCAACTCGACACGAAGCGTGAGCCCAAAGTCATCACAACTCCAAATCTGGATCGGGGTCTGGAGCCGGATCGTTAATGTGGGCTAACCGATGCGTCAGCGATTGCCATTCTGCTGGCAGAAAATCACTGCAGAGAACGGTTTGTTCAACCTGGTGAAATACTGTCGTGCCATCAGCTCGCTTCAGCAAAATGTGTTGACCGGCCACATAGTCCAGATCCAGTTCCACAGATGGGTCCTGCGGCCATTTATCTAAATTTGCCACCACCTGATGCATCAGGTGCTTTCCATCCGCAACAGTTACCGTTGTGGCCGCCGCCAGCTGAGCTGACAAATACGCATCATCCTCTGGTGACAGACCATTATGCAGGAGAATATTTCCCGAATAGCGATACAGCAATCGCCCCTCAGACGTCGTTAACGTGATGCTGCCACTCGGGTCATAGGTTAGCTGATAACGAGGTTTATCTGGAGTCGGTAAATGACGACCTGTGGTAACAAGACGCTCCATCAGCGCCATGGCCTGGTCATCCGGAATCACTGATTGGGTTTCATACAGACGGTCTTCAGCATGGGCATGAAACGCACGAATACTCGTAATCTCCAGCCCCTGTTCCCGAGCAGCAGCTACATCAGCTTCACTCAGATCAAAATGGGCCGGAGATTCCACAATGGGCACATCCTGAATCCCCTTCCTCAGATCCTCAGACCATGGTTTATGTGTTTTCATGACCGGTCAATCGCGTTCCAATTCCTCTAACGAGCTATAGACCGTCAAACCCTTTATCAATAGGTGTAATAGCATCTGGTCAGGTAGACGATGACTCGTCTCCGCTAGCTGGCAAATTTGGTCCATCGGCAATGACTCAAACAGCGAAAACATTCGGTCCAGGTTATCGATTAAATCGTCTGAAAAGACAATTGGTTGTGCCAAAAAGCGCTCCAACACATCATTAACCAACGCCTTAAGCGTTTGCTCTGAATGAGACGCCTGGTCCTTCAATTTGGACATCAAGCTGGGATCTCGTAAATCAATATGTAGTCGTGTTCTATCATTTGAATGTGAGGACGCTGAGTCTGACTGTGTCAGGTTTGAGGGGCTTGATTGCTCGGTCATACAAGTTCTCCTTGTGTACGTCACACGTAGAGACACCCTGGACCTCAAGCCCTAGCCGATTCATGACAACTTTACATTGCCTTGACAATTCACCAGGAGACTTTGAAATGTTTTCCATCCTAGCGATTTTTTCATCATGTTGGTGTTCAACATACCATCATGAAGTTTCTTGAATTTTTAGATGCCGGGCAGTTCCCACAAAACCTCAATAAATTGCCGGGTTGCTCCCACATAAACCGCTCCATTTGTCGGATGCCACCCACATCAATGGACTGCTTTGGATCCTAAATGCTCATTATTGCCACCTAGAATTCTACCCTCTGAACACTCTCTTAAAAGATTCCAAAAAATCTCTCATGGAACGTTTACAATCGCAGCCGTTTACGCCCAAGAGAGTTTTCCATAGGATGAGGCTAATCTCTCATAGGTGACGTTATGTCTTCGCAACACTTTCATTCGTCAGCGCCCAAAGTATTCGCGCCTCAATCTAGCCGTTTCTTTCAGATGCCTCCCGTCAGCATTCTGCTAGGAGTTGCGACGGTCTCCCTACTCTTTGATGCCTCTCTTAAAGGCATCTTATTCAGCATGATGCTAGTAGCGCTTTCCATCAGCATCATCTGGTCTGCGGCAATTCGGTTGAAGTTTAATCGGCTGGCTCGTTGGAGCCGCAAAACTCGTCTGCGCCGATTAGCCGTTACCTCCCTTCCATCACTGCTGATCCTGGTTTCTTATATTCTGACAGACTTGACCCTGGCTCCTGCCCATGCTCAGTTTCTACAAAATGCCGAAACGTTTATCGCCAATTTGCTCAGTAGCAGTAATGTACCTGCCACCATGGTCCCACTTATTTTTGGAGTCTTACGAGCCATCTTTGTTATCTACATTGCCATTGCTGTTATTCGTGTTCTAGTCGCCGCAAGGAACGACGACGATTGGACGACGTTGGCACGGACGCCACTCATTATTGTTATGGCCATTGTTATCGGTGATCTGATGGCTAATCTCGTGATTGGTGGTGCGGGTACGTAGCCCCTGTTTTGTTCTGAGTATACATCGTCAGCGTCTGTCTAATGTCTCCTCCCTCTTTTCGTTCTGTCAATCAAAATCTGGGTGCTCGTCCTCGGCTAGGCCCCGTTCCCGCTGAGCTGATTCTCCCCTGGGGCTCTATTGGTGTCATTACACTCTTGGTCTGTCAGCTGCTAGCCCTGAACTGGGTGTGGACTCTGGTCTTTATCCTAAGCGGTATGGCTGTTTGGTGGATTCTCACCGGGAATACACCCTGGCGGTTTCTCGCTAAATTTCAAGTCGTCCCCCGCTGGGCCAAGGGGTATGTGTTGTTTGTTCCCTTCTCGCTCCACTCTCCACAGCGTTCAAGGAAACGTCGTCGATGAAAGCCACGACAAAAATCGAAGCCATCCGTCATGCAGGAAAGCGATATACGCC
>JBCBLF010000378.1:0-3135 GCA_038520475.1 Cyanobacteria bacterium J06627_8
CGATGGTGGCTGGAAGTCTATTGTTCTGTCTCGCCTTTTGGGGAGGGAAGATTGCTCTGACGACCATTGGTGGATTACGCCGCTTGCCGCAGTGGGGCGTAGCTGTCTTGGCAGTATTGTCAGGGGCGATCGCCACGGTAACGGGAATCCTCTTGAATGGGTCAGATGCTAATTTCTGGACAAAGCAATGGTTTACGGCCCGTAACGTAGACGTAACGGCTCCAGCATGGCTGAGGGGCGGTATTCCTGTCACAGATACGTTTCAGTTGCCGAGTGCCCGTCTATTCATCATCGCATTGACGATTGTTTGCCTCATCGCCGTCTACTGGTTTTTGCAGGGCTCAGCTTGGGGACTTCGCATCCGGGCAGTTACTCAAAATCGGGAAATGAGCGCGTGCCTCGGCATTCCGACTGGGTATGTCGATGCTCTTACCTTTGCACTGGGCTCTGGCTTGGCTGGAATTGCTGGATTTGCCGTTACTCTATTAGGTTCGGTCGGCCCTAACCTTGGGTCAAACTACATTGTGGATGCCTTCATGGTGGTGGTGGTGGGTGGAGTCGGAAAAATTGTCGGAAGTATTGCTGCCGCCATGGTCATTGGCATCATCACGTATCTCGTTGGATCTGGGACCCTGGCTCTAATCGTGACATGGCAACCCCTCGTGGATGTGTTTACCTTCTTTGCAACGACCAGCATGGCAAAGGTAATGGTCTTCGCATTGATTATTGCCTTTTTGCAGATTCGGCCTGCTGGGATGTTTCCTCAGAAGGGGCGAATGGTGGATGCTTAACCATCTCACCATTTACAGCGTGTGATACCGACGCTACTGATTTGACTGTGACTCTGGCTACTCGATATTGAATCATGACAGTAGAGACTTCTGTTCCAACTAAAAATGGCGCAACTCCAGCTAAACGATCGAGCCGGAAACGTAAGCTCGCAACGGAAGCTTTGATTGTCGGAGCGATCGCCCTTGTGTTGATTGTCATCGTTCCCTTTCTGCTGAGCGATTTTCGATTAAACCTACTGGGTCGATTTCTGTCTCTGGCGATCGTGGCGCTGGGCATCGACCTCATCTGGGGATTTACCGGATTGTTGAGCTTAGGTCACGGCATTTTCTTTGCGTTGGGGGGCTACGCACTGGCGATGCACCTAAAGCTGCAACTCCCTGCCGGACAGCTTCCTGAGTTCTTTACCTTATATGGAGTTTCTGAGCTCCCCTGGTTTTGGACGCCGTTCTACTCGTTTCCATTCACCATTGTCGCGATTATTGTTATTCCTGGAATTGTTGCCGGACTCCTCGGCTATCTCGTCTTCCGAAATCGCATTCGCGGCGTGTATTTTTCGATCCTGACCCAAGCAGCCCTTGTCGTTTTCTTTAATTTCTTTAACGGTCAGCAAAAGCTCATCAATGGCACAAATGGTCTCAAAACCGATACTGAAACCATTTTTGGTGTACTGGCTAGCTCAGACAGAGCTCAGTTCGCTTTCTATGCCATCACAGTCATCATGTTGGCGGCTGGCTATGCGCTCTGTCGATGGCTGACGAGTGGTCGATTCGGCCGATTGCTCATCGCGATTCGAGATGATGAAAGTCGCGTCCGGTTTACGGGCTACGATCCAACTGGATTCAAGGTGCTGGTGTTTGTGATCTCAGGTGCCCTTGCAGGAGTTTCAGGCGCACTCTATACCGTTCAGTCTGGCATCATTACCCCAAATGCGATGGAGGTAGCGTTTTCGATTGAGATGGTGATTTGGGTGGCCGTTGGCGGACGAGCCACGATTGTTGGAGCGGTTCTTGGCACACTCATTGTCCGTTGGGGACGAACCTTGCTGAGTGAACAGTTTCCTGAAATTTGGCTCTTTTTCTTGGGAGCGCTTTATCTTATCGTGGTCACGATTTTGCCGAATGGTATTGTCGGCTGGCTGCGCCACCAGGCCGTTGGACAGCTTCGCAGCCTGATGGGGCGATCGCAACCCGTTGCAACCTATCCCAGTCTTGAGTTTGACCCAGACGTTAAGCAGGAACAAGAAGTCTTGCACTCATCATCATCGAAGGAAGGCTAATTGTGGCGGCAAGCATTTTGGAGATTGACAATCTGACCGTTAGCTTCGACGGCTTCAAGGCTCTCAACGACCTCAGTTTCCGAATGAGAGAAGGGGAGTTGCGGGTCATCATCGGGCCAAACGGTGCAGGTAAAACGACATTTCTAGACGTCATCACTGGGAAAGTCCAACCCACTGAAGGGCAAGTCTGGTTTAAGGGCAAAAATCTCAGTCGGCGATCAGAAGATGCGATCGCCCGGCTTGGCATTGGTCGTAAGTTCCAAACTCCTCGGGTCTACCTCAATCTCACGCCTCGCGAAAATCTCGAACTGTGCTGTAATCGAACCAAAATGGTATGGCCCACGTTATTTAAGCCAACCCCATCTGCTGAACGACGAACCGTCGGGGGGTTACTGGAAACTATTGGCTTGTTCGGAAAAGCAGATATCCCCTCTGCTTTGCTGTCCCACGGCGAAAAACAGTGGCTAGAGATTGGGATGCTCGTGGCTCAGTCTCCAGACCTGTTGCTAGTTGACGAACCCGTCGCTGGGATGACCGATGAAGAAACAGAACGCACGGGGGAATTGTTGATTGCTCTGGCTGAGAGTCACTCGGTTATTGTCATCGAGCACGATATGGAATTTGTCCGGCAAATTGCTCGTCAGGTTACGGTGCTCCACGAGGGAAGTGTGTTGTGCGAAGGCACCATGGACCAGGTGCAAAATGATCCGCGAGTGATTGAAGTGTATCTCGGACAAGCTCCCTCTATCACGTCTGAGCAATTGACCATTTTACGCATTGCGGCTGCGATGGCCTGGGCCGATCAGAATTTTGCTCCTGTTCAACAAGAGGTCATTTTGTCTCGACTGAGCCGCCACTTTGCGCCTGATCCCGACTATCAAGACGAACTGAAACAAGAACTGAGAGACTACCTGGCGAAAGAACTTCCACTCAGCGAGCTGGTGCCTCAACTCAAAACGGATGAGGCGAAGGAGATGGTTCTCAAGCTGAGTTATGAAGTGATTGCCTCAAATCAAATCAATGAAAAAGAGGCTGTCGTTTACCAGCAGCTAACCCAACTGTTGGGC
>JBCBLF010000379.1:0-3135 GCA_038520475.1 Cyanobacteria bacterium J06627_8
TAAGTTCAAAATGCCTTGGGCAAAACTGGCCTGTCCATTGAACGCTGTCGTGAAGGAGAGGTTGGCCCCGGGTGCAACGTCGTGGATCAGTTGGAGCATGGCTCGCCCCTCATCACTGCCCCCCTCACTCAATTCCTCAAGAACATTGACAACTCCAGGCAAATCACCTGTGGAGACATCAGATGAGAATCCTCCTAAATTATTGAAACTGTCAGACAACACCCCGACAGTGACACCACTACCGTCCACTCCAAAGGTGCTCCGTGCGGTGTCTGCATTTAGAGATTGGTCGGCCTGACTCGTAACGGCTCCAACATTGGTCACTGGTTTGTAGGCCGGTCGCGCTAGTTTCACTGCGCTGAGCTGTGCTACGTCAGTCACCTGCTCCATTGGGACGAAACCTGAGATCATTTGACCATAGGTTCCAGTGGTCTCAAACCCAAGGGTTGCCAGTTGAGTCTGTAAAAGCGCCATATCAGCCGTGGAGGCACTAGCAGCCGTCACGTCAATCAGAACACGACCACTGTCGGTTTGCATCAATGAATTGCTCGCAACGAAGCCATCCGGATCATCCGTTCCCATCCGGTAAGACTCGTATTCTTTCCAGACTTGGATTAAGTCGTAGCCGATCATATAAGCTTCACGGCTTTTTTCAGTTGGAGCAATAATTCTTGAAGTCGTGGGTTCATTCTGAGTGAGATTGCTCATAAATCTGGCCTTAGTACATTCAAAATTGCTTGTTGCGATTGATATGGATGCGATTCATATCCTTCAGCAGACAGACATTGGACGCTAATCGAAACAACTCCACCCAGTTCTTACCTTCCACCATTAAGGCATCCACTGACTCTAGCGCTGTGCGCGTTGGTTAAGTACAGTTGTGTGCTTGACTAACTTGAGCCCCGCTTAGTACGAGGTAAAGAACAAATTGGCTCACGAGTGATGCCCAATCTTGCCGAGGATGAACGATGCAGCCTTTAAATTACTCCGGCAATCGCCCTTCTCAATCCTTTTTTCTAGGACTGATTATGCGATCGCCTCGGGAGTCGATTAAACAAAGCTGGCTCGGTCGAGTTGCCCAGCCTGAACGCCGCGCAACGTTGCCAGAGATTCTCCGTCAGCTTCAATCACCGTGTCTCGGCCCTGTTGCTGGAACGATAAATCTCTAAAACTTAGGCTTCCCTGGAGTTGAATGAAGTCTTCTCCAATGTTGAAGTCGCGAATCAAGTCAGTGCCTTGGCGATTTCTGAGGACGAAAATATCGCTATCGGAACCGCCGATGAGGGTATCGTTGCCGCGCCCACCAATCAGTTCGTCGCTGCCTGCTCCGCCTCTGAGGCGATCATTGCCGCCGCCACCGTTGAGGAGGTCATCGCCGGATTGACCAACGAGGCGATCGTCGCCGCCATTGCCATTCAAGGTATCGTTGCCGCTGCCGCCGATGAGCCGGTCGTTGCCGCCATTCCCTCTCAGGTTATCGTTGCCACTGCCGCCTCTCAGTCGATCGTTCCCGCCGCCACCGATGAGGCGATCGTCGCCAGACAAGCCTCTGAGAGTATCATCGCCACCGCGTCCTCGGATAATGTCATTGCCGCCTTCGCCCCTTAAGTTGTCATCATTGCCAGTGCCTTGGAGGTCGACATCTTCGACAATGTTGACCGTGGCTGAATTCTGGGTTCCAATCTCGGCCGTTTCAGTTGCAGTGAGGTTCAGCTCTAGGGTTTCCGTGCCTTCTTCTAAGGCATCGTCAAGGACAGGAATCGAGATGGTTTGTGTGGTTTCACCAACCGCAAAGGTGACGGTGAGTGGAAAGACATTGGTGAAGTCGAGTCCTGCGGTTGCCGTTCCCCCTGCGACCGATACTTGCACCTCAGATTCGATGATGTCATTGTCGCGGGTGAGGGTCACCTCTGCTCCGATGACGGTTCCATCTTCATTGAGCGTGAAAGTCGGCTGAGAAAACTCAACTAATGATGGAACTGCGAGTTGTTGAGCAAAAATGCCCTCACCGTCTCCA
Source organism: Cyanobacteria bacterium J06627_8 (assembly GCA_038520475.1). Classification (GTDB taxonomy): domain Bacteria; phylum Cyanobacteriota; class Cyanobacteriia; order CAKZMO01; family CAKZMO01; genus JBCCWF01. The sequence continues at coordinate 2,018 of JBCBLF010000379.1, forward strand.
TCTTGACCAAAGCTATCCCATACAGCGATGGCATTGCCGTCTGGAGTCATGGTAAGCGCTACATCAGCCTGACTATCCTCAGTGAAGGTGTTGATTTGAAATTCGTCTCCTTGCTTAGCACCCGTGTTGTCGAAATACTGCCCGAATATCCCTTCTTCGCTGCCATCTTGATCATCACTTTCCCACGTGATCAGAAAGTTTCCGTCAGCATCAATGGCAACAGATGGTTCATCCTGATCCTCAGCGGTAGTCGTGTTGACGGCAATTTCGTCACCAATCCTTTCCCCTGCATTGTTGTAGCGTTGGGCAAAAATCCCGTGGCGATCGCCATCAAGATCATCAAAACTTTCCCACGCGATGACAAACTCGCCACTGGCATTCATGGCAATGTCGGGAGTATCGTGATCAATGCCTGCCGTTGTACTGACGACAAAGCTGTCGCCAATTGGATTTCCAGTACTATCAAACCGACGGGCGTTAACGGTTTCAATGTCGGTACTGCTATCTTCCCAGGCAATCACAAAATTACCGCTGTCGTCTATCGCCACCACAGGATCGTCTTGAGAGCCGTTTGTGATATCGTTGACCGCAATTTCGTCTCCTACAGGATTCCCCGCAGCGTCATAAACCTGGGCAAAGATTCCATTGCTATCACCATCTTGTCCGAGGCTTTCCCAAGTGATGACAAACTGTCCGTTGGCATTCATCGCAATGTCGGGAGTGTCTTGGTTATCCGCTGTTTCAGTATTCACCAAGAAAGCATCGCCAAGCGCATTGCCATCACTATCAAATCGACGCGCTCTGACCTCGTTGTTATCGCCCCCATCGTCAGTCCAGGAGACCACAAAATTTCCATTCGCATCCATGCCCACAACAGGATCAAATTCGGGGCGGGTGTCATCTGCTGCAATTTCAATTTCGCCGCCAATCGCATTGCCAAATCGGTCGTATCGTTGCGCAAAAATACCGCTATTGCTACCATCATCTCCGCTTTGCCAAACCACAACATAGTTGCCTTGAGCATCGACAGCAACATTGGGATCATCTTGACTATCAATAGTAGTCGTGTTGACTTGAAACTCATTTCCAGCGGGAATTCCAACCATCATTCTTACTCC
>JBCBLF010000037.1:0-26645 GCA_038520475.1 Cyanobacteria bacterium J06627_8
GCCTGATACGTGAGGCCGCGAAGAGTTCCGATGACTCGATTACAAGCGCATAACTCAGTTGCCACTTCAGCATGCCTTCTCTTCTGGCATCGACCCATCAGTAGCATCGCTGAACACAACATTGAGTCCACGACGAGTGTGTCGCAAAAATCTAGTGGCATCTGATTCTTGCGACATGTCTACTCTCTAGCACTTATAGCTTTAGCTATTTAGGCTATGACACCTGACATCATTCAATTCTGTGGCGCATAGCCAAAGGGCTCGCCGGCTTGTCCTAACGGAACTGGCGACGGCTATAGTAAGTGTCTTAAATCCATCCTGAAGGAACGAGGGTTTTGAGCATGCAACGCGTGCATAAAACCCCCATTACGATGTGAATACTTGTTTGTGAACGCCTTGTAGGGCGTTAGATAAGGATGAGCCCTACGCAAGGCGACTCAAGATTTGGTCGTCTAGCGAAAAGTCAATTGTTGCGTCGTGCCGCTTTGAGGCCAAATAATCGTTTTGAAAGGAATCTTTGAGTCCGTCAACGAGGCCGTATTCAGGTGTCCAATTCAGGTCTTGGCTTGCCTGATGGATATCTGCAAAAAAATGCTGGGCTCTGAGTGGAAACGCTTTTCGTTTTCCAAAGTCAAACTCTTTTGGGTTGTAATGAATCAGTTTGATATCGTTTTCTGATTTGCCTGCAGCGATCGCACAGGCTTTCGCAATACCGTTGAAGGTCACATAGCGAGTCCCTGAAATATTGTAGATTTTACCGATTGCCGCTTGCTTGCCCAGCACTGCGGCCATTGCAGCGGCTAGATCCTTAACGTGTCCAAGCTGAGTGATGTACAGACCATTGCCAGGAATTGGAATGGGGCGATCGCGCACAATGCGATCGAAGAACCAGGCTTCGACATCGTTATAGTTCTGTGGCCCATAAATATAGACAGGGCGCACAGACGTAAATGGAATACCCTGCTCGGTCAAATAGGCTTCGGTTTCAAATTTGCCACGATGGCGGCTCTCAGGATCAACGGTGTCCCCTTCGATGTGAGGCATTTGATCTGACTTGAGATAGACACCCGCCGAGCTAACGTAAACAAAATGCTGGATGTGTCCCTTGAAAAGATTGACTAAGGGTTGAGTGTCGCTTAGCTTTCGTCCATTGTTGTCGAAAATAGCGTCGAATTGTTCGCCTGAGAGAGCATCCTTCAACTGATCAGCATCTGTGCGATCGCCATGAATTTGCTTGACGTCCTCGACTGGAGCAGGGTGATTGCCCCGATTAAACAACACAACCTCATGCCCTTGAGCAACCAGCAGCTTTGTTAGGTAAACCCCAATAAAGCGCGTCCCTCCCATCATCAAGATCCGCATCTGACAGCCTCCCACGTTCGCACGTCTGCTCTGCGTTCCTGGCTATTGTACTGAACTACGGTACCTCGTTCGGTGTCCGGACAAAAATTCCTTGAGACAACTGGGTATGCCTATCGACAAATGACCTGACGCATTTGCTTCATATTGGTAGGTAAATCGAGCTTCATTGCTTCTTGAATCAATGCGGATGGGACTGGAATGTTTGGGGTCGCTTGGACGGTATAGATTAGCAACGTGCCTTGTTCAAAGTCTTGAAGTTGAAGCTCAGCCTCAAAATCCTGAAAGGTTCCTTTCTCCATCTCAAATCGAATCGAGTCTGATGAGCCGTGACGGTCACTTTCAATCGCGTTGAGATAAATTTCAACTTGAACGGACAACAAAAAGAAAGCTTTGCGCGCAACTTGATAGAGACGTTTCGTGCTCTTGGCTAGACCATCACTCTTTGTCAGCACTTCACTCTTCACAATGTCGGGAAAGAAGTGAACCCACTGAGAGTATTCGGTGACCTGGTGCCATACATGCGAACGCGCTTTAGGGACATACATTTCTGCAGTCACGGCTCCTCCACAAAAGGAGTGGCTTCGCGTATCCAGTAAAACATCTCCCCGTAATAACGCATTGCGGCGCTGCTGTTGTTTGGACTGATAACAAGCTCCGGGAAATGTAGCGCTAAATGCAGTCATATCCGATAAGCCACTCCTGAATAGTGTTAACTGAGATAATCATGAGTGAATGACTAGCTAGGCCTGAGAAAGTTCGAGAAAGCTGTGCTGCCTCACACAATCATCACACTAGTGTCGTGAGAATCGCGAGTTCAATGAATTAGACCATCATGATTATCTGACTCTTTTCCGAACCTTAACAGCCAAAAGATGAAGATTTTTACCGATGCAAGGGCGCTCAATCATAAATTTTCTAACAAGTTTCCGGAGGATTTACAGGCGTTGAGTGGCGTGTAAGCCTTGAGTATTCACTCATTCATCCCTCTTCATCCAACGATCGCTACAGTCAGCTACGTTAAGGACAATGTTGTGGACGACCCTCAACAATCTCTGGTTTTAATGGGACTAGCCATCGTCAGTGATCGATCCTGTGGTGCTAGGTTCCCAATAAAACCTTGTGTAATACCGTTTCTCTAAAATGCAGCTATAGCAGTACGCATATAGGTCTGGACATGTATTGTTGAGGAAAGCCCCGCTCAGCGGGGCTTTCCTCAACAATACTGGTTTGGATTAAGCGCGTAGCGCTAGACAAATACATCCAGCTTTTTCCCTTGAGATAACGGCCCCACTCAGCCGGCTTCGACTCCGCTCAGCCGACAAGTCCCTGAGCGACGTTTTGACGCAGCTTCTCTGGAAGAACCAGAGAACAGGAAGTTTAGTAGGATTTTAGAGAATTGATTCAAGAACCTTGCGAAGTGAGGTTTCAAACCATGTCTTACGATTAGTTTTTTTAGAAATCAGCCAGAAAAATCTCATTTGTAGCGAATGTGTTTCTAGCGAGTCGTTAGAAAAGGGTTGTTGAATGATGGACCTAGGCTGTGTGCTTGCAGCTCGCTTAATGAATCATTGGGAACAGTCTTAGGGTTGACGCTAATGCAGCGTTCTCAGAGAATAGTTTCGGATATGAATTTTTGTGAATAGGTACTTCCCATGGCTGCTCCTGATCCATCTGTAAAGCCGAATCTCCAAGAACCAAAGTTCGGTTTCAATCGATATTCTGAGAAATTGAACGGTCGCGCTGCAATGATTGGATTTGTGATTGTATTAGCTATCGAATATTTGACGGGACAAGGACTTCTTTCCTGGCTTGGTGTTTACTAAGCGCGCTTGTATTGATTTAAGTGGAACTTATGTGTTTCTGAGTGAAGCGCGATCGCCGTACATCGCCCTACATAGATAATGTGGTACCCATACTTGAGAAGGTTAGCAACTCGGCCGAGTTGCTAACCTTCTCAGTTCTGTCTAGCAACGATTAAAGGCGATCGCTGCTTTCATTTAAGTCAAACGTAATAGACCTTATCGGTCATATGTCAGCGCTAACATATCCCAAGGTCAGGTCAAACTCAACGTTACTTATTTCCGAGCCCATCATAAAAAGATTGCTCAGTTCGTTCAGATAGCTTGTTACCTAAGCCATCATAAAAAGATTGCTCGGTTCGTTCAGATAGCTTGTTACCTAGTCCTTCGCGGAACTCCTCAGCGTGACGATCTTCGAGAGATTGAGCGGAAGACGCAAAGGTTGTCAGGGCAGCTGTTGCCAGCAATGTAGTAATCATCAATTTCATCATTCAAACTCCTTTCATTCCTAATGGGTGAATCCCAATCTATTGGGTGAGACCACAGATTGGTTTGTTGTTCAGTTGCGAATCTAAATCCGTGAATCAACGTTGTTCGCAAATAAAAACTTCACCAGGACCCAACACCATTTCAGAGAATGACGAGTGTTTGATCTCATCACTTGGTGTGATCAAGATCATGCTGATCCCCTGCATACTGCGTGGGCGAATAACGGCTTGAAGACTCTAGCGCTGTGCGCGTGGAAGAAGCGAAATAGTTGTGGACCACAGCGCGGCTCACAAATCACTGTTGCTGGACTTATCGCAGGTACAAACTGCTATTGATGTAAAGAATCGGTCGAATACGGTGTGGTCTTTTGATAAGATTGAATGCTTGTTACCGATTAACCCATCGTTCTGTTGCTTAACTTTGCTCAAAGGAGACCTCCCATGGCTCAAATGTATTATGATTCCGACGCGAACCTCGATTTGCTATCTGGTAAAACGGTTGCCATTGTTGGGTATGGCTCTCAAGGACACGCCCACGCGCTTAATTTGAAAGATAGCGGTGTCAATGTTGTGGTCGGGCTATATGCCGGGAGCAAATCGACAGCAAAAGCAGAGGCGGAAGGACTCACTGTCAAACCAGTTGCTGATGCAGCGGCAGCTGCCGACATGATTATGATTCTGCTGCCAGATGAAGTGCAGCGTACGGTCTATGCCAATGAGATTGCTCCGCATCTCAGCGAAGGCAAAGTGCTGGCTTTTGCCCACGGGTTTAACATCAACTTTGCTCAAATTGTGCCGCCATCAACAGTGGATGTCGTCATGATTGCACCTAAGGGACCGGGACATCTGGTGCGCCGAACCTATGAACAAGGTCAAGGCGTGCCCTGCTTGTTTGCGGTTTATCAGGATGCATCTGGACAAGCGCGCGATCGCGCGATGGCTTATGCAAAAGGGATCGGTGGAACCCGTGCTGGTATTCTTGAGACCACGTTCCGAGAAGAAACTGAAACGGATCTCTTCGGTGAACAGGTTGTTTTATGTGGTGGACTGAGTGCGCTCATCAAAGCTGGCTTCGAGACGTTAGTTGATGCAGGCTATCAGCCTGAGCTTGCATATTTTGAGTGTCTTCACGAAGTGAAACTCATTGTTGATCTCATTGTTGAAGGTGGACTCGCAACCATGCGTGACAGTATCTCCAACACGGCCGAATATGGAGATTACACTCGTGGTCCTCGGATTGTCACAGATGAGACTCGCGCAGAGATGAAGAAGATTCTGAGCGAAATTCAATCCGGTCAATTTGCTCGGGAGTTTGTGTTAGAAAATATGTCGGGTCGTGCTGGATTTGATGCGATGCGTCGCCAAGAAGCTGAGCATTCCATCGAGGAAGTAGGAACTGATCTGCGGGCTATGTTTAGCTGGCTGAAGAAGGTCTAATTCTGCAGATAATTGATGGGGACGCCCAAAGCTCTCCATCAATTATCTAAGATCTAACAACCATAGTGGCTGGTTGGTTATAGTCATGTACTCTACAGACCCTCGACCTCCGCTGCACATTGCGGCTATCAGGTACGATTGAACAAAATTTGTGAAGAAACGGGGAGTTTGGGTGCGTTAGGACGCACCCAAACTCCCCGTTTCTTCGTTATGGTTTTGAGAAACATGCCAGGTGTGACTCGATTTACTCAGCACCTAAGACTGCTGCGAGCAAAGCTTTTTGAGCATGGAGGCGATTTTCGGCTTGATCCCAAATGCGGGACTGTTGACCTTCCATGACTGCATCTGTGATTTCTTCATCTCGATGGGCAGGCAGACAATGCAGCACGATAGCATCTGAATCTGCTAGCGAAACAAGTGATTCGTTAATTTGATAGGGCTGGAACACAGGGATGCGATTTTCAGCAGAATCCTCTTGTCCCATGCTGGCCCACACATCCGTGTAGAGGACATGGGCACTCTTTGCAGCTTCTTTTGGATCAGGTGTAACGACGATAGTGGAGCGATCGCCCCCTAGCGTCCGAGCTTTTTCAATAATGGTTGGATCGGGTTGGTAGTCAGACGGAGTGGCAGCAATAAAGTTCATGCCAACCAGTGCACATCCAAGCATGAGTGAGTGTGCCATGTTGTTTCCATCACCGAAATAACTTAGCGTTAAACCTTCTAGTGAGCCAAAGTTCTCTTTTACCGTTTGCAAGTCGGCAAGAACCTGACACGGATGCTCAAGATCAGTGAGTGCATTGATCACTGGAATCGATGCATAGTGAGCAAAGGTTTCCAGCTCTGTCTGTTCGTATGTGCGAATTGCCAACACATCTAAGTAGCGATCCAAGACGCGTGCTGTATCTTTAATTGGTTCTCCACGCTTAATTTGTGTAACGTTTGAGTTCAAATCAAGCACTTGCCCTCCAAGCTGGAAAATGGCGACCGAGAAACTGACTCGTGTGCGCGTAGACGCCTTTGAAAATAAAAGTCCTAGGCTTTTCTGACAACGCAGATTTACAGTACCCGCTTTCATGGCGATCGCCAAATCCAAGATTCCCTCCAGTTCTCCACTGCTGAGGTCTGCAAGGCTTAATAAATCTCTACCAATTAAAGACGCTACATTCATGCTGGATGCTCACTTTGCCTGACGTGAAAATAAAACCGTAACAGATTGGTTTGTGATTTGGAATCACCTGCGTCAGCTTCATGCAACATAGCGATCGCCAACTTGGTTTTGCGACAAGCATCGTGAAGGATGCGACGCTTTAATCTGCAAGCTGCTTCAAAAAAATGAGGGTTAGTGCTCCAGCAGGAGTACTAACCCTTCTAGTCCTACAAGCTTGAGAAGCTAAAGCTTAAAAGAACTGATGTGAAATGATTATGGTTGATTTGAGTCGTGATTGACGCGTTATGCCGCTATGCGAGTGTCCAGAGTCTTTAAAAAGGACAGTGGACGGCTCATGTTGTTGGCAAATCCTAGAATGCCGCGATCGCGATGATCGTAGAGCATGTCTCCATCTGCATCAAAGACAAAGGTTGCGCCACGCTGAGTCATGTACTGTGCATCAGGTACGTAGGTCTTCCAATGTCCAAGAACTTCGACCATGTTTCGGAGACGAAGAGTTGCAAGTTCAAACGGACGCTGGAATCCCCTACCTCCAGCCCACTGGAAAAATGACCCCCTCAATGGTGGCAGCGGTGCAGCCTTCACGACTTCGTCGTCGGCAATAAGTTGAGGCGCTTGGCGATCGCCTGTATAACCCCGGAGCACTTCAGCCAGGGTTCCAGGACTGCCAATGCCCGCGCACATCAACATCAGGTTGACCCACGCCGATTGCCCGGGTGAAAGACCTGGGATTGCCCAGGTGATGCCCTCATACAGACCCAGTTGACGGTGAAGCTCAGCAGCCGGATCGACAAACATCTGTTCAGTAGGAAAGCCGGTAAACTCACAAAACTGCTTACCTGACTGGCGATCGCCAATACCTACTGCGCAGATGGAAAGTCCACGCTCTGCGATTGCCTCAGACTCACGATTGAGCCACCATGCGTACTCTAAACTGTCAAAATCACCGAGTTGCGGCAACACAAGGGCAAGCTTTCGAGAGCTAGGTGGACATGAGCTAAAGAGAGGGGCGATCGCCCCGTCACTGACACGCTGTCGCTCGGTCTGATTCAAAATGGCATATACATCTGAAGAGAGTTTCGCCGGATTCATATTAGAGGTTGAACCTATGAAACGACTTCTGGGCGACTCCCGACAGCCATCCGATCAATGACCTGATCAATAAGCCCGTATTCAACAGCCTCATCCGCAGACATAAAGAAGTCTCGCTCAGTATCTTCCTGGATTTTCTCTAATGGTTGCCCAGTATGCTCTGCTAACCACTCATTTAGCTTTTGCTTGTGATAAAGAATTTCCTTTGCCTGAATCTCAATATCAGCGGCCTGTCCTTGGGCACCACCCAACGGCTGGTGAATCATGATACGTGAATTAGGTAAGCTCATGCGCTTACCCTTTGCACCCGCACTGAGCAGGAAAGCGCCCATGCTTGCGGCTAAACCGACACAAATCGTGCAAACATCTGGGCGGATGTGCTTCATCGTATCGAAGATACCTAATCCGGCAACCACCGAACCTCCGGGAGAATTGATGTAGAGGTAGATGTCCTTTTCCGGATCTTCTGCCTCCAAGAAGAGCATTTGAGCCACAATAAGATTTGCTAGATCAGAATCGACTTGCTGACCTAGAAAAACGATACGCTCACGGAGCAGCCGTGAATAGATGTCAAAGGCACGTTCACCTCGACCCGATTGTTCAATAACGGTTGGGATCATTGAATGTTTAATTCCCTTTTTAGATTCTTGATCCATCTTACCGAAATCATTCTATGGAGGGGGAGAAAACCTGGTGAGGAATATTTCGGTTTCCACACCATTTGGCAACGTTTGTGAAGACATAGGGGATGTTAAAACATTTGCCATGGTGATTGTTCATGCATCATGGCTAAGAACTGTCTCCATCCCGTTCATTCCTTTCTTAGGCTTTTATTCTCCTATTCCAAGATGGGTTCATGCTTGGGCTGCCATTTGTCGAATGAGGTCTGTAACTGCTCGGACTCCCATTGCTTCTCCACCTTCTGGACGCCCCGGTAGCGATCGCAAATTCCATGCCATCACATCAATATGAACCCAAGGAATATCGCTAGCGACAAATTCTTTGAGGAACAGAGCTGCGGTAATCGCTCCCCCGTATGATCCGTTCGAAATGTTGGAAATATCTGCGACTTTACTATCCAACATCGATCGATAGGGTTGGTGAAGCGGCATTGGCCACAGTGGATCATTAACCTGTAGACCGGATTGTTTGAGCTGATCGGCAGTTGCCTCATCAGAGCAAAACATCGCTGGTAGTTCGGTGCCCAAGGCAACCCGAGCGGCGCCTGTCAAGGTTGCAAAATCTACTAGCAAGTCGGGCTCGTCTTGACTGGCTTCCCAGAGGGCATCTCCCAAGACGAGCCGACCTTCTGCGTCTGTGTTTCCGACTTCAACTGTGATGCCTTTTCGGGTGTTGAGGATGTCGAGGGGATGCATGGCATTGCCTGCGATGCTGTTTTCAACGGCAGGCACCAAAACTCGCAATCGTACCGGGAGATTCATTTTCATAATCATGGTGGCGATACCGAGCACATGGGCTGCTCCACCCATGTCTTTTTTCATTAGTTTCATGCCACTCGCGTTTTTTGCATTCAAGCCACCCGAATCAAAGCAGACGCCTTTACCCACGAGGGTCACTTTAGGATGGGTGCTGTCTCCCCATGTCATGTCGATTAGTCGCGGCGGTTGATCACTCGCACGACCAACCGCATGAATCATCGGATAATTTTCCGTCAGCAATGCATCTCCAGTGGTGACTTGGATGTCGGCTTGGTAAGTTGTGGCGATCGCCCTCGCTTCTTTCTCAAGTTGAGCTGGCCCCATGTCTCCCGCAGGAGTATTGACTAAATTTCGAACGAGATACGCGGCTTCAACAGCAGCTTCAACATAGTCGAGGTCGGCTTGGCTGGGTGGTTCGAGGATGGGTTGATTGTCGCGGATATTAGATTTCTTGTCTTGTTTATATGGTGTGAATCGATATTGCGCTAGTTTCCAGCCTAAATAGAGTTGTGTTGCTTCATCAGCAGTGAGGGTGGCAGCAAGGTGATAGTGATTGAACGGCAACTCAGTCGCAAGCTTGCCCAGAGTCCACGTATTGAACCCATCGGGTTTTCCAACATAGATGTGAGCAAGGGTTCCATCGACATTTGGAATTAATGAATAGCTTCCAGCATCCGCTTTAAATCCCGTCGATGAAAACCAACTTTGATGATGCTCAGGCTCAGAGTTGAGTTCTTCGGGTGAAACGAATGTGATGGGAATCGGTGCAGCCAAGATGACTTCCTCCAGCAACGTTTAGATATATCTTTCTATAGGATTACGTAGTGTTGTAAGTAATGGCAGGTGCAGCTTGTCACTACACTTACAACACTGCAACAGGTATGCGCACTTACGTCAGTCCTATTTTTAGAAATCCTACAAGACTTGCTTTAAAACTGCCTGACTATGGATGATCACTATGTAAGGTCTTATCCTTCAGCCCACAGACAGGACTGCCGCAATTCCACGATGTCTAGTTCCTTTTGGTGGTAGTGGCAGGCATCGCCCGCCATTCCCACCAAAAGGCGTAAATCCTAACTGGGAGGGACCATTGAGGACGAAGCAAGCGATCGCTATCCACCAATCGCAAATCTAATTTCATTCTGCGATCTCGATCTTGCCAAAAAAGATGCTAAGTATACTCTTAGCACTGCCTCGTGTTATTTAAGCTCTCGTAAGAAAAGTTTCAATCCTGGAACGGACTCCGTTTCACGCCTATCCATATCACTAGTGGACAGAGGTTCAAATCAATGTTCTTCCAGCATTGATTACGGATGTCCATCGTCTCTATCAGTAGATTTTTGATTTTATCGATATGCTGCGTACTGTTCCTACGGTTGCAGCACAATAATTCTTTGATCATCTGCATTCTCGCGACTGCATACGGATGAAAATGGGAATTATTTGGGTACAAGCACTGACGTCAATTTCAACAGTGTGTGAGGACTTATTGAAATGAACACAATTCGTTCGTTTTTCTTAGACAATCAGCTTTTATTCATCGGTACAATTGGGGTTTTGACAACCATAGGAAGCTTGGGACATATGCCCGTTGCCCAAGCTTCTGAAATGATTGACGATTGGTCAACTGCAGAGCCTTTGGTTGATGCTGATGTTTCCGGCGATCGCTCATTCGGCTCCTATTCAACACAGGCCGATGATTTACGCTCAGCCTCAAACGATACGCTTCCACCGTTTACCCGTGATGATCTGTTGGCGCTGGATAGAATGTCGGATTTCGGTCGTGAGCAGGTTGAAGAAGTGGAGCTTCCTCCTGGGAATGGTGAAATTATCTCGGCTATAGAAGTTCAGTTTATTGAAGATGGCGAGATTGTTGACGACGGAAAAACGAGAGAGTTCATCATCACACGAGAATTTGACATAGAGCCTGGTGATGTCTACGACCTCGAAAAGGTACAAGACGGGCTCCAGCGTCTCAACAACCTCAATCTTATCCAGTCAGCGAGTGTCATTATCCAACCAACGGAAAACCCAGATGAAGTCGTCATGCTCGTCACCGTTGATGAAGTCCGTGCACACTTTGGGTTCGACTTTGGGCTTTCACTCCCCCAGCCCAGTGCTCTTCAGGGCGCCACAGCGCCTGATACGGTGCTGCCAGGAACCAATCGTGGCGGTGGCATTGCAGGCGGTATTCAGTTTCAGTGGCGAAACTTAGGTGGCAATAATCAGACGATTGCTGCGGGCATCGAAGGGGGAGAAAACGCAGCTAGTGTTGATGTCAGCTTTACTGACCCGTGGATTGCAACATTCGGTCGTCGAATTGGATATTCTGTTAATTTCCTCAACGTCCGTGAAGTTTCTTCTGTATTTGATGGTGGCGACGAAGTCGAGCTACCCAATGATAATGATCCATGGGTGCATCGCCTTGGAGGCGGCTTTGAATTCTTCACGCCGCTATCTGATTCATTTGCGGTTGCGACTGGACTGTCTTATCAGCGGGTCTCTGTTCGAGATGACGCGTTTACGGGAGATATCTTTCTAGAAGATGAGTTAGGAAATGATCTCACCTTCAGCGAAGATGGTCGAGATGATTTGTTGACAACAAGTTTCTCAGGAGCCCTCGACCGTCGAGATAACAGCGAGCATCCAACCCGAGGCTATCGATTTCTTTTCCGAAATGATCTTTATATTCCAATTGGTCAAGCTAATATTGCAGCCGATCGCATTTCAGCCAACTATACCCAATTCGTCCCAGTACCTTTCTTTGGAGCCGATGAGCCCAGTGTCTTTGTATTCAACGTGCAAGGTGGAACGTTTATTGGTGATTTGCCACCTTATGAGGCCTTTAGTTTAGGCGGAGCTGGTTCTGTACGGGGATATGAAGCAGGAGAAGTTGGTAGTGCCCGAAGCTTTGTGCAAGGCACGATTGAATATCGATTTCCCCTGTTTGACTTCAATGCATTCAGGCGCGAGATTGACATCGGTGGAACGCTGTTTGTCGATTATGCAAGTGACTTGGGTTCAGGGGACACCGTGCCAGGAGAACCGGCTGAAGTTCGGGATAAGCCAGGAGACGGTGCTGGATTTGGTGGAGGTATTCGTGCACGAACACCGTTTGGCATCATGCGCTTGGAAGGCGCAGTGACTGATGATGGGGAAAGTGAAGTGGTGTTCCAGCTTGGCGATCGCTTCTAGTGATCAAACTTTGATGATCACACCATAGGATGTATGTGTTTTCATGGTGGTGTCGATGCCCCGGCACCACCCATGAAAACGCAACAAGCATCGCGGACTTGTATCTGTCCTATGCAATGTATAGCCATCGCCAGTTCCGTTAGGACAAGAGGCTATACATTTGACGATACGCGAAAGAACCGAATGATACTCGGTGTTCTAGCCTAAATGGCTAAAGCTATACTTCAGCCGAGTCGAAAAGGGTCTAACTTTTTGAATTTTTATTAATTAAACCGGTTATAGATAAATCTAAGATGAACCTCCATTTCCCATTAGCCACGGGTTAAGTCGTCATGGCATTCTATGTTTAAGATAATATTTTCTATTGAGTTCCTAATTCCCTTGCTGTGTTTGCTTACGTGTTTGCCTCGGTGACGTAGATTGCGCGGCTATGGGGGATCTGATTGTTTCCTGATTTCGTTGCAATGATGCCGTACCAACATAATGACGCTGGTGTCAATGTGGCACTGTGATACAAAGCGTCAAGGGGATTCACGGCCGTATCAGAGGTGGGTGCTGCTCGACTAGATTGGCATTGTCAATAATACGACTTGTCTTATTGAGGAAAATCAGCTCGACCTTACTATCAGTTATTAGGGTTTAAGTCGTCTGGAGGGCGAACATGTCATGAAAACGGTCTTGATCGTAGAAGATGATCCGATTAATGCACGCGTTTTTTCCAAAATTTTGATTAAGCGTGGAGGATTGGCCGTTAAGCATACTGAGGATGTTGAGGAAGTATTGGCGATCGCCCAAGCAAAGGAAGTGGACATCATTCTAATGGATGTTTCACTCTCTCATAGCGTGTATGATGGCAAGCCTGTAGACGGTATCAAAATCACTCAAATGCTGAAAGAAAACCCTGATACGGCTAATCTGCCTGTTATTTTAGTGACGGCTCATGCCATGCAAGGCGATCGCGAGAGCTTTTTGAAGCAAAGCGGTGCTGACTCCTATATTTCTAAGCCTGTTGTCGATCATCAACAGTTTGTTGATCAGATTACAGCTCTACTGCCAAGCTAGTTGCATTTTTATCTTCTTCTCCAAGGCTCAGCAATGAATGAGACGCAATCACGCTAGCGTGATTGCGTCTCATTCATTGCTGAGCTTCGAACTATCCGCGCGAAAACTGTATCTGGTGTGCGAATGACGTAGAAGCGCTATAGTCTATGGTTGGTTGAGTCCTATGATGGAGCGGAGAGGCAACGATGAAGTGGCAGCGATTCTACAGCATTGTGATGAGTGTTGGACTGGCGATCGCCCTGTTGGTTAGCCTGTCAGCTCGGCACTCTGTTCAAGCGCAGCTAGAATCCGCGCAACTTGACCCACTCCCCTCACTGCAACGACAACCTGCTTCTCATCACGGGCAATCAGAGCTGCGTGGTGTTTGGTTGACCAACATTGATAGCCGCGTTTTGTTTTCTCAACAAGAACTCAATCACGGTATTCAGCGGCTCGCTGAGCTTAATTTCAACACAATCTATCCATCCGTTTGGAACTGGGGCTATACACTTTACCCCAGTACGGCGATGCGTCAAGCCATTGGCTCGTCCATTGATCCGCATCCGGCGCTACAGGGTAGGGATATCTTGGATGAGGCGATCGCTGAAGGACATCGTCTTGGATTATCTGTGATCCCATGGTTTGAATTCGGGCTATTATCGCCATCGTATTCTGAGCTAGCCCGCCAGCATCCCGATTGGATCACCGCACGGCAAGATGGTTCAACCGTTGTCATGCAAGGACGTCACCCTCGTCGGTGGCTGAATCCATTTAAGCCCGAGGTACAGGATTTGTTGGTTGATATCATTCGGGAAGTGGTTACTCGCTATGACATCGATGGTATTCAGCTCGATGACCACTTTGGGATGCCGGTAGAGTTAGGATACGACGACTATACGGTTGCACAGTATCGCGCAACGCATGATGGTGACGACCCACCAACAGATCATCAAGATCCAGAGTGGATGGAATGGCGTGCTGATCAAATTACAGCTCTAATGGGGCGCATTGTACAAACAGTAAAGTCCATCAAGCCTGACTGCATCGTGTCGTTATCTCCCAACCCTCATCCTTTTGCTTATGAATACTTCTTACAGGACTGGGCAACGTGGATCGATAATGACTGGTTCGACGAGCTGATCATTCAGGTGTACCGCAATGGGCTAGAGAGTTTTGAAAATGTTCTCGAACAATCCGATGTGGCCGACATGAAGGACAAGCTGCCTGTCGGTATTGGAATCCTGACGGGATTGAAGAATCGCCCGACTGACTTTGAGTTAATCCAAGCTCAAGTGAATGCGACACGCGATCGCCAGTTCTCTGGAGTGTCCTTCTTTTTCTACGAGTCTTTAGGCGATCGCGACGAACAGTTTCAGACTCTTTTTCCCGAATCTGCACAACGCCCTTAGCCATAGGCTGTTCAGCATAAAAAAATGGCGACAATTAACTAATACTGTTGTGTTGGCACCCCTCAATCACAACGGTACAATCGAAGATATGGCGTGTAAGCCTCCTAGGGCTCACACATGTTGTTGGAATGGCCGATAGCTCTGCCATTCCAACAACATGTGTGCTGATATAGAACCCTCATATCAGTCTTGCCTCCGATGTCGTTATTGATAAGCGTATGCGCCTGTTAGACCTGCTTCCAAAACCTCGTAAATCTGCAACAGTTCAAAAGCGCAGTCGGCGCGTTGAAATCAAGTCTGAGTCTGAAATTCAGACGATGCGTCAATCTTCTCGCATTGTGGCAACTGTACTCAAAGAAATTGCCGACATGGTTGAGCCAGGAATGACAACTGGTGATCTCGATGCTTACGCAGAGAGACGAATTCGAGAAATGGGGGCAACGCCGAGTTTCAAAGGATATTACGGATTTCCCGGTTCAATCTGCTCATGCATCAATGATGAGGTTGTTCACGGTATCCCAAATCGCAAAAAGAAAATTCGCTCAGGTGACGTACTCAAGGTAGACACCGGTGCCTATTTCAATGACTTTCATGGCGATTCGTGCATCACGATTGCGGTTGGGCAGGTTTCTAAAGAAGCTCAGCGCTTAATTCGCGTCGCGGAAGAAACGTTGTACAAGGGCATCGAGCAAGTAAAAGCAGGCAATCATCTACTTGACATTGCCGGAGCCATCCAAGACCATGCAGAGTCAAATCGTTTTACGATCGTAGAGGATTTTACAGGGCATGGAGTTGGGCGCAATTTGCATGAAGAACCGTCAGTTTTCAATTTTCGCACCTATCAATTGCCGAATGTTAAGCTCCGCGCTGGAATGACTCTTGCAATTGAGCCCATTCTAAACGCGGGAAGCAAGTACACCCGAACATTACCCGACCGATGGACAGTGGTGACTGTTGATCGTGCATTGTCTGCTCAGTTTGAGCACACGGTATTGGTTACTGAAACTGGTTACGAAATTTTGACTGATCGGACAGCGGTTTAGTCGCTTACGAACAATCTTGTTCCTTCTTTATAGATTTGAGGAGTGGCTCAAGTCGTAAATTGTGGCGGATTGGGGATGAAATGCGGATGGGGCACGAAAAAATTCGACAAGCCTGCTTTCTCGGAAAAATGTGTAGCAGTGGATCTCTTCTTCTCCTAGTTCCAAGGGCTTTCATCCGTTGACTGAAATAATGCGCTGGGCTGTTCGTGAAGCTTAAACCCTAGGCTGCGTGATAGCCACCATCAACATATAAAATTTCGCCTGTAACGTAGGACGATGCTTCACTGGCTAAGAATAAATACGCTCCTAAAAACTCATCAACTGTTCCTCGTCGTCCCATAGGAGTGAACGTTACAACGCGCTTCTGATAGGGATCATCCGTGTCGAACGTGACATCCGCCATAATATTCTCGATATATCCAGGAGCAACTGCGTTGACCCGCACTCCTTGTTTTGCCCACTCTACGCCCATTGTGCGAACGAGTTGATTAATGCCTCCTTTAGAGGCTGCATATGGAACTAATCCAGGGATGCCTGAGCTTCCAGCAATCGAAGAGGTCATGATAATGCTACCTCGTCCAATACTGAGCATGTGTTGGGCTGCAAATTGAGCGCAAAAATAATAGCCTCGAAGATTAATGTCTAAAATTTTGTCCCATTCATTTTCTTCGTATTGCTCAGCCGGCTTGATAATGTCAGTGCCAGCGTTGCAGATCATGACATCAAGTGTTCCATGGATCTCAAGAGCTTTTGACACAAAGCGTTGACAGTCAGCTTGGTTCCGCACATCTAGAACCACTGATTCAACTACCAAGCCCTGAGTTTTAAATTCTTGCTGGGTATTGGCTAGTTCTTCGCGGTCCCAAGATGAAATGAGAACGTTTGCGCCTCGTTCTGCAAATCCGTGAGCGATCGCTTTTCCAAGTCCGCGGCTTGAGCCACTAATACAAACAACTTTATTTTCGACGCTAAATAAATCTTTTGCCATAACGCACCCAGATTTCTCAATGCTTTCTGGTGAATAGCGATGGACAACTCATTCCATCGAATGAATGATGACGGCTAGTGTACATTCCACAACTGCTATCCAGACCTAATAAAGCAAACTGCTCTATTAATCTAGAAACCAGTATCAATCTCTGTGAGATGGTTCTACACCAACGCTGCACGCTTTGAGATGGACGTGAGAAAATTCCCTAACAGCTGCTTCCCTGAAGTCGTTAGGATGCTCTCGGGATGGAACTGAACACCTTGAATGTGAGGCATGTCTCTGTGTCGAACACCCATAATGGTTGAGTCCTCAACCCAGGCGGTAATTTCTAAGATGGCTGGACAGGTGTTGCGATCAATCACGAGGCTATGATATCGAGTGGCAGTGAATGGCCGACCGAGTCCTTCAAATACGCCTACGCTTGAATGATGAACAGGTGACGTTTTACCGTGCATGAGTTCTGGCGCAGATGTGATGATGCCGCCATAAACTTGCCCAATGCATTGATGTCCAAGGCATACGCCTAAGATGGGTATGCTGGGCCCTAACATACGGATAACATCCATCGAAATGCCTGCGTCTTCTGGGCGTCCTGGGCCAGGTGAGATTACGATTCCATCTGGACACAAACGCTGAATATCTTTGACGCTAATCTTGTCATTGCGATAAACCTGCACATCACTGGCGATCGCCTGGTCGCGCCCTAGTTCGCCTAAGTACTGTACGAGGTTATAGGTAAAACTATCGTAGTTATCAATGACAAGAATCATAAGAATCAACCGTCAAGGCGGTTTCAGAGTTTCAGCAATTTTTTAAATTTCCAACATTACCGATAGGAGATTGAAGGTTGCCTATCGAGGGTCTGATTTGGACACTAGGTCATCCGATTGGATATTGCAAGCTGTATTTTCTCAAGTAGGTGCACTTTTTCCAATAAAGGAGGCATGAGTAGAACCGATGCAACCAGAATTGAGACAATGGCAGACACCAAAACAGCCGCTGCCGCACAGTCTTTCGCAATTTTAGCGAGTTCATGATAGGTCTGTTGCACCGTGAGATCGACGACAGATTCAAGAGCCGTATTAATGAGTTCCATCATCAACACTGCACCAATCGTCAGTCCCATAATTGCAATCTCAATTGATGAGAGCTGTAAGTAGATGCTGAGAGCGATCGCCACTGTTCCTACAACAACATGAATACGAAAGTTGCGCTGAGTTGTGAATGCGTAAGCAAGCCCTGACCATGCGTACCAAAAACTCACAAACAAGTTAGAGGCTACCTTCCAAGCCATTTCACGATGGAGGGACTCCCGTTGGTCAACCGTTACTGGAGGTTCTTTTGTCGAAAGATCTTGAGCCATAAGTTTCTAGCTAGGGGCGATCGTCAGCAAATGATCAGCACTTTCTTACGTTAACCCTGTTTTGATGCCCACACGGAACGATTTTATACGTGAAGCCGATGCAAAGCAGTGGATACCCATGAAATGAGCTGAGTTTGTTCACTCCAGATAAGATGCTGTTTGATGTCGAGTCTGACTGCACACCAATAGTACCTTCTGGACTGATAACACCTGCTACATTCGTTTTACGGACTCGATGTGGACGACACAGGGTTAATTAACGCTATCAATGCCTTCTGTTTATCTAGCATACTCTTCAAGCTTTCCTTATTGGGATGATCCCATCCGAGAAGATGGAGTAATCCATGAGATGATAGCCATGCCAATTCAGTACTCAACGAATGCTTGGCTTCCGTCGCTTGTATGGAGGCTGTTTCTAAGGAAATAACCAAATCACCTAAATAATAGGGCTGCGTTTCATAAACAGCATCAGGGAATGTGTAATTTGAATCAATTGCTGCAAAGGCCAATACATCGGTCGAGCGATCGCGATCGCGATACTCGGCGTTAAGGTGTTGAATGCCTCGATCACTTGTCAAGCGCAAGGTCAATTCGTAAGCATGCAGCGGAGAGTATTGAGGCGCTAAATCAGTCAACCACCGTGTGAACCAATCGCTCCATGGAATCGATTGAATATCGGCCAATTCCATGGTCAGCGCTGGTTGGTTTCCATCTGCAGCAGACGGATCTTGCAGCATCTCTAACGATTGCATCGAGTCATCGAGCAAACTATCGTCGTGTTGTATACAGACATCAACGGTTATTGATGGATTAGATAACTCCCTAGTCATGGTCGTCAGTATTGCTCTGGACAGCAAATTCACACTAAATCTGGGTTTGAACACCCTTTGATATTATTTTCGTAGAATCTATTTCATGAAGTCTGCGCAACGCAGCAATTGCACGAAATAGAAGGCACGCTTCACCGGGCAATTTGTGGTTTTCCCAACGATAAAATCAAGGCTAGGTCCTCATGTCTTCACAAGGTTATTGATGGAAGCTTGAAGATTTATCGAGTGAGATAGGCAAGCCCAACAAGCAATCCGAGTAATCCGGCTGCGGAGAGCGTGAAATGAAACAATGATTTACCGCCCTTTTTCACCATGTTTCGCATGGCTAGCTTGATGTAGCTTGGGGTTTCCTCAGTAGATGTTTTAGGCTGCATTTGAGGGTCCGCCGTAGCTTGTTGAGGTGCTGCTGCTGCTGGGGATGATGGGTCTAGCGAAGAAGCAGAGGTATCAGGTGGTGTCATCGACTATTCCAAAAAAGAGTTTTAGAGACAGCTATTTAAGGCTTACGCAGTTGAACGTTGTTTGGGGCTGCGATCGCAAACAACGTTCAACTGCATAAGTTCTGATATTGATTAGGTGTAAAAAGGATTTGGATGTGCGGGCATAACCCGAACGCCCAAATCCTTATCTCTGGAGAACTACTCAAATGTTAAACGATTTTTAAGCATGAAAATGGCGACATTTTCAACTGGTGCTGTGATGAGACCGCTGCAAGTGCCTTAAAGACCTGCTGATGCAGAATCTACCAGCTGATTCTCTTGACGGAGACTCGATTGGATAAATGGATCAAGCTCACCATCCATGACTGCACTAATATCTGTTGTTTCGATACTAGTGCGGAGATCTTTGACCATCTGATAGGGATGAAAAACGTAGTTGCGAATCTGGTTACCCCATGCCGCCTCTACCATGTCGCCACGAATATCAGCAATTTCTTTTGCTCGTTGTTCTTGAGCAATCACTAAGAGCTTCGCCTTCAAAAGGGCAAGGGCCTTTTCCTTATTTTGAAGTTGCGATCGCTCCTGCGTACATCGAACAGCAATACCCGTAGGGATGTGAACAACTCGAACAGCAGTTTCGACTTTATTAACGTTTTGCCCACCCTTGCCGCCTGAACGGGAGGTTGTAATTTCCAAGTCAGTTTCAGGAATGTCAAGTTCAACGGATTCGTCGAGAATCGGCATGACTTCGACGCCTGCAAAGCTAGTCTGGCGCTTGCCATTTGCATTAAACGGGGAAATTCTTACCAGTCGATGAGTTCCCTTCTCGACTTTGAGATATCCATAAGCATATCGACCCAGGATTTCTAGCGTTGCTGATTTAATGCCTGCTTCGTCTCCCTCAGATAGCTCAGCCAGCTGAGCCTTAAAGTCATGGGCTTCAGCCCAGCGAGTGTACATTCGCAGCAACATCTCGGCCCAGTCCTGGGCGTCTGTTCCACCTGCACCTGCATTGATGCTTAACACGGCACCATGCTTGTCATACAGCCCCGAGAGCAACTGCTGCGTTTCCCAACGCTCTAGATCCTGAGTGAGGTGGACGAGGTTATCTTGGGCTTCTGCAAACAAAGCTTCGTCATCCTCAAGCTCTAGAAGCTCGACCACCGCAGAGGCATCATTTAGCTTTCCTTGCCACTGCTTAAGTTGGTCAATATGTGACTTAAGGTCATTCAGTTCTTGTAGCGTTTTCTGAGCTTCGTCGGGTGTGTCCCAAAACTCAGGTTGGCTTGCACGTTGTTCAAGATCTTGAATTCGTGCAGAAAGTGCTGGGATGTCAAAGATAGTCCTGAGCTTTGCCCAGGCGTTTCGACAAGCTTTCGACGTCGCGTTTCAAATCAGCAAGATCAATCATAGGTATCCGAATCGTTGGAGCCAAAACACTGCTCGACTCTATCACAACACATTACTTAATAAGCAAATGTAACAGACGTTTGGGAGCTAAATGACCTAGAAATTCAACTGCTCAATTGAGGTTTCTAATGCAAGGAAAATGCTTCATTCATTACATTGAATCACTCAAATAAACAGTGCATAGATATGCTCATTGTAAACGGTTGAAGAGACGTGTGGAAATTGCATACGCTCCATCCTATTGGCGATTCTCAATAGGAAATTACTCATGTTTTCCACTCTATAGATCCGTACTCCTAAGCACATCAAAGTAAGCGAACTATTTCAAATATGATTTGAATCTCTTCTTCTGCAAAGCGTTGAGGTAAGTCTAAGTATTTACTCTGACGTTTTTATTTGTGAATGAATCGGTTCCCGTGAATTAACGATGGTACGTAGAAGGTCAAGCGATGACAATGAGCCTATCTTCTGATGCAGCAAGGTGTTTTCCAGATGACGGCAACTCAAACTTCTCTTCGATCTCGCAGCATGGAATTGTTGCTTCTCTATAAGCACAATCCATCACTTCAATTACGGAATAAGCTAGTTCAAATGAATGCTGGCTTGGTTCGCAAAATTGCACATCGTGTGAGTCACCAGTGCGCTGAGCCCTACGAAGATCTCGAACAAATTGGCTATCTAGGCTTAATTCGTGCTATCGAACGGTTCAACCCAACTCAAGGATGTGCGTTTAGCTCGTTTGCTGTGCCCTATATTCGGGGTGAAATGCTTCACTTCCTGCGCGATCGCGGAGGTACCGTTAAAGTCCCACGCCGTTGGCAAGATCTACAAAAAGAAGGCCAAAAAACACAGGTTCGTCTCGCAAAAGAGCTCGATCGTCAGCCCACAGACTTTGAAATTGCAGAAGCGCTCAATATTACCCAAGAAGAGTGGCAAGAAATTAAAATGGCGATCAAAAATCGCTCTCCGCTCAGCTTAGATGCAACGGTGTGTCAACAAATCGATTCTCCGATTACGTTGGGAGATACCCTGCCAGATATGCATTATTTGGCACTACAGCGTCTCGAAGAGGATCGTCAGCAACTTCATCGAGCACTCAGCCAGCTAGAGGAAAAAACGCGAGCAGCGATTGAATACGTTTTTTTTAGTGATATGTCCCGTAAAGAAGTGGCTGAGCGGATTGGAGTTAGTCCAATGACGGTGACTCGCCGTATTCAGCGCGGGCTAGAGCAGATGTTCCTTTTTCTAAATCTCCAGACGTTACGAACTGATCCCTAATGGTTTGGTGGTCATAATTTGGCAGGTCCTCAAGTTTTCAATAAAGAAAAGGGGGATTTGGGCAAGTGCCCAAATCCCCCTTTTCTTCGCAAATTTGCCGAATTGTGTTGATTTTGACACTGTACAGATAGTGTTAAGCACTTGGGTGTTCAATACCAAGGGCTTTTTCGGCAAACTGTATGGCCGTTGAATCTGTATCTAGTCCGTAACCATCTGTTGGCGGTGTCATTATCGGCGTTGTAAGACCATTAGCGATCGCCCTTCAACTGCAATTGATGTATGACCTTGAAAGGTGGGTCCATTCTCAATAAAGGACGGCTTGGTTGTGTCAATAACGATAAACCACGGGTGATCGCGAAGGCCAACAGGCATCATAAATTCAACCAGGTCATGATGGGTGTTAAATAACAATAGGAAGCTATCATCCATCACTCGTTCCCCGCGCTCTCCTCGGGCAGGAATTTCTTCCCCATTAATGAAGACGGCAATTTCCTTGCTCAATCCATCTGTCCATTGTTCCTCTGTCACTTCTTCTCCGTCGGGGTTAAACCAACCCAAGTCGCTGACCTGTGAACCATGAATCGCTTGGCCTTGAAACCATTTTCTTCGACGGAACACAGGATGCTTGCGCCGAAAATAAATTAATCGCCGTGTAAAATCCAATAGCTCAGTGTCCGTTCCTTCCTCGCTCCAGTTCAGCCACGTCAGTTCATTATCTTGGCAATACGCATTGTTATTGCCATTCTGGGTTCGGCCTCTTTCGTCGCCACTGACCATCATCGGGACACCCTGAGAGAGAAACAGGGTTGTCAAGAAATTACGCTGGAGCAAACGGCGTAGTGAAACAATGTCAGCATCATCTGTTGGTCCTTCGACACCACAATTCCACGAACGGTTGTAGCTCTCACCGTCCCGGTTATCTTCCCCGTTGGCTTCATTG
Source organism: Cyanobacteria bacterium J06627_8 (assembly GCA_038520475.1). Classification (GTDB taxonomy): domain Bacteria; phylum Cyanobacteriota; class Cyanobacteriia; order CAKZMO01; family CAKZMO01; genus JBCCWF01. The sequence goes on from JBCBLF010000037.1 coordinate 22,729, forward strand.
TGTTTCTCGTTATAGCTAACTAAGTCAGCGAGCGTAAATCCATCGTGGGCCGTCACAAAATTGATGCTAGCGCTGGGGCGACGACCGTTGAATTCGTATAAGTCTGAGCTACCGGTAAATCGATATGCAAACTCGGCTAAGCTGCCGTCGATCCCCCGCCAGTAGTCTCTAACCGTGTCTCGATATTTGCCGTTCCACTCTGACCATAAAAGCGGAAATTTCCCAACCTGATAGCCGCCGTCTGCAATATCCCAGGGTTCCGCAATAAGCTTGACCGCAGAAAGCACCGGATCTTGGTGAATGATGTCAAAAAATGCAGCAAGACTATCGACTTCATAGAGTTCTCGTGCCAAGGCTGAGGCAAGGTCAAACCGAAATCCATCGACGTGCATTTCCGTCACCCAATATCGAAGGCTATCCATGATGAGCTTGAGGACTTGAGGGTGACTCACATTCAGTGAGTTGCCACAGCCGGTGAAATCCATGTAGTACCGTGGGTCATCGTCGACCAATCGATAGTAGGTTGGATTATCAATGCCCCGGAGAGAAATGGTTGGGCCGTGATGATTTCCCTCGCCGGTGTGGTTGTAGACCACATCGAGAATGACTTCAATGCCTCCTGCATGAAGAGCCTTGACCATCTGCTTAAATTCAGCCACCTGAGCTTCAGGATTTTTTGTTGCACAGTAGTTGAAATACGGTGCGAAGTAGCAAATCGAATCGTATCCCCAATAGTTGGTGAGACCATTCTCAATGAGGTGGCCTGGATAGGTCAGGAAATGATGGACGGGCATTAGTTCGACGGCAGTGATCCCAAGGGACTGGAGATAGGCGATCGCGGCTGGATGTGCTAGACCAGCAAATGTTCCTCGTAGAGCTTCTGGGACTTCTGGATGGAGATTTGTCAATCCTTTCACATGCATCTCATAGATGATGGTGTCATGCTCAGGAATTCGCAGCAGGACGTCTCCCTGCCAGTCAAACGAGGTATCAACAACCACAGCTTTAGGAATCAGAGCGGCATCATCACTCTCAGATAGCGTTAAATCTAGATCTTCATCATCCAAACAATATCCAAAGATGTCATCACCCGGTTTGATTTCTCCATCCACTGCCTTAGCATACGGATCAATCAGCAGCTTGTTCGGATTAAATCGATATCCATTCTCGGGCTCGTAGGGGCCATGTACTCGGAAGCCATACCGTTGGCCTGGGCCAATCCCTGGGAGGTATCCGTGCCAGACATAATTGCTCAGTTCTTCAAGGCCGACTCGACTCTCTCGCCCATCTGTATCAAATAAGCACAGCTCTACCCGGGTTGCATTTTCACTGTAAATAGCAAAGTTCGTTCCTTTTCCATCCCATGTAGCACCGAGGGGATACGGATCACCGGGCCAAACTGGAACATACATACGCGATAACCTGATGTCTCTCGATGTTCAAACCATAGCAAGGAATGAAATATGAACGCTAGAAAGCATTCGCATGATTCTTTGCGTCCCTCTGATGCAATCAAGCTTGGCTACTTAAACTTGACTGACGGCTATAGGACTAATTGCAACTTTGCGCTCCACCAGCACGCGAGGCCGGAGCAAAATCTTGAAGATCAATAGCAGGGAGTGAAGTTCTCCGGGTGAGCACCGATCTTTCCATTGACCCGGTCGGCAATACAACATCTCAATCAATCGACGTTGTTGAGATAAGGACATGGGTTCAAATTGCACAAAGCACGTTGGGAATTCGTCTTTGATACTGCAGCTTGAAATCTGACCGGCAAGGATGAGATTTTCATCGGTGAGTTCGAGAGAAATTTTAGAACCGTGAGCCTCAGGAATTTCTTTACGGGTTAAAGCAATTTCTACGCCTGTTTCAGACATCATGGTGGTGAATCCCCAAAATGTCTGGTTGCCGACCGTTAGTTTGACAATCCGACGCACGTCAAACCACTCAAAGATAGACGGACGAGGTGCGTCTAGCAAAATCAACAGTGCAATGCCGAGCATAAGCAAGTTGTAGGCACTCCAAATCCAAGCAATACCAATTCCTCGAACATGCTCAATTGGGCTTTCGATCGATTCCATCGCAAGACAGGTGCCTAAGTTCCCCCAGAGGCTAATGGCTGTCAAGATGAAGACTCCGATGAGTGGCCAAGCCAATTGCCAGTTGTAGTGGTAGCGATCGCTGATATTGCCTTTTGGTGTGACTTTAAATCCCTTTGAGAAGGGGCGCATCATCACTTGAACAACCGTCAACGCTAGTGGAAAAGCTAGAACTAACCCATACACATCTGAGAGCAACGCAGAGCGGGCTCGATAGTTTAGCCAAGAAAACGTGGTCAGCTGGACTAAATAATAGGGTACGAAGAAGTATAAGATTTCTTTTCCGGTTACTTGAATTGGAACAACGTTGAAGAAGAAATACAAAATTGGCATGAACAGAAAACCAACTTTTGCAATGCTACTGAACCAGTGCAACAAGCCTTCGAAGTAGGCCAATCGCTGCATCGGACTCAGCCCTGGAATGGTCAACGGATTCGATGAAATGAAGAAGGACTGAAGCGTTCCTTGAGCCCATCGGATGCGCTGTAAAGCATGAGATGAGATTGATTCAGCAGCGAGCCCAGCACTTAACTTTTCATTCAGATAAATATTTCGATATCCCTTGGCAGAAATTTGGATGCCTGTAAAAAAGTCTTCACTCAGGGCCTCTGTCACAAATCCTCCGACATCTTCGAGTGCTTTTCGACGAACGACGAAGGATGTTCCTGCACACACGACGCCTCCTGCCCCATCGCGCAATCTCTGGATCTGACGATAGAAGACCTCTTCCTCGGGTGTTAACACATCTTGCATCCCTAAATTCCATGCAATGGGATCGGGGTTGTAATACGTCTGAGGAGTTTGCAGCAGACCAACAGTCGGATCTTGAAAAAAACCAATGGTGCGCGTCAAAAAATTCTTTGTTGGAACAAAGTCAGCATCAAAAATGACGATGAAGTCGCCATTCGTCTTTGGAATCGCATGGTTAAGATTACCGGCTTTCGCATGGCGATTATCAGGGCGAGTCATGTATTCACAGCCCAATGACTCTGCTAGTGCCTTGACGGATGGCCGCCGTGTATCGTCCAGCAGATAAATGGTTTTATTTGGGTAGTCAATCGCCTGACATCCAATTACCGTTCGACTTAGGATAAAGTCGGGTTCGTTATAAGTCGGAATTAATATATCTACTGTTGGAATAAATGATCTGCTAGTAACATCATGCGACAGCTGATCGGCTTGATGACTCCGATCTCGCGATCGCAACAGCAGCACAAGCTGAATGATTCCGTTTGTAAGAATTAAGAGTTCTAAGAAAAATAAGCCAATACTAAATACCCCGTTAAGCGGCGTATCTAGGTTCAGTGTCGATTGCGATCGCCACAGCAAATATCGAACAACTAGCACGCCCAAAATACTGACCACCGCTGCTCGCGCCCACTTTGTTGGACGAGGTGACAGGCGCATGATGAGCAACACAACCAGCATCAAGCTGACGGTCCAAACAAGAAAATACTCTCCTATTATCATTGGAGTCATGGCCCACATTGGAGGATGTTCTTGGAGCTCGTTGAGACGGCTGAAAATAGATGTGATCGTTCCATTGCCTGCAAACCAAGCTGCAACGACACCGCCAGCCAGAATGACAATCCCTAACAAGATGACTGAGGCTAATTGAGGACGAAACGTTTCATTCCCAGAGCGGGCTATAAGAGTCATCAAACTCACCTGTGGTTACAATAACAAATGTTAATTTTTTATGCAGATTCTTTTTCTTGGTGTTTCTACATCTGCGTTAAGTCTATAGGTCAAGCACAACGCGTTGTGTCTTGGGTTTAGCAATACAAATTAGAGCAGTTCCTTTATCAGGGTTTCCAG
>JBCBLF010000380.1:0-3134 GCA_038520475.1 Cyanobacteria bacterium J06627_8
CTCAGCCGTCAAGCACATCTGGATACGCGGCTTCTAGCAAAAGCTCAACTCCTCCTGTTCCTGCCGATATCGTTCAAGACCTTAAGACTATGACGCTTCAGCTCTCCTCGATTCGAGAAGACCTTGAGAAAGAGCGTGAATAATCAGTAAATCCCTTTTGGGAAGCGGCGATCGGAAATTTGAATACTCACTAAATCTATCGAAGGCTTCAATGAATACTTCGGTGTACACTGTTGGGGTTGTTGGCCCGTCTTAATTTGACTTAAATCTCTATGGCAACGTTTCTGCTAGAAGTTGGTACCGAAGAGCTCCCTGCAAGCTTCTTAGACGACGCATTTGAGCAGTGGCGGACCCTGATTCCAGCAACCCTCGACGAGCAATTTCTCTCTCCTCAATCCATCGATCTGTACGGAACGCCCCGACGCTTATCGGTGCTCATTTCAGGTCTCCCTGACCGTCAACCCGATCGAGAAGAAGACGCCAAAGGACCACCTGCAAAGGCAGCCTTTAAAAATGGGAAACCGACAAAAGCAGCTGAAGGATTCGCCCGCTCGAAGGGAGCCGATGTCTCGGCCTTAGAGGTTCGTGATACGGATAAGGGCGAATTTGTATTCGTTCACCTCAAGATTCCGGGACGCTCCGCATCAGATGTATTAGCAGAATTGGTTCCTGAGTGGATTACGAGTCTTGAGGGCAAGCGGTTTATGCGCTGGGGTGATGGAGATTTAAAGTTTCCTCGTCCAATCCGATGGTTAGTTACGCTACTCGATGATGTGGTTCTGCCCATCACACTCACGAACGGAGTCGAAACCTGCACGAGCGATCGCCTAACCCAAGGGCATCGAGTCCTCTCACCCGATCCAATTTCTGTCGATCATGCGGATAACTATTTAGATTACTTGCGCCAAGCCTCCATTGAACCCGATCTCAGTCAGCGCGAACTGACCATTCGTGAACAAGCAGAGGCCGCAGCCAAACAACTCGGTGGCGTTGCATCCATTTCTGAATCGTTGCTCAAAGAAGTCGTCAACCTTGTGGAATCGCCGACTGTGGTCGTTGGCAAGTTTGATGCAGAGTTTTTAGATATTCCCTCTGAAGTCACCATCACTGAAATGGAGAGCCATCAACGCTACTTTCCAGTGTTGAAATCGGCAGGCTCATCAGACTTATTACCGAACTTCATCACCGTTTCTAATGGGGATCCGAGTAAGGCTGACATCATTGCTGCCGGAAACGAGCGGGTCATTCGAGCGCGACTATCTGACGGAAAGTTCTTCTTCGATGCCGATCGCAAAGTTCCGTTGGTGGATTATTTAGAAAAGCTGGAAGCCGTTACCTTTCAGCAAGATATCGGCTCCATGCGATCAAAGGTTGACCGCATTGTGGCGATCGCCCACCTAGTTGCCCAACAGCTTAGTGCCTCAGAAATTGAGACGCTTCATATTGGTCGAGCAGCACTCCTTTGCAAAGCGGATTTGGTCACCCAAATGGTTGGCGAATTCCCCGAGCTTCAAGGCGTCATGGGTCAGAAATATGCCCTCGCAAGTGACGAACCTAAGGCCGTTGCCGATGCGATTTATGAGCATTACTTACCTCGCGGTGCAACTGATGTCTTCCCTCAAACGCTGATTGGTCAAGTCGTTGGAATGGCCGATCGCCTCGACACCCTCATCAGTATTTTTAGTTTGGGGATGATTCCGAGTGGCTCGTCTGATCCATTTGCCCTTCGTCGTGCAGCCAATGCAGTCGTGAATGTCATCTGGTCTGCCAACCTGGATATCAATCTACACACCTTACTGAAGCAGGCGATCGCCGCTTTCACCCAAACTCACTCGGTCAAAGATGGCACCGCTGATACTCTTCAGACTCAGCTCGAAGAGTTCTTTATTCAGCGATTGCAAAGCCTCTTCCAAGATGAACTCCAAATTGACTACGACTTGATCAATGCCGTACTCGGTGATGAGGATGCTGACTACCGACAGCGCGCACTGACAAACCTACTGGATGTACGCGATCGCGCTCAATTCCTTCAGGGCATTCGTAAAGATGGCACGCTCTCGGTTATCTACGAAACAATCAATCGCGCCTCTCGACTAGCCACCCAAGGTGACCTAGCAACAGACGTATTGGAACCAAAATCTCTGGTCAATGCCGACCTCTTCCAGCAGCCATCGGAACAGTCATTCTACGATGCGTTGGTGGACTTGGTGCCCAAGACTCAGCATGCTCAAACCAATCGTGATTATCAGGCATTGGTAGACGCCTTAGCCGAAAGCTCACCCGTGGTCAGTCAGTTTTTCGACGGCCCCGAAAGCGTGATGGTGATGGACGAAGACTTGAAGATACGGCAAAATCGACTCAATCTGCTGGGCTTGCTGCGAAATCATGCACGAGTGCTGGCCGACTTTGGGGCGATCGTGAAACAATAGAGAAATGCCGTGAGCCATAGTCAACGCTGTCGCTCTTCATCATTTTGCTGCAAGATATAATGAATCGCTTCTTGGAGAGCAGGAAGCTTATTTATCACAGCATCCCAGACAATGTCATAGTCAACGCCGAAATAATTGTGAATCAATCGATCGCGCATTCCTGCGATCGCTCGCCAATCGATAGAAGGATAGCGTTGTCGAAGCGACTCAGGAAGATGCTTGACAGCTTCACCAATCACTTCAAGGCTTCGAACAAAGGCGCGCTTGAGTGTTTCATCACTCACGAAATCGCTTTTGCTCAATCCATCAGATTCTTGCCTAAGATAAGCAATTTCATCAAGAATGTGAAGCAAGTATTCATGAGCCGAGGGAGACATATTCAACCTCACTTAGGATGTGAGGACCGATATAAGGGCTGAGCGACTCTATCGTAATCAGATCAACCGATCGCCCAAACAAGTCTTCCAAAAATAAGGCAAGGTGCATGAAGTTATCAAATGTTTTTTGGTTCGGCTTAAACGCAACCAAAATGTCAACGTCGCTGTCGTTGCCGATATCAGCATCTCGAACAAAAGAGCCAAACAGACCACAGCGTTCCACTCCAAAATCGTTTAGCTCTGATTGATACTGCTTAAGAAGATCTAAAACTTGAGTTTTTGTCTCTACAGGCATGGCGTTCAAGCTTGAAGCAATTGATTAATTATC
>JBCBLF010000381.1:0-3124 GCA_038520475.1 Cyanobacteria bacterium J06627_8
AATGCCAAGTCGAACTGCAAAAAAGGGCAGGTGGCAATGCCAACATTGGTCTTCACTTTATCCTCTTTTAGACGCTTCAGGAGTCAGCGATATCAAAGTGTCTCCACGAATGGTCTACGTTGATTCAAGTAAGCCTCAGCTTGTGGAAGGCTTCATTGAGAACACATTCACAGCAATGATTGAAGGGGTACGCGAGTCGTCAATTGAAGCGAATTTGCTTGAAGCAGAAACCTTTGACAAGGGAATCCAGGATTTATACCGAACGACAGAAACGGATGGAGTTTTTTGCTACACCTTCTTTAAGGCAATTGCAACGAAACAATAGGGATATCTATCGATATTGAAAATTAGAAGGGTCCGCCCTGCTTGGGGTGCGGACCTCAACATCATGGCTATGAATCCGTAGCTGTTCTCTGAACCTCACGCAGTTCTAAGAGATCCCAGAAGTCACTTTCATCTTGGTCATCGTCGTCTTCTTCGGGGAGGTAATAGAGTATCGCTCGACGGATGAAGAAAGCGGCGGTTCCGATTCCGATAAACTCTGGTATGGTCAGCACAATTCGAGTGATGGCATTGACCTGTGCCACCTGCTGATTGAATGCTGTTGTTCCGAAATCAGCGACTACAATCTGGAGGTTGAGGACAAAGTTGGCAACGCCTGTTAACAGCGTGACAAACAACACAATTTTTGTGCCCTTGACGAGTGACCAATAGACTTTCGACTCGGCAAGCAACGTCTTTAAGGCTTTTTCCTGCTTAGGTGACGTTGGATGAAGACCCTGCATCAAGAAATAGCGCATGATGGGTTTTCGAATGAGGATCGAAATCCAAAACACCACAATCGTAAAGATAGAACCTACACTATCTTTGAAGGCAAACTGAATACCATCGACAAACCAAAAGGCTAATATGCTGCGTGCGATCGCAAAGGCCCCAACGTAGCTGGTAATAAAATTAAATCGCTTGGTGATAAAAAATAAATCTGTAAAGATCCAAGCGACAGGAACAAGTGCAGCGGTAACGTAAGTAGTTACGGTTCCAAGTTGCTCATTCAAATTGTCCAAAATCAGAATAGGAATGACCGTTCCCATGACGATATCAAGGACTAGTTTTACTTTCCGATTCATATCTGAGTTGTTCTCCAATTTGCATGTAAAAATGTCTGGTTGTTTTACTCACATCTTGAACTTGGCCTAATTACTTACCATAGTTTTCTGGTGATGAGGTCTTGGGTGAGATAAGTTTTTTGGCTCGTTTGGTATGCAAGGATAGAATTTCGTGGGCAGCTCGGATACCACTTTCTAGGGCGCCATGAACAGTGGCTGCTCGGGTTGGATGTGTGGCTTCGCCAGCAAAGAACAGCATGTGCTCAACCGGCTGGGCAAGCTGCGATCGCAATCCCACACCATTGACTGGAACATAGGAATATGCCATCCGTGCGTAGGAGTCTTTTTGCCAATCCACAAAGAGTGCATCAACTAATCGATTGGCTAATGGCATGTTAAACATCTGTTCTAAATCCTGTAAGCCTTTTTGAATCGCCCTTTCTTGTCCGAGCGCTCCTAATTTATCTGCTCCTACAGCCCCTGTATAGGCGGTTAACACGGGTGCCTCGTTGTTGCGTTTCCAACCCGATCGCCACCACAGTTGAGTGTCCAGAGTCGTCAGGCAAGACTCTAATCGTTTAGACCAGAAGGGCTGATCAAATTTCAGGATGAGTTTTGTAATATGTCCGGCGCCAAGACCTTGAATAGCGTTGAGTTTGGTGTCAGGAAGCGGGGGGGCAAACTCTACTGCATTTTCTTGCAGTAGAGCCAGTGGCAAGGTGATCACAACCTGTTGTGCGGTGTAAGTAGTGCCGGTTGCTGTTTGAACTTCTATCCCTGATGAATTCCAGCAAATTCGTGTAACGGCTGTTGAGTACCGAATGTTGAGTCCTGTTGCCAATTGCTCCAGTAAATGAGAGTAGCCTTTTTTCAGCCGAGAATAGCGATCGCCATCGCCTTCATAGGTTAATTCAGCTAACCCATACACTCCGAGTTGATCGAGATTTGCGCCATAGCTACCGCTGAGAAAATGATCTATTATGCGCCGAACCTGCGGCGACAGCTCGACCTGATGGACTGAGAGAAACTCCGACAGGCTGACATCAGGCTTCTCATTATTAATCCATTTTTCGATTAATCCATCAATTGACGAATCGTCCATCACATCAAGAATGTCCATTCCAGGGATTGTCGACCAACGTTGGAATGGAAGCAGCGTTGGATGGACGTACATGAACTGGTTTCGATCATTGTCAAAGACAGGCAGTGTTGCGAGTCGGTAGCGACGAGTCCAGTTCCAGGTCACGATGTGTTCACCGTGGAGGTATTCCGCGCCGCATTCAACGGGATGCGGTGCAAAATCGTAATTTGTGTGGACTCTGCCCCCGAGGCGATCGCGAGCCTCAAGTAGAAGCACAGAGCGGTTAGCATCGTGCAGGGTTCGAGCTGCCGCTAACCCTGCGGCCCCGGCACCAATCACAATGGTGTCGCAGTGAGTTTGCTGGGTTTGATCCGGTGACGGTTGAGCAATGGCGGGTTTGCCCATAAACGGGAGGATCGAAGACAGGGCCATCCACAAAGGCCGGATTGTCGGTTTCATGAGAATCACCTCCTAAAAGGCGGTAAAATCTGAACAGTGTTCATATTTCAAAAATACGAACACTGTTCATGTTTTGTCAACTCAACAATTAAGTTGATGTCCCAGTCGAATTCCTCACGTTCACCAAAGCTCCATCAGATGCGGCGGAAGCCCAAACAGGCTCGTAGTCAAGAGCGAGTCAAGCACATTCTTGATATTGCAGAGCAGCTATTTCTGGAAATTGGGTACGACGCAACAACGACACGGGCGATCGCTGCTCGTTCGGGTGTTTCGGTCGGGTCGCTTTACCAGTTCTTCCCTGATAAAGAAGCGATTCTCAAAGCGCTAGCCATTCGCTACATGCATGCGCAGTATCAACGATTTCTCGATCTACACACGACAGAGGCCGTTACTCTGCCATTGCGCAGGTATGTCGATCAGATGATTGACGTGTTTGACCAGTTCTATACGGACTATCCGGGGTCACGGGCTATTTTTG
>JBCBLF010000382.1:0-3124 GCA_038520475.1 Cyanobacteria bacterium J06627_8
CTTGAAAGCAACGAGCCAGAAGAACTCGCCTGGGCGTTGATTTCAAGCCCAATAGCCGAGAGCGCATCAACCGCGTCTTTCCCCAAGTCAACCCATTGTCCAGTCGCTGCATCAATTCCGGCCTTATCAATTGACGTAAAGAAGCTTTTGAAATCTGCTTTGAGCAATTTATTCCAGACTGAAATGGGTTTTTTGGCAACGAGATTGGGGCTTTTGCTCATTGTTCAGAGGGGCAACTAGTACTCGTCAATTTTGTCTTAGCTTTTGAACGAGAGAGCAACAACTGCAAAGGACCTGAACGTGTGTGGAGCAATCCTTCTCAAAGATGATTGTTTTTTGGGAAGATGAGAGCAGTCGAACTTCAAAGTATTGGATTTGTTGTCATCATGCATTGTGTGGTTGCCTTGGCAACAGACTCACTGACTTGCTAAAGTGAGCGGCATTAATCATCGGATGTGGAGGAAATCAGAATGGATGGTCAGTGTCTTTGTGGCGCGATAACGGTGAAAACACCCGACAAAAAGACAATTGATGCCTGTCATTGCAGTATGTGTCGACGATGGGGAGGCGGGCCAGCATTGGGTGTGTCTTGCGGCACCGATGTGCAAATCGATGGCACTGACACGATCAAAGTGTATCAGTCGTCAGAGTGGGCTGAACGAGGCTTTTGTCGTGAGTGCGGGACGCATATTTTCTACCGATTACTGGCCACTAGCGAATACTTTCTCCCCGCAGGTTTGTTTCAAGATGATGCTGAATTTGAGTTTACGGAACAGATTTTTATTGACAGGAAGCCTCATTACTATGAGTTCGCTAATCAAACCTCGAATATGACAGAAGCAGAAGTATTCGCCAAATTTATGTCGGGTGATGATGCTTAAGCCATTCAATCAGGTCACAGAACCCGATTTCTTTTTCCATTTCTTTAGCATGACCTAGCGTGAATTGTGACAGGTGAGTTCAGCTGCTAACTTACTCTCAACGTCGTGAGCGTGAAATGTAATAGCTTTGAAGCTTCATAGACGAGGACCTGACGTCTGTTCTACTCCAACTTTTCCAGCGATCGCTATTCAGGCGAAAGACCCATTGCGCGGCGATAGATTCGCACGTACTCTACGGCTGATTTATCCCAGCTAAAGTCTTGTTGCATAGCTCGTTGCTGAAGTTGTTGCCACGCGTCCTTAAATCGAAACCCTTCCCAGGCGCGAACCATGCACGTGTAAAGGTCGAGGGGTTCATAGCGATCAAAACAGTACCCGGTGCCCGTTTTCCCTGTTGGGTCATGATGTTTGACAGTATCCACCAGACCACCCGTTCGGCGCACAATCGGGATGCATCCGTAGCGCATCGCGATCAGTTGACTGATGCCACAGGGCTCAAACCGCGAAGGCATGAGGAATGCATCTGCCCCACCATAAATGCGTCGTGAGAGACCATCGTTGTATAGCAAGTATGCTGACATTCGACCTGGATAGCGTGATGCTAATTGCCAAAGCTGGGTTTCGTAGTAGCGATCGCCTGTTCCTAAAACAATGAACTGTGCATCGGTATACGCTAAAAATCGGTCTAAGGTCTGTAGCAACAAATCAAGCCCTTTTTGTTCGACGAGTCGCGAGACCATACCAATCAAAAAACGTTTTGAATTGACTTCTAGTCCAACTTCTTCTTGAATAGCAACTTTGTTTGCCGCTCGGCCTTCTAGATCGTCAGAGCTAAAGGAAGCGGCGAGTTGCTTATCTTGCGTCGGGTTAAAGGATTTCGTGTCGACCCCATTTAGAATACCAACAAGTTTCTCACTAATGAACGAAAGCAGTCCTTCGAGTGTTTCTCCATAATTCGGCGTTTGAATCTGTTGTGCGTAAGTGGGCGACACGGTGTTGACTACATCGGCATACTGCACAGCCGCCGCCATGGTGTTGTGGCCTTGCATGTACCAAGGACACCAGGTCATTTGTTCGAGCTTCCATTTCCACGGCCCCTGGTAGGCAAGGTTATGAATAGTGAACACCGTCGAGATATCGGGAGATTGGTGCATCCATACTGGAATCATGCCCGTGTGCCAGTCGTGGCAATGGATAATTTGAGGTTTCCAATAGTTCCAAGCAAATTCTGCGGCACCGTTCGCAAAAAATGTAAAGCGCCAATCTTCATCGTCGCCTGAATACACCCGCCTAGGACTAAACACCGGGTGTCCGAACAAGTACAGCGGAACATCACTGTCCGGCAGCGTCGTTTCATACACGGCGAAGTCTTGGAACATGGCGTAGCCGTTCCAAACGGGCTCTTCTGGAACAGGGATTTTGTCAGAGATAAACCCGTAGTAAGGCATAAAGACACGAACATCGTGCCCCATTGCTTTTAGTATTTTGGGCAACGAACCGACAACGTCACCCATCCCTCCCACTTTTGCAAGAGGAGCTGCCTCTGCTGATACGAACAAAACCTGCATGCTTTCTTGCATCGTTCCTGCTTCCATGGCTGATAGCGCTGTGCGCAATGGGTAAGTGCAGCAGCATAAGATGGGGGTTCACTCCACGCTGCCGTTTTTGTGCTGAACGCAGTTGCAAACTGCTACCTCAGACAGGTCTTGTAACAGTCAACACAAGTCAGAATGTTGAATGAAGCAATCCCCACACAGACAGTCTAGAAGGGAGTGGCACCTCTGCATAGGAATCTTTCAAAGAAAGTTTTTGCTTGTTTTGTGCTGAACGCTTTAGCGTGATGTTATTGATGATCTTCCCTACTTCAAATTGATCTTTAGCCTCAATCACGAAAGGATTCCAATTGAAATAGGGCTCAAAATTGGTTACCGATATGACGAGGGGCATGAATCATTACTTCGATTCCATCCCTTCATCAGCGTCATGCGCTGTTGTAAACCCGATAAAAGAGAGATAGGCTGACGCTATGAGTCAGCTTCTATCTAACATTAGAGTACTAGAGAGTAATGATAGAACGCTTCGTCTTTTTTGTACCCTAACGATTCATACAGTAGTTGGGCAGCGGTATTCGTTACTTGAGTGGATAGGGTAATGCGAATGGCTCCTGTTTGCTTTGCAAACGCTTTTGCCGTCGTCATCAGAGCTTTCGCGACGCCCCTCTGGCGATAGGTTTGTTCCACAAA
>JBCBLF010000383.1:0-3093 GCA_038520475.1 Cyanobacteria bacterium J06627_8
TGACCTGGTCAAGCCTCAGCAAGGTTGGCCTGACATGGTTTTTACAGCCAATGCAGGACTCGTGCTAGGTGATCAAGTGGTTTTGAGCCGCTTCTTCCATCCTGAGCGGCAAGGTGAAGAACCCTATTTCAAAGAATGGTTTCAAGAGCAAGGCTATACCGTTCATGAGCTTCCGAAAGGACTCCCATTCGAAGGTGCTGGAGATGCATTGCTCGATCGAGAAGGGCGTTGGCTGTGGGCAGGCTACGGCTTTCGATCCGAACTTGATGCGCATCCCTATCTAGCTGATTGGTTGCAGATTGAAGTGTTATCGCTTCGGCTCACCGATGAGCGGTTTTATCATTTGGATACCTGTTTTTGTCCATTAACTGACGGCTATCTGCTGTACTATCCCCCTGCGTTTGATGCTTATTCAAATCGCTTGATTGAAATGCGAGTATCTGAATCAAAACGCATCGTTGTGGATGAGATAGATGCCGTTAACTTTGCCTGTAATGCGGTTAACGTTGATCGCACGATCGTTATGAATCAAGTGAGTGCTGGTCTGAAACAACGGATCGCAGATCAGGGATTTACTGTGATTGAAACGCCTCTCAATGAATTTCTGAAAGCAGGGGGAGCAGCAAAATGCTTGACGCTTCGTGTCACCGAACCATTACAGGATGAGCCACGATCAAACGCTACTGTCGAGAGCCGCACGATCAAACTTGAAGGGCATCTGCTTGATTCTGGCATGATCAATCGCGCGTTAGACCTAGTGGTCGAAGGCGGTGGCAGTTTCCAAGTGTTGAACTTTCACTTGGGTGAGCAACGGCACGATGTATCGTCAGCGCAGGTCAAAATCTCTGCGCCAAATCACGAGGTGATGGACGATATTATGAATCAGCTCATTGATATCGGAGCAGTGGCGATCGCCCAAGATTTAAATGACGCGATTCTAGAAACGGCTGAGAAGGATGGCGTGGCTCCAGATGACTTTTATGTCACCACTATTTATCCCACTGAAGTTCGAGTTCAGGGGCAATGGATACGGGTGCAGGAGCAGCGAATGGATGGTGCCATTACCGTGTCAACCAATGCATTGGGTCGGACTGCTCACTGTAAATTATTGCGAGATATTCAAGCTGGTGAACGTGTTGTTGTCGGTGTCGAAGGCATCCGAACCGTTCGCAAGACCGAATCACGCGAACAGCGGAACGCGCAAGAATTTAGCTTTATGGGATCAGGCGTGTCCAGCGAGCGCCGCGTTGAGTTAACCGTTGAGCAAATTGCCTGGGATCTCCGTCGAATTCGCGATCAAGGAGGCAAAGTTGTCGTGACGGCGGGGCCTGTTGTTGTTCACACTGGAGGCAGTGAACACCTAGCGCGACTCATTCGAGAAGGCTATATTCATGTGTTGCTAGGCGGTAATGCGATCGCCGTTCATGACATTGAGCAATCTCTAATGGGAACGTCCTTAGGCATGGATATGAAGCGAGGCGTTTCAGTTCATGGAGGACATCGTCATCATCTAAAAGCCATCAACACCATCCGTCGATGTGGCAATATCGCCAACGCGGTTGAGCAAGGCGTGCTGAGTAGCGGCATTTTCTATGAGTGTGTGAAGCATGGCGTAGACTTCTCCTTGGCTGGTTCCATTCGAGATGATGGTCCGTTGCCGGATACAAAAATGAACCTGATTGAAGCACAGGCTGATTATGCTCGGCTGATCAAAGGTGCCGACATGATTTTGATGTTGTCTACCATGTTGCATTCCATTGGCGTCGGGAATATGACTCCGGCAGGCGTGAAGATGGTCTGTGTCGATATCAATCCAGCAGTCGTTACAAAGTTGAGCGATCGCGGTTCGGTTGAATCAGTTGGCGTTGTCACAGACGTTGGCCTCTTCCTCAGCCTAATGGTGCAGCAACTACAGCGTCTAACGCATCCATATATAACCGTTGCCTAAATAACCGTTGCCTAACTGTATATACGTGTGAGATACAGCCTAGCCACGGTTATGGGACACATTTTTCTCTAGGGGTAGCGATATAATCCTAGTGGGAAATAAATCCAGTCAATAGCAGTGGCAATAGAATGGCTGCTGAAATAATAACGACAATCGTTGCTGGGTCGATGGTGACCACTGTTTGTGGTGCTTTTTGGGAATTTGGACGGTTGCTTGATTTGTTGCTTACCGGTTCTTTCATTGCTAAATTACCCTGCCCCATGGACGCTTGTTTTTCCGAATCTATCACGCTAGCGAACAGCGGATGCTCACGGTTCAGCAAAATCCAAGCGTGCCGGCACGACCCAGCACCGGTTATTTTTTCAGATGGTGACAGACACAGCCTTCTACCCAAACATGCGTCAACCCTAAAATATTGGCGGCAATTATGAAGAGGGTTAGCTCAGCTTGCACTCATGAATGTTTAGTAAGCTCTCAGATGTGATTCGAACGTTACATCAGCCTAAGTTGCATCGTTGTTAAGGGGGTTACCTGTGGCAAACTCAACAGCATTTTCTGAGTCAGACCGTGCAGCCTCGACACTCGGAAAGCGTGTGTCCCTTGCCTTGCTCTTGCTCCGCTTGAGTATTTTTCTCGTTCTGTTTATGTGGGTTCTCGATAAGTTCATCAAGCCCGACCATGCAGCGCAAGTCCTTCAATTTTTCTATGGCATTGGCGGATTAGGTGCTGCTCCAGTCTATATTCTTGGAGTCATTCAATTACTGATTGTTCTGGCATTTGTTGTTGGCTTTCAAAAGAAATTTACGTATGCTGTCGTGCTTGCGATGCACGCTGCATCAACGCTGGTTTCCTATAGAAATTATTTAGATCCATTTACATCCCCTAATCTGTTGTTTTTTGCAGCATTTCCAATGCTAGCGGGATGTTTTGCCTTGTATCTTCTTCGGGACTTGGATACCCGATGGACTATCCGCTAAGTCTCATTCTCAAATACTATCCCATCACTCCTTTGCTTCAGTTGAATACATACGCGAGAAGGCTAGCGAACTCCTATGAGCGCTAGCCTTCCAATTTCTTAGCGTGCAGATTGTTATTGAAGACAATCTACGTCGCTAGCAATCCACTATCAAAATTTATTGTCGAAG
>JBCBLF010000384.1:0-3071 GCA_038520475.1 Cyanobacteria bacterium J06627_8
TAAGTACAGTTATGTGTGGCGCAACGCGCCACACATAACTGGTTTTGTGCTTGACTATCTTGAACACCGCTATATCTCAATCGAAACACGCGGCATCCGTTTCCGTTGTTGATTTACCTAAGATAATCCATGCTGTATCAGGATCGGTTGAAGAAGTGGGCCGTTGTTCGCATGAGTTCTGGCAAGCAACCTGTTGTACTGGAGCGATTCAGAAGCGTTGCGGATGCCGAAGGACACCTGAAAGTTCTAAAGAAGCAGATGCCACGTGAGAGCTTGATGGTGGTTTTTGATCGTCCGCCTGTTGATGATGTTGCAAGTGGTCCATCAGCAGAGGTAGTACCGACAACAGACGAGACAAGCGCAAGCTAACCAAGAAAAGAAAATGCTGTTGCTACTCCGAGGACCTTAGGTTTCAGGGTGAACCCGTCGGATTGGCAAGTTTGCGATTAATGCTGTAACCCGCTGGTCGTTTTCGAGGGTAAACTCCGAGCCGTCGGGATCAATTTCGACATAGCGTGAGACGACCTCCAATATTTCTTGGCGCATTTTGTCAACCATCGCAGGCGATAAGTCTGCTCGATCATGAGCAAGAACAAGCTGAAGCCGTCGCTTTGCTTCATCTTTGCTTGATTCGAGTGGAGTTCGGTTGAACAGTTTGTCAAGGAGTTCAATAATCATGCGAATACCAGAGAGACATTGGGTAATGAGTGGGGGCTATGGGTGCTAGACAAGCTGTATTCGCGGAATATGACGGCTTATCTAACACCACTGTATGCTGCAAATCTCCTAACGACGAGACGTATTGCGAAACATCCGTCGAATGCGTGTAAAGATATCGTCGTGAGCTGCCGTGAGATCGAGAAATGGAACTTTCTCACCTTCGATTCGACGAACGATGTTGCTAAATGCAATACCTGCAAGCGACAAGTTCTCGGATAGGATGAGTGGCTCGCCACGATTAGTCGACACAATGACTCTTTCGTCATCTGGAATCACCCCTAGAAGAGGAATTGCAAGAATTTCTTGCACGTCTTGCACTGACATCATCATGTCTTCTTGCACCATGCCTGCTTTGAGACGGTTAACGACTAAGTGTAGATTTTTCACCTCATTGGCTTCGAGTAGCCCAATTACACGGTCGGCGTCTCTTACAGCAGCGACTTCTGGAGTGGTGACAATGATGGATTCCGTAGCTCCGGCGATCGCATTCTGAAAGCCCATTTCAATTCCTGCAGGGCTGTCTAGCAAAACATATTCAAACTTTTCTGTGAGGGATTTAACCAGCTCTTTCATCTGGTCAGGATTCACGGCGTCTTTTGTTCGATTCTGAGCAGCTGGCAACAGCACCAAGTTGGGTTGGCGTTTATCTTTAACCAGTGCCTGCTCTAGGCGACACTCTCCCGATATCACCTCAACAGCTGTGTAGACAATCCGATTCTCAAGGCCCAATAGGAGATCTAGATTACGCAACCCAAAATCAGCGTCGATTACGGCAACCGTGTGACCGCGTTGGGCAAGAGCCATCCCTAAATTCGCAGTGCAGGTTGTTTTTCCAACGCCACCTTTACCTGATGTTATGACAATGACACGACTCATGTAGATCCCGAATTGACTAAGCGATAATTAACCCAATAACGATATCAGTGAACCTTTATTCTGCGAACCTTTGTTGTTGACTTTGACACGATCGAACGAGTAGAAGACGAGACCAGATGGGTGTAAAACAGACAATGAATGGAAATAGATGCTTCAACTTAACTCGTGAGAAGGGCATTTAGGTCGTCAAGCGCATTCGTTGAAACTCTGTTGCATTCGTGATGCAAATGCCGTCATCTGAAAAATAGGCAACTTCTGGCTGATAATGCTCTGGAGGAGTTTCGGGCGATCGCGCTACCGCACCTGCAATGCGAATTTGAGTTGGGGTCATTTTCAGCGCCATAATCAGACAGCGAGTGTTCCCAGATGCTCCAGCCTGAGCCACACCTCGTAAATTTCCCCATACAATCACATCCCCATCCGCTACGATCGCTCCACCTGGATTTACATCTCCATGAAGAACAACCGTTCCTGGATGACGAATTTCGACCCCTGAGCGAACCGTCATATTTAAATACAGTGGGTCTGCCATGGGAGCAGCATTTTCTTCATTCGACTGATTGATCCGAGAGACAGGAGAATGCTGCTCGACCGAATAACCTGCCGTCACTGCTGCTACTGCGGTTTGCCGACGACTGGTATAGACCCGCTTAAGAAATAGTGTTGCTTCAGACAATACTTCTGCTATCTCTTGGAGTTGTCGAGCATCTAGGAGGCGATCGCGGGCAAGCAGATACACAGGCGTATTGGATTTCCAAAATCGGTCATTGCCGTT
Source organism: Cyanobacteria bacterium J06627_8 (assembly GCA_038520475.1). Lineage (GTDB taxonomy): Bacteria > Cyanobacteriota > Cyanobacteriia > CAKZMO01 > CAKZMO01 > JBCCWF01. Next base: position 2,372 of record JBCBLF010000384.1, read on the forward strand.
TAATCGATGTTTAAGTTGCTGCCACAATTCATTCCATGTGGCTGATGGAACATCAGATTCATTTTCTGGCGGCAAAATCAACAGCAGACGGCCCGCCTCTGTTTTGAAGCGAATGTGCTGGTTCGAAAGCCCGTCTCCTTCACCATTGGATACGGACGCTACAGTTGCAGGTGCGGATGAAGCTGCAGAAGCCTGTGAATCGGAAGTCATGCGCAGAGAAGTAATCAAACCCAATCAATACCAATGAAGACAACACTTAACGGGAACTGGAGCTCTGGTCAAGGTAGAATCCCAACTCATTGTGAATTCACATAATATTCGCAAATGCCGAAAATAACGATACCGATTAAATAATCTGCAGAAAATCTTAGGATCGTCCAACAGATTCACTTCATATACCCTAGTGAATGAAGAGTGAATCAGCTTTTCTATTTTGAATCACCTTTCAGGTGCCAAAGCTGGTGAACATACAGATTTAGGACTTAGGAAGCACGCTCACCTGGACTAGCCGGCATGCAACGGCGTCAAGTGCAGAAGCCGTCTTGCGAGGCCGACGCTCCACACGATCATGCTTAATCATTTCGAAATTAATTTGCGCAGTGCTATATCAAAACCCTATTCTGCATAGGACGGAGTTGGGACAATTTCACCGATGCGATTTGGCGGCCAGTAGCGGACGAGGGCACGCCCAATCACATTG
>JBCBLF010000385.1:0-3056 GCA_038520475.1 Cyanobacteria bacterium J06627_8
ATTTTGTCTGCGCCATTCCTGCATGTCTCCTTCGAGGTGCAAAATTGAGTCAAATCCCGAATTCATGAGCGATCGCCTAGCAATCCCGGCGCGTATGCCCGTTTCGCAATACACGATGATGCTTGATGAATTCTGATCCCGTAAGGTGTCGAAGTGATTGGGCACATCCCGAAAATGAATATTCACCGCACCAGGAATATGGCCTTCGGCATATTCCTCCGCTGTGCGCACGTCCAAAATTAGAAACTCAGAGCCTGACCGTTTCGATTCAGTATTGATATGTTCCAGTAAATCTATCTGTGAAATGCGATCGCCCGCTTGAGTCTGGGCCTGTTGAGGAAGGATCAATGCACCCATTAACAGCACCGCAATGATGCCGATGGAGAGCGATCGCCACCAGGGACGCAGGACTTGGAAGTGTAGGTGGCGGGATCGAGGCATAGGATTGAGACGATAAAACAGACTGCTGGATGATACTGGACGGTGTTAACAAATCTGTTTTTCAGAATCTACTCAAGTGAGGCACTTTTTCAACTGTCCTGCGTCAATGAACTTGGTATCGAGGCCAGTAATACGAGGGGGGTGGCAACATTCCCCTCTTTTATTGTGGCTGCTCATCGCGCGAATCGCTTACTGTTTCGGGTAAAGACACCGTGATACCGCGCAAGGATTACGTAAAGAATCAGATGCTATCTGTGAGATATTGCTGGGGTCTATCACGTTAAAACCAAGATTTTGTAAGGGGATTGAGTAGATTTTTTTCTATGGCTAAGAGGCGATCTAGAGTTGGGAGGCAATCTTAGAGTTGAGAAGCGATCTTAGGGTTCAGAAGCGAACGCACAATGATGGGGTTGTTGCGCTGTGGACTCGTTCGTTGGCAGTAGCCCTACCACGTGAGGGACGGGGCGCGGAATGTAGTTTCTCACCAACGACTCGCTGCCATAGGCCATCGACGTACTGCCTCCTGAATCGAGCATGACGGCTTCTCGTAGGCCAAGTTCAGCCAGACGACGCCCAAGTGTGACTGAATCGATGCGGGTGTGTGTAATCCCAATCACCGGCTGCCCTACCTGATTAATGCCCCAGAAGGCTCGATGTCGATTGGCGTCAAAGTCAAACAAACCGTCAAAGCTTTCTGGCGACCGACCTTCACCATTCTCAACCAACCATGCGGCTCCAACAAACGCATCGGTCACATCTGGCATCTCGGCTTGAATGCCAGCTAACGTGTTGTGTCTCCGATGGTCAAAGGGTGTAAACTGCACGGCAGTGTCACTAATCATCACAAGAGGACGTCCGGCCAACAGCGGATTTTCGCCTGGATTGCCTGGAATAAAGTCGCCCGTGCTCTGGCTCAGCACCGGACCAATCATCACGTTTGAGTCCAAATACTTGAGCGAAAAGAACCCACCGTCCACTGCTGCGACGACATTGGTTCCCTCAATGATTTCAGGAACCGAATATCGGCTATCCGCATGGATTGTGACAGGCTTTCCACCCGACACAAGCGTCAGAGACATGTCGTCGTTATCGTGTTCGGCTCGATGAATGGGCGTTGAGAAATTGAAGCGACGTCCAAAGCTGGGTAACGGCAACCCACCCCAAGATTCGGCGATCGCTCGTCGAATTTGAGATTGGCCCATGCGGTCGATGGCTAATAGGTGTGGAGACTCACTGGCATGCCGATCTTCAGCATTGTCCATCGCTAGGGCTGCAATGAAGCCTGCCTCTTCAACTGCATTTGCAACCCGAGCGTCATAGTTTCCTTCGGGATAGGTGAAATAGCGAATCGGAACCCCCAACTCTTCTTCCAAAACCCGCTTCGATTCACTGACTTCACTCTGTAGGTCTGCTTCCTCGATTTCTCGGAGGTCTCGTGGATGCGTCACGCTATGGGCGGCGATCGTGACGAGCGGATCAGCCGCCATTTCCCTTAACTGCCTCCAATTGACGCCTGGACGGCCATGGTCACGACCAACCTTGTATGTGTAGATGGAAAATAGCCCAGGATAGCCATATTCCTGAAGCAGCGGCAAAACATGCTCGTAGTGGCCGATATATCCATCATCAAAGGTGAGCAATACTGGCTTTGGAGGCAGAGGCGCACCTGTGCGGAGATGGAGCACCAACGCATCTAAGCTGATGGGCGTCAGGTCATTTTCTTGAATGAGCTGTAGGTGTTCTTCAAATTCATCAGGCGTGACGTCAAAAAACACTTCCTTTCGAGGAAGGATGTCGTGATACATGAGAATTGGAACTCGCGCCTGTCTCGCCCGCTCATGAATGGTCGGCCATGGGCTTGCTGAAAGATGTGCCATCAGCTCTGGTCCCCATGTGCCCATCAACTCCTGCATTGAAGCGTCCGGACGTTCAAGCCAGCTCATGAGGCTGGTCGCTTGCTGTGTCACCTGCTGCATCAACACTTGGGGTGATGCCCCACGATTCGTCCGTAAAAGAGTCGGAGGTATACAAACCGATTGATCGATTTGCTCAGTCTGGAGGCGATCGCGGTTCCCATATATGGAAGCGTTGAATTCGGAAGCGCTGAACGACTGAGCCGTCAGGGACTCGTCTTCGAATTGGCCTGATAACGATAAAGGTGAGGGTGCAACAGCCAAGATGGTATCCAAGGCTCCGTTTAACGGCGTCGCTGATGCTTGTGATAGACCAGGAATTGAAACTGGGAACCTCTCAGAAATGGCGATCGCCGCTCCACCCGCTAACATTCCAGCGCCCAGCGCTGCGCCTAAATAGATTCCAAGCTGAACCAAAACCCTCGCCATATTGTTGTTGCCTTGCCTTGCCAGTTTCGTTGGTTTGCTTCGCCACTCTACGGTCTAACCCAGGAAGCCTAAACCTGCCACTCTTGTGCCGTTGCCTGGGCGATGTCGAGCATTTCGCAATAAACCAGCGTTCTGCCCAACGTGACCTCCTTATATAGAATTATGTACTCGACAACGGCTCATTATCCGCGTTGTCTAGAAAACATTTCGACCTTATCTATGCAGAATGGCCTTGAACGAGTTGTCGCTAGCTTGATTTTGATACAGCCAGAG
>JBCBLF010000386.1:0-3051 GCA_038520475.1 Cyanobacteria bacterium J06627_8
TCAAGCGATTGGTCGATCCTGATTTGGGATTTGGGTTCTTCAATACCGCTCAGCGCGCCCTCAAAGGGTACGAATCAATGGCCATGCTCCGGATCAAAGATAAAGATGATGTGACCGGACAGCTCTCTTTCGTCCATGAAATCTTCGAAATCGTCGTGTAAACCTTAGATAAGGTAGTGAAATTTTATACCCTTTCATGATTTTTACGACAGAACTGCAAATTGATTCATGTTGGATTTATTTTTGCACAAATTGCAAAGGCTTTTAGCAAATTATTCGTATTAACATTCTTAGTGAGTAGAGTTACCGTGTAATTATCGCAACTGGAACACTATGGCTTCCCCAAACGGGAAACTCACGAACGAAAATCGTTCAGATATCAGTCGTTGGTATACACGTTCCGAAACAAATCAGGAGAGTTTGGACATGAGGACTCTAGCCGGGAAAAACGCAATCGTAACTGGATCTTCAAGGGGAATTGGTGCTGCGATCGCCAAGAAACCAGCTGCTGAAGGTGCATTCGTGCTCATCAACTATGGACGCTCGGCAAATTCGGCTCAGCAGGTTGTTGAAGAGACTCAGCCTCGGGATAAGAAAGCAGCGTTGGTACAAGCAGATATGGCAACAATCGTAGGAGTAGATGCTTTGTTTGAAGAAGCAAATCGCCTGTTTTCAGGTCAGCTAGATGTAGCATTGAGTTTCGCTATGACCTAATGACGATCACGCTCAACACACTGAAAGCGCACCGCTTAACTTGGTTTGCCGGACAGCAGAACGAAGCAACCGAAATGGCAGAACGCATTCTGAAGGCATATTTTATTTGAGAGCGAAACATGGCTGAGATTAGTTTTTTAGCTAATTTAACGGTTGAAGTATGAATGAATGCAGAAACGGTAACGGCATTTCTATTGTCTGATGCGGGAATGCAAGAAGTGCGAGAACTAAAAGAACAAGCGATCGCCCAAGGAATTCGCGATGTTCCTTATCGCCGCATTGGCAAAGACATCGTGCCAAGGGCTCAATTGGTCGATGTTTTTCTTGGTCGCAGTACGTGAGTTGACAACAGCTTGAACAATCTGAATTCAACAATCTAAATTACAACGATGAGGATGGAAATACCACGATGACGAATGACTTAGGCTCATCATCTAATCCCCACAGGGTCAAGCTCTATGGGCAACCTAATTCAGCTGATGCTTACGAAATTCGAGATTTTCTCAATCGCAGCGTAGTTGAATTAGAGTGGATTGAATTAACGAGCGATCAGGATTGCAATCGCGAACTGGGATTTTCAACACTGAGTGATATTCGTTTGCCTATCGTTGAATTTCCAGATGGAACGCAACTCTTTGCCCCAACCATTCGAGAGATTGCGCAACGGCTCGGTTGGGTAACGCAACCTAGATTCAAAGAATATGACTTATCAATTTATGGTGCAGGTCCTGCGGGTTTAAGCGCTGCCGTATATGCGGCATCTGAGGGGCTACGCACCGTCCTCGTTGAACGCCACGCCGTTGGTGGACAAGCAGGCACCAGTTCATTGATTGAGAATTATTTGGGCTTTCCTGAAGGTATTAGCGGCGCTGACCTAGCCGAACGTGCTCGCCAGCAGGCCGTCAAATTTGGGATTGAATTGCTTTTATTGCGCGAGGGCGTGAAATCAGAATTTCGCGACAATCACATCTACACAGACATGGCGGATGGTAGCAAAATGGTTGCCCGCGCCAACATCTGCGCTACGGGAATTGAGTATCGACGGCTCAATCTTCTCAATGAGGACCAGTTTCTCAACGTCGGCCTGTTTTACGGTGCGAGTGCCAGCGAAGCTCCTTTATGTGGGGGCGAACATGTCTTTATTGTAGGTGGTGGTAACTCAGCAGGGCAGGCTGCCATGTACCTGTCACGCTATACCGAAAAAGTAACAATGCTGATTCGCGGCAATACGTTAGCAGCGACTTTATCTCAGTACCTCGTTGAGCGCATCACTCAGAAAAGCAACATTGAAGTTCTCTTTCAAACTCAGGTGACTGGTCTAGCAGGAGATACCTCGTTACAGCAAATTGAAATAATCAATCATCGCGATCAGTTGACACAGAGAATCGATACTCGACGGTTGTTTGTTTGCATTGGCGGTGTGCCAAACACTGAATGGGCAAAAGATACCAATGTCATTCGAGATCAGGCAGGCTACTTGGTGACTGGCTCAGATTTGCTTACAGAGGGTCGCCTACCGGAATGCTGGACGCTTGAGCGCGATCCGTTCTTCCTGGAGACTAGTGTTCCTGGTTCTTTTGCAGCGGGAGATGTACGGCATGGTTCGGTGAAGCGGGTGGCTTCAGCTGTAGGGGAAGGAGCAATGGCGGTCACGTTCGTGCATAAGTATTTAGAAGAAGTCGGATGAATATGACAGGAACCCGTACTATTGTTATTGGTGACTCGTTGGGTGGATTATTTACAGACATCTTGCTGCAATCAATTGGTTAACAGGTACGATAGTCAATGCGAGATTGATTGTTCAAGATGTAGCGTTGGAGATCTTCTGTTGCGCTCAATAGAGCTTCTGAGTCCAGGGGGTTCCCTGTGTCTCTTGAGCGCATCCTGCCAGCACGATTGCTTCAGCCAAGCTGGTTGAGACTCGACCTGTGGTCCTGCCGCAAGAAAAAATAGAAGATAAGACTCATATTCTTACCTGAGACTTACGCAGCAATTCTGAAGATTGTGTGGATGAAGGAAATCTGCTCGGTCACATCATCTCTATCGATGTTTTTGATCTGCAGGCGAGCAGTCAACTTTCTTAAACGATTTACTTGGCTGCTTCAGTAATATGGCTTAATTGATGACACGTTCTAGACCGAAGGCAACTGAAGTAAGCCGAATTCTCCTGAAGTTAACCTGTCTCTCGGGGGCAATTTAGTGTCAGATTATAACGTTGCCGAAGCGCTGCAACGGGATGTTCGACTGCATCCCAGAAGTCCCAGGTTTGTGCCAAATCCACAGTCATCGCAGCTCCTGCAACGAAGGTGCGAACGAAGTGATCAGCCACATTAGGTC